>JAAUPF010000126.1 GCA_012034575.1 Richelia sp. CSU_2_1 | reverse complement strand
CCAGTCGCAATAACCTGTAGGGTTCAAGGTGATAATCGAATAACGAGCGCAGCATATTCGATTCTCGACCTTGAAAGGGTTCTCAACAGTCACAGAAGGTAGCAAATAGGTTAATAAACCCGCCCCCACCCCACCAGAAAACCTCTTATTGACATTGGTGCTCCATTCGGTTTCAACCGATTTTCGCTATGAGGCGGGGGTTTAAACCCCGCCGGATTGTCGAATTAGCGAATAGGATCGATGATTCATTCTTCCCAATCAAATGTTCGGGAAACAGCTTTTTTCCACAACCGATATTTTTGTTCGCGAAGTTCGATCGGCATTTGCGGTTCCCAAGTGCGATTTACTGCCCAATTAGCGCGCAATTCTGCTAGCCGACTCCAAAAACCGACAGCCAAACCGGCAGCATAAGCTGCCCCTAAAGCTGTTGTTTCCGCTACCGCAGGGCGCACTACTGGTACGCCTAAAACATCGCTTTGAAACTGCATTAAAGTATGATTTACAACCATCCCGCCATCTACTTTTAAAGATACAAGTTTGACTCCAGAATCCCGATCCATCGCATCCAAAACTTCCCGCGTTTGCCATGCTGTAGCTTCCAACACGGCGCGGGCAATATGTGCTTTTGTTACGTAACGAGTTAAACCTGCAATTACTCCCCGCGCGCTATCTTTCCAATAAGGCGCATACAATCCAGAAAACGCAGGCACAAAATAAACTCCGCCGCTATCTTCCACTGTATTTGCTAAAGTTTCTACTTCCGCAGATGTTTGAATTATACCTAAATTATCGCGCAACCATTGCACTAAAGCACCCGCGATCGCGATGCTTCCTTCTAAAGCATAAATAGCAGGGGATTTTTCCATTTTGTAGGCGACTGTTGTCAGCAACCCGCTGGTTGAAGGGACGATCGACTCACCCGTATTCAGCAGCATAAAACAGCCCGTACCGTAAGTATTTTTCGCCTCCCCGCAACTGAAACAAGTTTGCCCGAATAAGGCCGCTTGTTGGTCGCCCAAAGCAGCCGCAATCGGCACGCCAGCTAACAATCCTTTTGCCGTCCCAAAAACTTGAATTGAGGGGCGAATTTCTGGCAGCATTTCGCGGGGAATTCCCATTATTTCCAAAATTTCGGCATCCCAATCTAGGGTTTGCAAATTCATCAGCATCGTGCGGCTGGCGTTGGTAACGTCGGTAACGTGCGTACCTCCTGTTAGATGCCAAATTAGGAAAGAATCGATGTTTCCAAAAACTGCATCGCCGCGATTTGCTGCTTCCCGCAATCCGAGAATATTGTCTAGCATCCACTTAATTTTAGGTCCGCTAAAATAAGTTGCCAGCGGCAAACCGCATTTGTCGCGAAATCTATCTTTGCCACCAATTTCAGCTAATTCTTCACAAATTTGTCGCGTGCGAGTATCTTGCCACACGATCGCATTTCCCCAAGCTTTGCCCGTTTTTCTATCCCAAACAACTGCCGTTTCTCGCTGGTTGGTAATGCCCAATGCTGCAATATCTTTAGCATTAATACTGTAATTTTGCAAGGTATTTTTAATGACACTTTGGGTGCGTTCCCAAATTTCCTCGGGATTGTGTTCTACCCATCCGGGCTGGGGGTAAATTTGCTCGTGTTCTTGTTGGTTGCTAGCGATTATTTTTCCAGCGCGATCGAACACTATAAATCGAGTGCTTGTGGTTCCTTGGTCGATAGCTGCTACGTATTTCTTCAATGGTCTGAATCCTTTTTATTATCTGCTGTTGTAAGTTTAAATAAGGCTTATTTTAACATAAAGGGCAATTTTAGATTTTGATTTTTACATTATTAAACATTTTGCTGCGTTTAACTCGTTTGTAGCTGCGGTTTGTCGGCGAAGATAGCGCAACTACGGACGAGTTAGTATATAATAAATCTAGTTAGGAAAACATTAGCAGTTTAAGTAGAAGGAATTAACGGCGTTGAAATTGGCGGATTTACTGAGGCTCGATCGAACAATAAAAGTTATCGGTTTTGATGATGCTCCATTTTCTCGGGGAAGCGGCACACCAGTTTCGATCGCGGGCATAGTTTGCGGTGGAACTCGATTTGATGGGATGGTGTGGGGAAAAGTCTCGCCCGACGGATTGGATGCGACGGCTGCTATTTGCCAGTTACTTATCGGTGGCAAGTTTTTGCCGCAATTGCATCTAGTTTTATTAGACGGAATTGCTTTCGGCGGCTTCAATATTGTCGATCTGCCAGAATTAGCATCGCGCTTGCAAATTCCCTGCGTTGCTGTCATGCGCCGCCCGCCGGATTTAGCTGCTGTAGAAAAAGCTATTCGCTATTTTCCAGATGCAGAATACCGTTTGGAATTGCTGCGCCGCGCCGGAAAAATTCATGTTTTTGAACCGTTCTTTTTTCAAGTTTGCGGCGAAGATCCGGAGGTGATAGCTGCGGTTCTCCGGCGTTTGACGGATAATGGTAAAGTTCCCGAAGCTTTGCGTTTGGCTCATTTAATTGGGGCGGCAGTAATTACTGGAGTTAGCAGCAGTTCTGCTTGATTTAATATTTACTTCTAGGTTCGTAGTTAGGTTCGTAGTGTGGACTTTAGTCCGCTCCCTATTTCGGACTTTAGTCCACAGTACAAACTATCTTATTGGAGATTTAACATTTTTTAGTTTGCGACAATTTCTGCCTCAATTTTGCCGAACTCAATTTTGATTCCCAATGCTAAAGTTAGAGTGTTTTCTGGTTCTACAAGTTTCATGTCGCCTGCCATATCTGTTACCCACCAAGCTCGATCGGACCAATTTGTCAATCCCAATTCAAACTCGCCTTGAGGTTGAAAATTAACTACCGCTACAACATCATTCAATCCAACGGCTGATAAACTCGGTATGTCAGAGCTAAATAACTGACTTCCTGCAATTAGTGGAATCACTCGGTTTTCTAATTTGAGATAATATTGGCGGCCGATCGCAGCAGCCACAGCAGATTTGTTCGATCGCACTGCAGGCGCAATATTACTGTAATTTGCCACAGACAAATCAGAATTACCCACCGTTACCGTACAATTTCCGATTCTTTTTTGGTCGCCCGATCGCAAATAACTTACCGTTCCCTTATCAACATTTTCGCACGCAATTTGATTTTCTTCTAATTGAAACCTCATCGCTAAGGGTGCAACATTGGGAATGAAAATAATTGACAAATTTTCATCGCTGCCAAAAGTCACTGGTTCTGCACCAATACTGAGCGTGCGACTACTTCCATTATCGTAACTAATTACCAGCCAAGCCTTGTTAAACAAAGTTTCTGCAACAATTAGCATCATCCCAATTGCCAAACCAATTGCCGCGCATCCCGCCAAACGACCGACTGTACCGGATAAATTATAAGCCAACAAAATAAACAAACAACCGCCTAAAACCCCGCCAACAGCGCCGCCTCCCGCGCCCCGCAGCATTCCTAAATTCGGAATGCGTTTAGAAAGTGCAAGTCCTAACAAACTGCCAGCGATTCCCCAACAAATTACTCGCAATAATTCATTCGGACCGATACCGCTATAAATACTTTCCGCGATCGCCCCAGAAATTGCCCCTGCTATTAAACCAAACAATCCACCATTTTTAAAAGCTTGTTTGATTTGCGGCTTGCCTTTCACATAATAATAATAACCGAACATTATTGCAGCAGCAATACCGCCGCCAACCAACCCAAACCAACGAGCTGTAGACAATACACTATCAAAAAAAGGTTCCGATCCCGATAGGCGATCGAAGTGCATGAAAGGTTCAGTAATTAGATTGCCCGCGAAACCGCCGACAGCGCCACTAAGTCCAAACTGCAAAGCTTTTTTAACGGCTGGTAGATTTCTTTTCACAGCGCACCTTATCAAAAGTTAAAGTTTGATTTAGCTACAACTGCAACATTCAGTATTTCCGAACGATCGCGATTTTCCTAACGGCTGAATAATTCAACAGTCCTCCATGAGTCTGCTTGAAAAGGACTTTCGCTGTCCCGACTTGGCGGGCACCCATGCCTCCGTACCCGCCCCGATGGCGGCCGGTTTGCCTATATTCGAGATTTCGATCGATCGCCCCACCTTCAATATGCGATCGCCCGCCCTGCCGTTTTTTTAACGCCAGCCAATGGCTGCAACCTTTGAAATGAAACGATCCTAGCCCTTTTTATACTTGCCGATCGTTGGCGTTAAATTCCCAGCCGGATCTCCAAAAATGAAAAGAATTATTACAAACTGTTACAGTAACACTCAGAATGCGAACATAATGCCTCAAAATACTTCCGAGAGGTAGTTTAGATCGGAGAGCATCCCACTAACTGCCCAACAGACTCTCGATCGTCGTCCACTTAGCTGTTGCAATCTCGATCGTAAATCTTTCGATCGCATCAGTCATGTGTGGTATTGTAAGCGACAGGCTTAGTGCGGGCATACACAAGCGCACCGGCGTGCAGAACCAGCGCCGTCAAACGTTTGAGGCCGCGGCGACCCAACAACCTTAAAAGTTGCGGGTAAAGTCGCCCCCCTAAAGCGTCAAAGCTCCTGCCGCCAGCAAGAGGTAAGGGATGCAAGCACCAGCCATCGATAGCTTGGGGCGGAGCAGTTCGCACAGCAAAATATCCAGCGGGTACACATACAATGAGTATCGTCACAAAATCAATCGTTAACGCAGACGCTGAAGCTCGCTACCTGAGCCCGGGCGAATTAGATCGGATCAAAAGCTTTGTCACCTCTGGCGAACGCCGCGTTCGGATCGCTCAAATTTTGAGCGAATCCCGCGAGCGCATCGTCAAGCAAGCCGGTGACCAACTGTTCCAAAAACGCCCTGATGTCGTTTCCCCCGGCGGTAACGCTTACGGCGAAGAAATGACCGCAACTTGCTTGCGCGACTTGGACTACTACCTGCGCTTGATCACCTACGGAATCGTAGCTGGCGATATCACCCCGATCGAAGAAATCGGTATTGTTGGCGTCCGCGAAATGTACAAATCCCTCGGTACTCCCATCGAAGCCGTCGCTGAAGGCGTTCGCGCTATGAAGAGCGCTGCAAGCTCGCTGCTGTCTGGAGAAGATGCTGCTGAAGCTTCTGCTTACTTCGACTACGTGATCGGCGCAATGCAGTAAGGCATTTCGATTTTAGATTTGAGATTGAGGTTGCTACTAACAAGCAACGGGTAAGTCCCAAATTCCAAATCCCGAATCAAACTGATTAAGCCAATTTCAAGGAAACAAGACAATCATGCAAGACGCAATTACCGCCGTTATTAATTCCTCTGACGTTCAAGGCAAATACTTGGACTCCAGCGCTCTGGACAAGCTCAAGAACTATTTCGCTTCTGGCGAACTGCGCGTCCGCGCCGCTACTTCCATCAGCGCTAACGCAGCGACAATCGTTAAAGAAGCAGTTGCTAAGTCTCTGCTTTACTCTGACGTAACTCGTCCCGGCGGCAATATGTACACCACCCGCCGCTACGCAGCTTGCATCCGCGACTTGGATTACTACCTCCGCTATGCAACCTACGCTATGCTGGCTGGCGATCCTTCCATCCTCGACGAGCGCGTGCTCAACGGTTTGAAAGAAACCTACAACTCCTTGGGCGTACCCATCGGTTCTACCGTGCAAGCAATCCAATCCATGAAAGAAGTCACCGCCGGTTTAGTCGGTTCTGACGCTGGTAAAGAAATGGGCGTCTATTTCGACTACATCTGCTCTGGCTTGAGCTAACACGAAGGAAGAAGGAAGAAGGAAGAAGGAAGAAGGAAGAAGGAAGAGAGAAAAAATAATTTCTAGCTGGCTTCTTTTAACTTTCAAGCTTTGACTTTCAATCTTTCTCTTTGAAAGAGGTCAGGGAAGTTACGAGTGATTGCTAGACCGTCAAAGGCTTTTCGAGAGAGTATCTTCTACTACAGCTCGATCGGTTTTAACGAGCTAGTTTTGACTCCTAACTCCCTGCCTTGAATCTTTTAAAAATCCATCTAAAAATTTGTTCACTTACTCGGGAGATACTTTGCCATGAGAATGTTTAAAGTGACTGCTTGCGTCCCCAGCCAAACCCGCATCCGCACTCAGCGCGAATTGCAAAATACCTACTTTACTAAGCTGGTTCCCTACGATAACTGGTTCCGGGAACAGCAAAGAATTATGAAAATGGGCGGCAAAATTATTAAAGTGCAACTGGCTACTGGCAAGCCCGGAGCCAATACAGGCCTACTTTAACATCCGAGGATGGATGGGTCTGGGGTAAGAGGTCTATCGGCCTCTTTTTTTATTGCTTTAGTCAGCAGTCATTAGTCATGAGACATTAGTGATTAGTCATCGTAGGGTGCGTCGCTGCGATAATTGTTGCCATTGCAGCGAACTCGTAGCGACGCACCACACTGCTTGTGAAGATGCAGCAGCGTTGTTGAGACTGCCGTTGACCGATCGCAAAATTCGATCGAACCCCTCAACAACCCACAATCCACCGTAAACTAAGGACTGAAGACAAATGACTAAATAACTACTATTACCCATTTACTTCTATGGTTTTTAATTGGTTTCGCCGCCAGTACACCGAAAGCGGTTCCTCCGAACAAGAAACACCACCCGAACAGCCTCAAGATACACCGCCAGCATCTCCGAAGGCTGAGCCTGCAACAGATGCGGCACCACCAACAGCAGAACCGAATTCCCCCGCCGTAGCCGAAGACTACCTGGCTTGGGCGAAAGCTGCTTACAAAAATATTCAAAAACAGCAACAGTCCGAAACCCAAGTTTCCGAAACAGCAGAAACTCCCCAGCCGGAAGCTGAAACCGCCGCCCCCGCAGAACCAGTAGCAGTTTTAGAGACTCCCCAGCCGGAAACGGAAACCGCAGCCCCAACAGAAGTTTCAGAAACTTCGGAACCCGCAGCAGCAGAAATTTCAGCCGAGGTCGCCCCGATCGCCCAAATCCCCGAAATTGCCGAACCTGCACCCGCAACGCCACCAACAGCAGAAATTGCAGAAATTCCGCCAGAGCCTGCTGAAGCCCCCCAAATTGCCCCGCCAGTTGCCGAATCGGTAGCTATTCCTATAGAGAATTTAGAGATTACCGAACCTGCCACCCCAACCGCCGAAACACCAGCGCCCGATAATGGCGAACCCGTGCCGTTTTGGGCCAAAGCTCAGGCCGATCGCCTGGAGAGGATCGAGCGCCTCAAAGAAACCGCGATCGAAGAACCAGAGCCAGTTGCAGCCACAACCCCAGCGACTGTTGAACCAGAAATACCTGAGTTTGTGCTTGACGAAGGTTTCCTGTGGTCCTCCGAAATCCTTGCCAGTCAAGGCCGCCGTCCAGACCAAGTATCCGTCGAAGAAATCACTTGGCTGCAAAAACTGCGCAAAGGTTTAGAAAGAACCAGGCGCAGCTTAATTAACCAACTTAAGGCGATCGTCGGTCAAGGCCCGCTAAATCAAGATGCCGTAGCCGAGATTGAATCCTTGCTGCTGCAAGCAGATGTCGGAGTTGCAGCTACCGATATCATTATCGATCGACTCCAAGCAAAACTCCGGGAAGAAACGCTGCCGCCAGAACAGGCTCTAGCTTACCTCAAAACCATTTTGCGCGACCTTCTCGACGCTCCCTGTGCCGAAAGTGCCGCCGGCAACCCCGCCTACAGCCTGACATTCGCTCCCGAAAAAGATACCTTCAATCTGTGGCTGATCGTCGGGGTTAACGGTGCTGGAAAAACCACTACAATAGGCAAACTAGCCCACATTGCCCAAAAATCCGGCTACAAAACCTTAATTGCCGCCGCCGACACCTTCCGCGCCGCCGCCGTCGAACAAGTCAAAGTTTGGGGCAGCCGCAGCAATGTTGAAATCATCGCCAACCCCGGCAAAAACACCGATCCGGCTGCTGTCGTGTTTGATGCGATCGCGGCCGCCCAGTCCCGAGGCACCGAACTGCTGATCGTAGACACCGCCGGCCGCCTGCAAAACAAAAAAAATCTGATGGACGAATTGAGCAAAATCCGTCGGATAGTAGACAAAAAAGCTCCCGGCGCTACCGTAGAATCTCTACTGGTCTTGGACGCAACGCTAGGTCAAAATGGTTTGCGACAGGCGGAAGTTTTTGCAGAAGCAGCAAAATTGAGCGGAGTAGTATTGACAAAACTCGATGGAACTGCTAAAGGTGGTGTTGCCCTAGCTGTAGTGCAGCAACTGGGCTTGCCAATCCGCTTTATAGGTGTCGGGGAAAGCATCGAAGACTTGCGTCCGTTTTCTAGTTACGAATTCGTGGAAGCCCTGCTCGATTTTAGATTCTAGATTTTAGATTTTCGATCGATGGGGTATCTGTAGCCGTCCCCAATTTTTGAGGTGCTCTCTTGCGGCGCAACAATCTAAAATCCTCAACTATCTGAGCTAAAATCGTTCCTCCTCAATCTAAAATCGAAAATCACAAATTTAAAATGACTGCTGTGCCTTTGCCTCGTCCCTCACCTCAACCGGCTGACCGCCCCGGCGGTCGCAATCCTACCGATGTGACGCCTGTATTTGCCCTCAAAGAACTGGTAGCCCGCTTGCATCGGGAACAGCACAACGTTCAAGATATGTTGGGCTCCCTAGCCTTTGCCCTGCGCAGCTTGAACAACCTCAATCAGTTTTTAGAGTTAGTGCCTTTGGTTGCTACTCGCGTTACTGACGCTGATGGAGGTGCCCTGGTGCTTTTCAAACCCAACGGCCAAGTCAGGTTCCAGCAACTGCACTGCCAAGAAGGACGGCAGTGCCAAGATATGCGCAAAGCTTTGGAAATAGTCACGAGGCAGGTTTCAGCAGATGCGGGAACCAATAATGTAGAACCTTTGGCCGATACTGCAGGTCAAATGTCCAGCCTCGACCTTCAATTGAGTCACTATTTTGGGCCGGACGTTCACTTATTTGGCACGTCGATTTTAGTGAAAAATGCGGAACGGGGGCGGCTGTACGTTTTTAGCAGGGACCCTCAGTACGTCCGGACGGCCGGCCGCCAAAAATTAGTCCGGCTGGTGGCGGATCAAACTGCTGTGGCGATTTATAAAGATGAGCTGACGGCTAAGCTTGCTGAAAAGGAACGTTTGGACCGAGAATTGGAAATTGGTGCGGAAATTCAATTGCGCTTGCTGCCCCGCTGCTGCCCCACAATTCCCGGTGCGGATGTGGCCGCCCGCTGCGATACGGCTAGCAGAGTTGGGGGCGATTATTACGATTTTATTCCCGCCGACTACGACCCGATCGGCAAGGAGAGTGAGGGGGAACACCCCCCATCCCTGATGCAAAATCTCAAGTCCAAAATCAACAAAGGTCGCTGGAGCATTGCGATCGGCGATGTGATGGGCAAAGGAGTGCCGGCCGGCCTGCTGATGACGATGACGCGGGGAATGCTGCGGGCTGAGGTTCTCAACCGCCACTCGCCATCGAGAATTCTGCAACATTTAAACAGGGTAATGCACGCGGATTTGGAAAATTCCCACCGCTTTGTAACTCTGTTTTATTCGGAGTACGACCCGAAAACTCGCATTTTGTCCTACAGCAATGCTGCCCATCACCCGCCTTTGTTGTGGCGGTCGGCAACTAATTCTATCCAGCGGTTGGATACTTTGGAGGGGATGCTGATCGGGCTGGATGCGGATTCGCGCTATCAAGAAGCGCAAGTACAATTGCAGTCGGGAGATACTATTATTTACTACACCGATGGTTTTACAGATGCTGCGAATCAAAGGGGCGATCGTTTTGATGAGGAAAATTTGATTGCTGCTTTTCAGTTTGCCTGTCAAAATTATCAAGAGTCGGAGCAAATATTGAATTATTTGTTCGATCGAGTGCAGCAGTTTATTGGCGCTGGCAATCGCAATGAAGATGACATGACGCTGGTAGTATTGAAAATTAAATCGGTTACAGGAGAAACGAAAATGATAGTTAATTTGATGCCGGAAATTACCGGATTTGCCCAGTCGATCGATTGGAACAGTGCAGCTCATTTGTTGGCGGTGAAATCGCATCTGAGTACGCCAATACTGGCTCAAGATTACACAATTTTTACTAATATCCAAAAGGCGTGGAATAATTTTGTATCTACGGGTCAAATCGGAGCTTTTTTTATAGGTATATTTATCGGCTGGTTCATTAAAGGGATTATGCCTTAGAGTAGTTGAAAATCGATCGCAACGGGTAAATGGGCGGGCGATCGCAGCAGAATTGCAAGCAGAAGCAATGGCTGCGATCGCATTTACTGTGGAGCTGTGTCTGGATCTAAATTGTTTGCACAATACAGAAATACGTGCTAGATATTTGCTAGAAGAGGGCGGGGGAAACGCGAATTTTAGCAAAAATTTTAGCTAAAAACTACAGCATTCTGGATAATTTCAAGTTAAATAATTTCAAATTTTCCCCGATTCCTAGCAATCTACATTTTATCAAACATGACAACTCAACCAAAAACTTGGAGTCAAAGATTTGAATCGGCGCTGCACCCCGCGATCGCGCGATTTAATGCAAGTATAGGTTTTGACATCGAACTCATAGAATACGATTTGACAGGTTCCGTAGCCCACGCGAAAATGCTGGCAAAAACGGGAATTATTTCAGCAGCAGAAGGCGACAAGTTGGTATCGGGTTTGGAACAGATCCGCCGCGAATACCGCCAAGGATTGTTTGTACCCGGAATCGATGCCGAGGACGTTCACTTCGCAGTAGAAAAACGGCTGACGGAAATAGCAGGAGATGCGGGGAAAAAACTGCACACGGCCCGATCGCGCAACGACCAAGCCGGCACCGATACTCGCCTGTATTTGCGCGATCGCATCGGACAAATCCGCCAGCAATTGCGAGAATTTCAAACAGTATTGCTGGATATTGCCGAACAAAATGTCGAAACTTTAATCCCCGGTTACACGCACTTGCAGCGCGCTCAACCGATAAGTTTGGCCCACTACCTGTTAGCTTATTTTGAAATGGCCGATCGGGACTGGGAACGCCTCGGCGATGTGTGCAAGCGGGTGAACATTTCCCCCCTCGGCTGCGGGGCTCTAGCGGGAACTACTTTCCCGATCGACCGCCACTACACAGCAGCAGAGTTGCATTTCGATCGCATTTATGCTAACAGCTTAGATGGAGTTAGCGATCGCGACTTTGCAGTAGAATTTCTCAGCGCCGCCAGCCTGATTTTAGTCCACCTGAGCCGCCTGTCAGAAGAAATGATTTTGTGGTCGTCTCACGAATTCGGATTTATCTCGCTCACCGATAGCTGTGCTACGGGTTCGAGCATCATGCCCCAGAAAAAAAATCCCGACGTGCCAGAATTAGTGCGGGGCAAGGCGGGGCGCGTGTTTGGCAACTTGCAGGCAATGCTGGTAGCGGTGAAGGGGCTGCCTTTGGCTTACAACAAAGATTTGCAAGAAGACAAAGAAGCGTTGTTTGACAGCGTGAAAACGGTACAAGCTTGCTTGGAAGCGATGACAATTTTGCTGCGGGAAGGCATCGCGTTTAACTGCGATCGCCTTGCCGCGGCCGTTGCAGAAGACTTTTCTAACGCTACAGACGTAGCAGATTACTTGGCCGCCCGAGGCGTTCCCTTCCGGGAAGCTTACAACCTCGTCGGCAAAGTCGTCAAACCTGCATTTCAGGGGGCAAACTCCTCAAAGATTTAACACTTGAGGAGTGGAAAGAATTGCACCCAGCTTTTGAGACAGATATTTACAGCGCGATCGCACCTCAGCAAGTGGTAGCAGCGCGCAACAGTTACGGGGGTACGGGTTTTGAACAAGTGAGAAAATCACTTATTGCAGCGCGCGATCGTCTGAGCCATTAATCTTCAGCAGCAGCCATGTCTTTCTCCTGTCTGCCGCCGCTCATCGCGCCCATGCCGCCACCATCAGAGCGCCTTCTCTTATTGGAGAACATATCTTGATTTCTGCGCTTGCGAAACTTGCGGGCGTATGCTTGATTCCGTTGTGCCTTCTCTTTCTTGAGATTGCGGCGTTTAGCCATCCTGACCTCACTAATAAACAATAAAACGGCTGCTGTTCTAGCAGCCTTGCAGCCTTACTTAGGCTTTACCTGCGACCTGTGACTATAGTTGATACTCCTGCCTTCAGGAGATACACCCAACAGATAGCGTGACTTGTAGATCGTAGCAGACTGCAGGCCAACCGGAAAAAAAACTCAGCAAACTCTTGACAAATAGAACCAATGACCCTCAATTCCGGTGATGTAGCACCTGATTTCAGCCTGCCCGATGCGGAGGGCAACACCGTCAGCCTTGCAGATTTTCGGGGACAGTGGGTTGTATTGTATTTTTACCCCAGGGACAGCACCCCCGGATGCACGAAGGAAGCTTGCGGCTTCCGCGACATTTACTCCCAGTACCAGTCTCGCAAGATCGCAGTCCTCGGCGTCAGCACCGACAGTCCCAAATCTCACAGCAAATTTGCTACAAAATACGAACTGCCTTTCCCCTTGCTGTGCGACTGTGATGCTGCTGTTGCTACAGCCTACGGCTGTTGGGGACTTAAAAAATTTATGGGCAAAGAATTTATGGGAGTGATGCGGATGACTTTCGCGATCGCCCCTGATGGTAGGATTGAAAAGGTATACCGGAAAGTCAAACCGGAATCTCATGCAGCAGAGATTTTAGCAGACTTGCCCGACCTCTCCCTGTAATTACAAATTGAAAATTCAGGATTAACTGCTGTATCTGCTCGCCTGCAGCTTTTGCACTGTCAAATTTGTACTGTTAAATTTGTACTTTCAAATTTGCACTTTCAAATTTGCACTTTCAAAACTGCTCGCGCACCGAGTCCCTAAAAATTGTTTTTCCCTCCCTAAACAAGCTTTTGAATTTATGAATCGATTGTGGCAGATCGGACAAACTGTACTGGGGCTGATTTTTCGACATCCCGTGACAGGTACTAGCATCATTCCTGTATTGCCCGACGGGCGAATCGTGTTAATTCGCCGCCGCGACAACGGTCGCTGGGGACTACCGGGAGGGATGGTAGATTGGGGAGAAGATATTACTACAACTGTCCGGCGAGAATTGACTGAAGAAACCGGACTGGAATTAGTAAAAATCCGGCGCTTGGTGGGCGTTTATTCGGCCCCCGATCGAGACCCCCGGATTCATTCGATTTGCATCGCTGTAGAAGCAGAGGTGCAGGGGAACATGGAAGTTCACGATGCGCTGGAAATTAGCGAAGTTGAGGCTTTTTTGCCGACAGCGCTGCCGGACGGCGGACTCAGCCACGATAACGAGCAGCACCTGCAGGATTATTTTCAAGGCAAGACCACTTTAGCCTGAGTCTCAGATTCGGCCGGGGTGCAAACCAAACCGGAATTTACCTCGCGCGGCTGCGGGACGAGTTATAAGTTTAGAATTAATTTTTAATTACAAATCTTTATTCAAAGAGATAATATTTAACAGGATGTACTCACCGCTGCGCAATTCTCGCATCAAACTCTCTCTCGGGCACATTTTCTGGCGTGAAGTCGGTCAAGGCCCGGATGTGGTATTTTTGCACGGATCTTGGCACGATAGCAGTCAGTGGTTGGGGACGATCGAATATTTGAGCAGGTACTCCCACTGTTTGGCACCGGATTTGCTGGGATTTGGCGAATCAAAAAGCCCTAACATTCATTTTTCGATCGACTTGGAAGTACAGTGTCTTGCCGAATACCTCGATACTTTGAAACTGCGAGATGTTTATTTGGTCGGTCATTCTTTGGGCGGTTGGGTGGCTGCTAGCTATGCGGTGAAATATCCCGATCGAGTCCAAGGTTTGGTATTGTTGGCACCGGAAGGGGTCAATGCCCCAGGGCAGCAACAGCGAATGCGGGATGCTAATTTGCTGACGGCGAATCCTCCTTTAACTTTCTGGCTGCTGCGCGCTATCTATCCGCTGGCTAAGTTGTTTGGGGGTAAAAAAAAGTTCGATCGGCTGTTCGAGTTAAGACAGCAGTTGCTAGGATCGGATGTGGCGCTGCAACTGCTGTTCGGGCGGAAGCTGGCTGAAATTCAAGCTGAATTAGTTGACGAGCAACTGTCTTTGTTGAAAGTGCCTGTGTTGCTGTTGCACGGTTCTCTAGATAGTCCCTTTGCGACTGCTTTGTGTCAGTCTTATGCTGCTTTAGTTCCCAGTGCGGAAGTGGAATTTATCAGTTCGGGGGGATGCAATTTACCTCAGGAAGCGCCGGATATTGTTGCTAATTATATTCGAGACTTTGTTAAATGAAGGAAGAGGGAGAGAGGGAGAGAGGGAGAGAGGGAGAGAGGAAGTTTTAAGTTCTAAGTTTTGAGTTTTGAATTAAGAACTGTCTTTAACTCAAAACTCAAAACTCAAAATTCAAAACTCCTTACCAACTGTCAACTGTCAACTGTCAACTATCAACTGTCAACTGTCAACTGTCAACTGTCAACTGTCAACTGTCAACTGTCAACTGTCAACTGTTGAATAAACTTTTTCCATGCCCCAAAAAATGGCGGCGGGGGCTTCTATTACAGCGGAAGCTGTATCGGGAAAGGCGGCAGTTAAATATTTTAATAGCAAAGTTCGATCGCCCCCTGTAATCGCAATTTTACTGCTGGGAAACAACTGCTGCCAATCTTCAATAAAATCCTTGACTCCAGCGACAGCCACCCGCACTACTCCGCTGTGAATTGCACTTTCAGTGTCCGCAGCCCAGCGCTGCGGTAGCTTTTCTGGTAAACTTGCTAACGGCAAAGTGGCTGTTTTTGTCCCCAATGATGATAGCTGCAACCCCAAACCCGGTAAAATTGCACCTCCTACCAAACTTTGGTTGACATCTGCACCAGTAAATGTTAAAGCTGTACCTGCATCTATAACTAAGATCGGCCAGCCCAATTTAGTTCCGGCACCGAACAAAGCCAAAGCTCGATCGATTCCCAAACTAGAATACAGCCCTTGAAGGGGCAATTTATCCAAAGTAACAACCCGCACGCCGGGATAAATCTCCCATATTGCCGTTTGTTCCGGAACGACGGATGCTAAAACTAAAGGTAAGGGTAAAGTTGGCACCGATCGAAAATTTGCCGCGAGAGTGGTAGCAAAATTGAGGAGATTTTTAGGGAGATTTTTAGACGGTGTTTGTTCGATCGACCCCTTTACTGTTTGTACCAAATATTCTGCCTTTTCCTGTGAAGATAGCTGCTGCACAGCAGCAATTTGAATGTGTTCTGTATCCCAGATTTCCTGAATAGTTTCCCCTACAAATAGCCCCCAGTGCGATCGAGAGTTGCCGATCGCCAATGCTATTTTAACCTTCTGTTTGCTTGTTAATGCAGAGTTAAAATTGTCGGTGCTTGATTCCACGCTGCTATGTTTGGCTGTAGGGCTTTCCATATTTATTCATCTAGCGAGCCTGCAAACATCAAACTAAAGATGGATGGCGGTTCTGTTTTTATGCTACCTGGGGGCGGTTAACTCTAATTGACATCCTACAATTAGATTGACCTGATTAGTATTTTCCCATACAGACCGGATAATTTATAATTGTAAAGATTAGTAAAGTAAAAATCTGCTATACTGACAGTACATCGTTTATAAAATTTTAAGATTTTCCAATAAGCCGGGTAGCAAGGCTCGGGTGTTGGCGGGGTAGGCAGGGTAAGGGTAATTCGCAAACAGCAAAACAAGTGAAAACATTGTACGCATCCTCAATTAATATGTCTCTGAAGATACAACAACAACAAAATGCTTCGCCGAGAATAACTTCCAGGTTGCCGGAAGCAGAAAATTGGATAGCCCAAGAAAGTGTTTCACGATCGATCGCCCAAGAACAACAAGCATTGCTGGTGCAAATGCAGCAGCAAGTTCAGCTATCCAACTTGCTGAACCAAATTAATAACGAAATTCGCAGCACGCTAGATATAGAAGAAATTTTAACATCAGCTTGCAGGTTGCTGGGTCAAGCGCTAAAATGCAGCCGATCGAGCATTTTAGTCAAAGAATCGAGTACAGACAAAATATTAGTTACGCGGGGAGAGTACAACGAGGGAGACTATCCGATGCAACTGGGCATGAAAGTACCAATTGAGGGTAACGTCCATCTAGAAGTATTAATCTCCCAGCAAGAATCGCTAGCAGTGACAAAGTTTTTAGATTTTCCGGGATTGAATCAACGCAGCAAAGAAATTGCCGAAGTCTTAGAGATTAAATCGATGCTAGCAGTAGCTACCCGCTACCAAGGAGAAGTAAACGGCATAATTGGGTTGCATCAATGCGATCGCGAACGGGAATGGACGGAATGGGAAAGGCAACTGGTAGAAGGAGTAGGAGCGCAATTAGCGATCGCGATCGCCCAAGCTAAACTATACAGAAAAACTTGCCGTCAAGCGGAACGGGAATCGCTGCTGAGACTGATCGGCAATCAAATTCGCAGTACCCTCGATTTGCAAACTATCCTGGAAACTGGGGTGAGGGAAGTGCGCAAATTTTTGCAGTGCGATCGGGTAATTATTTACCAATTTCAAGACGACTGGAGGGGAAAAGTTGTAGTAGAAGATATGGTGATTCCGTGGCCTTCAATTTTAGGAGAAATGGGGGCAGATAAGTGTTTCAGCGGGGATTACGGCAATTATTACCAACAAGGCAGAGTCAGAGCAATTAACGATGTTTTCAATGCCGGTTTAGAGCCTTGTCATGTAGAATTTCTCGATAGCTTGCAGGTAAAAGCGAACCTGATCGTACCGATTGTTACAGCGAGAAATGAAGAAAATTCACCCGAATCTGGGGGAAACTACCATCCAGAATTACCGGGCCGGCTGTGGGGTTTATTGATCGCTCACGAATGCCACGAGACTCGCAATTGGCGGCAGCAAGAAACCGAATTGCTAGCACAGCTAGCAGATCAAATGGCGATCGCGATTCAGCAAGCCGAACTCTACTCGCAAGTTCAAGAAGCAGCGGTAAAATCTCAAACTCAAGCCCAGCAATTGCAAGCAGCATTGGAAGAATTGCGATCGACCCAGCAGCAATTGATTCAAAGCGAAAAAATGTCTGGTTTGGGACAAATGGCAGCGGGAGTTGCTCACGAAATTAACAATGCTAATAATTTCATTCATGCTAATTTGTTTCACGCTCAAGAGTATGTTAAATCGCTAATTGAAGCTGTAGATTTTTGCGGTAAATCTTGCCCGGAAGCAGCAGGGGCGATCGCTCAAATCAATGAAGAATTGGAACTAGATTATATCAGAGAAGACTTTCCCCAACTGCTAAAATCGATGCGGGAAGGCAGCGAGCGAATTCGGTCGATCGTCACTACGTTGCGCAGTTTTTCGCGTTTGGATGAAGCTGAATTCAAATCAGTAGATTTGCATCAAGGTTTGGAGAGCAGTTTGTTGATGGTGCAAAACAAGATCGGACCGAATGTTACTATCTCCACACAGTACGGAAAGCTGCCGAAAGTAAAATGCCATGCAGGTCAAATCAATCAAGTGTTTTTCCATTTAATTGACAATGCTTTAGATGCAGTAAAAGCAACTCGCAAACCGGGAGAAATTGCAATTAGCACTTGTCAAAGCGCGCCGGATACGGTAACAATTTCCATCCGCGATACGGGAACGGGAATTCCTGAGGAAATTCAAGACAAAATTTGCAATCCGTTTTTTACTACTAAACCTGTCGGTAAAGGTACGGGATTGGGGCTTTCTGTTTGCTATCAAGCCATAGTTCAAACTCACAGCGGCAAGCTGAATTGGGTTAGTGAAGTTGGTAAAGGAACTGAGTTTATTATCGAATTGCCGGTTTCGATCGATCGAGAGTTAAGAGTTGAGAGTTGAGAGGGAATTGATTCACTCCTAGGTATTGTGGGTGAATGCAAAGACTTTTGAATGCGAAAGATTTTGGGTAAGCCTCACAGTCCGCCAGGGGTTAAAAACCCCTGTCTCATAGCGAAAGTCCTCTGGAAGAGGACTAATGAGTTCTTGATTTTTGGGTGCTCCTTTGCATCGATAGAAACCCGATTTCGCCTTACACGCGGGTGGCCGGGAAGCGGGTTTTTTCGAGAATTCTTAGTTGTGATTCGTAGATGCGGCCAAAAACCCGGTTTCTTTGTCGGAGTGCGTCAGTCCTACAACAGTGAAAGTCTTGGAATAAAAAGGGTATTAAAGCATAATTTGGTATTATGATAAAATAAATCAACTCTAAAGATGCGCCTTGACGCAGTGCGGCAAACACCGGGTCAAGACGACTTCTCCAATGTTGTAGAGCCAACACAGGAGCTATATCAATAATGACAAATAACGATCCAAATAGGTGGCTGCGCTACGATTCAGAGAGAGATATCTCTCGACACAGCGCCACCAGCCCGCAAAAATGCCGGGATATGCAAAAGAAGTATGGCTGGAAACTAATCGACATTGAGGAAATAGAAAATAAATACATTTTTGAAGTCGATTGCGTGTTCAAAGGGAAAACAGAATTTCCCAACTATCTCGAAGAAAAGGAGGAAGAGTGATGCAAAAGTACATTATTTTTCAGGCTGAGTCAGGTGAAGATGAAGGCTGGAGACAGAGAAAACTCCAACACAGCCAAGCTCTAACTTTTATTATTGCAGAAAACTGGGATTCTTCTAACGAACCGATTCCTGAACCGGGATATCGCCCTGTAGAATTTGTGCGAGTGGAGTCAGAATACGATCCACAGGAGCACGCACACAATACTCATTATCGGGTGAGTGATTGGGAAGTTGTGCGGGTGCAAACATACACGCCGGATATTCCAACTCCGATAAGCGACTATGACGTAATTGTGATGTGTTACTGTCGGTATAACCCGATCGATGCTCCTCTCAAACCGATGCCGCAACGACAGGTATCGATCGATTCTTTTGGTGGCGATGAGGTGGCTTACAATCAATACTTGGAATCGGAAAAGAGCAAGAATTATACGTCATCAGCTATCAAGTCTTAGGGCTGACGCACCAGAGGTGAGAAACCAGGTTTTTTCGAGAATTCTTCGTTGTGATGCGTAGATGCGGCCAAAAACCCGGTTTCTTTGTCGGAGTGCATAAATCCTGTTAAGTTAAATTTAGATGCAAATGCTGTTATAAATCTAAAATCGCATGACTTTTCAGCTTACCACAGCGATCGAACAACGCCTGAAAGCATCGCCATCTGAGATAGCGGAATTTTGCCAGCGCTGGAACATTATTGAATTAGCTTTATTCGGTTCAATCCTGCGAGATGACTTCCGTCCCGATAGCGATATAGACATTCTGGCAAGTTTTTCGCCCGACAGTTGCTGGAATATTTTCGACTTGATGCAAATTCAAGAACAGTTAGAAAAGATGTTCGGCAGGCCAGTAGATTTAACTCAAAAATCTCAGATAACTAATCCTTTTAGTCGGGCGGAAATTCTGAAAAGTCATGTCGTTATCTATTCTAAAGGTCGAACTATTACTAACGATCGAATTTTAATTAAACCATCAAATTATATCATGCAATCTGACAATCGCGATCGGGCTGCTTTGTGGGATATGGTAGCAGCTATCCGCCAGATCGGAGAATTTACCGCTAATTTGTCTGGTGAAGAATTTCTGGGAAATCTTTTAGTACAACGGGCGGTTGAAAGAGAATTTGAAATTCTTGGTGAAGCGGCAAAGAGAATTTCTGAAAACTTTCGTCAAGCTAATGCCGATATCGATTGGCGCAATATTGTTAATTTGCGGAATCTTATCGCTCACAGGTACGATCGGGTACAGCCAGATACTCTCTGGAATATCATTACCGCAGTGCTACCCAGCTTATTAATTCAGTTAGAATCGCGGCTGCCAACGCTGCCGCTGGATGAGGATTTGCTAGAATAAAGACGGCGGTTGAAACCGCGTCTATACGAAGGAAGACGGCGGTTGAAACCGCGTCTATACGAACGAAGACGGCGGTTGAAACCGCGTCTATACGAACAAAGTCCGCCTACGCGGACTAAGAAAATAGCGGGGGTAAGAAACCCGGATTTGGTATCACTTAGCTGCGAAACTCAAGCAAGCTAAAATATCCTGTTGCGTGAGATAGGGAAAATCATCTAGGATTTCTCGATCGGTCATGCCAGAAGCGAGATATTCCAACACATCATAAACCGTGATTCTCATACCTCGAATACAAGGTTTACCACCTCGCTTACCGGGTTCGATCGTAATTATTTTAGCGATGTCTTGTTCTGACATGGCATGTTTCCTTTAGCTACTGTTCTCAATTTTAGCATCAAAAGATAGCGATCGACACTTACTTTGAGTGCGCGATCGAACAAACCGAATTGTTTCGAGATTAATTGATGATAATTGAATTAGATTTGCCAGTCGGTTTCAACCGACTTTCGCTATGAGACGGGGAATTGATTCCCCGGCGGGATTGTCGGTAATGCAAAGACTTTTGAATGCGAAAGATTTTGGGTAAGCCTCTTCAGGGGGCGACAACGCGGCTAAAGCGGTTGCTCCATCAGCTTTCTAGCTCTTAGCCCCCTCCGGTAAAATGACTGCTTATTACGAACTAAACTCATCATAGACTCTACCCACTCCCAACAGCAG
>JAAUPF010000354.1 GCA_012034575.1 Richelia sp. CSU_2_1 | reverse complement strand
CCCGCTTCTGCAATTTTCAACTCTCCAGCGCGCCAAATTGCCCTTTCCAGAGGCCATTTAGGACTGCCTCCGGCAGCGATATTATTCAAAATAGCTTCCTCGCGCGTAGCAGCAGGTGCTGCATCGGGCTGGCTGGGGGCGTCGCTGCCAACTTCGCGGTAGCCTTTTTTAACTTTTTCCGCGACTAGCTTGTCGAAAATTTTTTCTGCTTGGGTTAGAGGAACTGCTGTATCGGTTTTCGTGCCTTCCTTGAGATTTGCGCCGCGGCGACCGTAGCGAAAGTTGACCGAGTACAGGTTTTCGCCAACTTGACACAAATCGACTTCGTATACTTTATCCGATCGATCTTCTTGAAAATAAAGAGCTGTGCGTTTAATCAGTTTCATAGCAGAAGGCAGAAGGCAGAAGGCAGAGGGAAGAAGGAAGAGGGAAGAAGGAAGAAGGAAGTAACGAAGAGGGAAGAGGTTTTGCCAGATTACCATCCTAGCTTAGCCGTGCATCGCGCGTGGGGCTGGCGACTCGATCGAAAATTCCCGCTTCTCCCACTCTCCCCCTCTCCCCCCTCTCCCTCCCTATCCCCTAATCTCGACCATTAGAAAACAAAATGTAAAAAAATGTTGCAATGTTTCGGCTGCTGTGTTACATTAATTTACATAAGGTTGAAATTACAACGAGGTTTCTCATCATGGAAAACAAAGACGCAAAATTGGGCTTCACTGAGTTCGCTGAAACCTGGAACGGCCGTTTGGCGATGCTGGGCTTCGTTATCGGCCTGGCTACTGAATTTCTGACCGGTCAAGGCATTCTTTCTCAAATCGGTTTGATGTAATTGGTTTAAGCAATCAGCGCAACTGTAAAATTTGAAATTAGCGACCGATCGACCCCTTTACAAGTGCGATCGACTCGCTGCAAACAAATCCCCTTCACTCAAGCAGAAGGGGATTTTTGCGTTTGGAAAAATGTAATTGGAGTTGAGATTCTAAACATTAAAAAGCGCGATCGTCGCTTCACTTTTTCCGATCGCCTGCGTCCCAATATTTCAGCTTTGGATTCTCCGGCGATTTGCCAACTTAAGTATAAGTTACTACTCAGTGTCTAAAGAGGCTTTCTCTTGCTAGCAGTATCTGTAAGGGCGATCCCCTCACCGATCCCTAAATTTTTGATGAGATCGGCAGGGCGTCTGAAGGGGCGGAGGATAGCTCTCACCGGCATCCCTCTGTGGCAGATCGCCTCTCAGATCGTCTGCCTGCAAGCCTCCAACTTCACATCAACTTTATATCTCATTCAGCGAGCGATCGAGCTGGTTAGCCGCTACAATGTAAAGAAATATTAAGAATACTTGACGTTACAAAATAAATATGAGAATCATATAGATGCTTTCAAAGCAGTAATAGTTGCTAATAATTTTTCAAAGGCAGTGGCAAAGTTTAAGTGTAATTACGGAATTACTCAATAGGACAGCCTGCTAATGGCAAGTTCAGTAAATTCCCACTTAATTGGGCAGGTCGGTTTCATTCTCTGAAAAACTGGGATTTTGTCATACCAGCTTCATAAAGTCCTGCTACAGATGTAGTTCAAAAACCCACCTTGGTAAGGGGGTTGGGGGGGTAGTTATGTCGCGCTACTCTATGAAATTGGGATAGGTTGTAGGGGTAGCGCCCCGGTACCTGCCCCCGTGCCTACCGCTCCTCATACCAATTTCATCAAATATTGCTACAGTTAGTAGATATTTTTTACCGATGGCGTTTTATTCGATAGATAGTATTTGTAGCAGCACTTTATAAAATTGGTCTTGTCTGCGACTATCGACTGGGACGTTCAGCCATCGGGGTGGCACGGAAGCAACGCCCCTACCAAGAATAAAAGCCCCCTACTTAAATTGGGGGAGCAGAAACAATTGACCTGAATAACAGAAAAGAGGTTGCGATGAATCAGCAAATATCGGCTTACTCCCAAAAACTCTTGCTCCAAATTGGTAGAAAGATTCGTAAAACTTTGGATCTTGAAGCAATTTGGCAGCAAACAGTCAACAGCCTGGGACTAACACTCGGCGTCAGCCGCTGCATCATTTGTCCCTACCAAAATTCGAGTCCGCAAGTAAAAGTTGCTGCTGAATACTGCTTAGAGTCTTTTCCGACAATGTTGGGAACGAAAATCTCTTTAGCAGCAGCACCTAATTTCACTCAGGCCCTAAACACTCTCGAACCTGTGGTAGTCGAGTCATTTTCCGATGATGACCCCTTCCAGAGGCGTTCGGTGCTAACGGTGGCGACAGCTTATCAAGAGCAACCTAACGGGATAATTTGCTTGCACCGATGCGGCAAGGAAGATGTCGGGAAAAATACAGGCGCGCGATCCTGGACTGAAGCTCAGATCGAATTCGCCCAAGAACTTGCCGATCAAGTAGGCAGCGCGATCGCCCTAGCAACACTTTATCAAGAGCACAGCGATCGATCGAGCGAAATTTCCCAGCTCAAAAAACAGTTTTTATTGAGTGCGTCCCACGAACTCCGCACTCCTTTAAATCACATTATCGGCTATCTTCAACTAACCATAGACGATCAGGCAGACGATCCGGTAGAGGCAAGAGCTTTTATCCAAGAAGCTCACCGTTCTGCCCTCCACCTTTCTAAGGTAGTTGCCAATATCTTAGATTGCATGCAGTTAAATGAAGGTTGCCAGATCCACGCCGATTTAGCTGCTGCTAGGAGTCAAGAAAAATCACTCCGCAACTAACAGTTTTAGTTAGCTGTTAGCAATTTAATTATTTTTAGAGCGTTAGGGTTATCTATATCGCAGCAGATTAACTGCTAAAATTAACATCTTCGTGCATCTATAGTCTTTCTCAGTAATATGAGGTACACCACGGGGGTCGGTAATTGGTAATTGGTAATTGGTAATTGGTAATTTTAGATCGAGTATAGCCTTTACCAAAAAGCTGGGCGCAGCTTAGCGGAGGGTTAAAGCCCCGTCCCGATAGTCCGGCTTTGATTCGAGTGTAAAGATTTCTTGCCAGCCGCAAGTTTATAGCCACAATTGCCTGTAAGGATGATAAAATAATCTCATGATTGTACTAGAGTTCAAGTTAAAAGGTAAACCGCAGCAATACCGGGTCATTGACGAAATGATTCGCACAGCTCAGTTTGTCCGAAACAAGGCTCTCAGATACTGGATCGACAATCGGGGAGTTAAATTATCGGACTTATACAAACAATGCGCCCTCATGGCGAAAGAGTTTGAATGGGCAGGTAAACTTAACTCGATGGCGCGTCAGGCTTCTGCCGAACGTGCTATTTTTGCTATTCAACGTTTCTTCGCTAATTGCAAAGCTAAGAAGCCGGGGAAAAAAGGATATCCGCAATTCAAAAAGCATACCCGTTCCGTAGAATACAAAACATCAGGCTGGGCGCTTTCTGTTGAC
>JAAUPF010000125.1 GCA_012034575.1 Richelia sp. CSU_2_1 | reverse complement strand
CTGCAAAAACTCAGATTTTACGAACGATACGGCGTCGAAGAATATTATCTGTACAACCCAACAAATGCGGATTTAAGTATCTGGGAACGCCGAGAACAAGAATTAGAAGCTGTTGAAGAAGTGAACGATTGGGTAAGCCCGAGAATGGGAATTAGGTTTCAAGTGTCGGGAACCGAATTGCAGATATTCATGCCCGATGGAACGCCATTTATGAGTTTTGTGGAACTCGCTCAACTGCGAGAACAAGCAGAATCAAGAGCCGAACAGGAACGGCAAAGAGCCGAACAGGCAGAAACTATGCTCGCACAGGAAAGAGCCCGATCGCAAGCTTTAGAAGCTCTACTTCGAGAAAGGGGAATTGACCCCGATCGATTGTAAATAACAACTAATATTAAATCCCGCGCGATCGAATGTCTTTGGCTGCGTGGGTGCGTGTTTATTTAGATACTTGGAATGAGTAAAAAGTTAAGTTTAAAACAACGATCGCTCGAAATTTTGATTCGCCTCAAACGCTTGTATCCAGATGCTACCTGCACTCTCAATTACGAAACTCCAGTGCAGTTGTTGGTAGCGACAATTCTATCCGCACAATGTACGGACGATCGCGTAAATAAGGTAACTCCTGCTTTATTTAAGCGTTTTCCCGATGCCTTTGCTTTGGCAAATGCCGATTTAGAAGAACTAGAAAACTTAGTGCGATCGACTGGTTTCTATCGGAATAAAGCTAAAAATATTAAAGGCGCTTGTTGGGCGATCGTCAATAAATTCAACGATCGAATACCGCAGAGAATGGAACAGCTATTAGAATTGCCCGGAGTCGCCCGCAAAACAGCTAATGTGGTTCTCGCTCACGCTTTTGGGATTAATATGGGCGTGACAGTAGATACTCATGTCAAACGATTGAGTCACCGCTTGGGATTGACGGAACATACCGATCCGATTCGGGTTGAAAAGGATTTAATGTTATTGTTGCCGCAGCCGGATTGGGAAAATTGGTCGATTCGGCTGATTTATCACGGACGGGCTGTTTGTAAGGCGAGAAATCCAGCTTGCGGTATTTGCGAACTTGCCGATTTATGCCCTTCTGTTGGCATTAAAAGTGAAAACCCGGATTTCGATCGAACATAATTAAGTCTATTTGTCACAGGGAAAATGAAGCTTTGATGTACAATTTTCCCCAGCTCAGTCTGAGAATTAGGAAAAATTTTTAAATAAAACCCGATCGCGCGGACAAAAATATAGTAAAATTGTAGATTGTGATTTATCCAAGGATACCAACAGACTATGGCTAAAAAGAGCATGATCGAGCGCGAGAAAAAACGCCAGAAGCTCGTAGATAAGTACGCTGACAAGCGCGCTGACCTCAAAGACCAGTTCGACGCAGCGACCAATCAGATGGACAAAATGGCAATTCACCGCCAACTGCAACAGCTACCCCGCAGCAGTTCGCGCACTCGCCTCCGCAACCGCTGCTGGGCGACCGGCCGGCCCAGAGGCTACTACCGCGATTTCGGACTGTCTCGCAACATGATTCGAGAAATGGCTCACGAAGGTCTTTTGCCCGGTGTAGTTAAATCTAGCTGGTAGAAGGAAGGAAGAAGGAAGAAGGAAGAGGGAAGAAGGAAGAGGGAAGAAGGAAGAGGGAAGAAGGAAGAAACTTTAGGAATAATCGATAAGATTATGTTTGACGTTTGAGGTTTCAAGCTTTAGGTTTAATCCCTCCCACCTAACATCTAACACCTACCACCTAATACCTACCACCTAATACCTAACACCTTCTTGCTTCAATTGCCGCAGCATTTATCAATGCCGAGACTTTCTAGTAATAAATCGCTAACTGCATTGGCGATCGCAAATTCGCCATAAAAGCTTTTAGAAAAATCATAGGCTTGCATTTCTGTGACGATCGCAATTACCAAGCTACCCAAATCATTTTCACCTTCCATGCGCTGGCGGATGTAGATTTGGGCGGCTCTTTTCGCTATTTGCTCGTTGGCGGGTTCTGGGATAAACTCGGAGTCAAGCCATGCGAGCAATGTTTTTCAAGCCATTCGCCTTCTCGTTCGGGGATGGTAACGGGTGGCAAAGTAATAGGTGCGATCGGTTCTGCCATAATTATTCCTAATTCCTGATTGCTACGGTTGGCTGTTAGCGGTCAACGGACAAATAACTGATAAATTTATGCAATACGATCTACCGTCAATTATACAGGGATACGCGCAAGGCTACTTCCTGATGGCAAATGACGGCGAGGACAGTTTGGGGTGGTATTCCAGCCGGCAGCGGGCGCTGATTCCTCTAGATGAAAGATTTACCTACCCGAAATCCCTGCGACGCCAAATAAATCAAAATCGGTTTTCGGTGGCTGTAAACCGCGATTTTGGCGCAGTAATTGAGGGTTGTGCCGATCGCGAAACGACTTGGATTTCTAACGAGCTCAAAGAGATTTATTGGGCTTTGTACGAGGCCGGTTGGGCGTACAGTTTCGAGACTTGGTGCGGGGATGAATTGGCGGGTGGCATTTTAGGATTGTCTATCGGCGGTGCTTTTATTGGGGAGTCGATGTTTTATCGAATTCCTGAAGGTTCAAAGGTGGCAATGGTGAAGTTGGTGGAGAGATTGCGCGATCGATCGTACTTGCTTTTTGATGCTCAAATGAACAATCCGCACTTGGAAAGATTCGGAGCTTATCTTGTCAAGGAAAAACAGTATAATGCTCTTTTGCAAGCAGCTTTAAAGCGCAAATGTTCGCTGTTTTGATAGTATCGAATTGAGTGCGATCGAGCTTGATATACTCCGACCAAGAAACCAGGTTTTCATCTAATCTTTGCACTGTCGATGAATCTTCTCGAAAAAAGCCGATTTCCGGATATATGTAGGGTGCGCACTGCGCACCTTACCGCTTGAATTGAGCGCGATCGAGCTTGATACACTCCGACCAAGAAACCGGGTTTTCATCTCATCTGTGCGCTGTCAATGAATCTTCTCGAAAAAACCCGGTTTCTGGATTTTCTTTAATCGGCGCAGGCAGATTTTGTTTGTATAGACGAGGGTGAAAATCGAATGACGGGCGAAGCTACATTCGATTTTGCACCCTCGCAGCGGTTTCAACCGCCGAGTCATTTAGTGCGATCGCGCTAAACTAATGCTGGCTGGCGATAAACCTTTTCTACCATTTGAGCCAAGCGTTTCATCGCAGTTTCAATCTCATCATTTGTAGCAGTCAAACTAATGCGCAAACACTCATGTTTGTGCTGCCAATCTTCCCGCAAACCGGGGAAAAACGAACTTCCCGGCACCACAATCACGCCGACTTTCTTCAATTCTTGATAAAATTCCCAATCCGTCATCGGCAAATCTTTCAACCACAACCAAGCAAAAATAGCACCTTCGCCCCGGTGCAAATACCAAGGCAAATCTCGCGGCATTGCCTGTTCTAAAGTTCCTTCAACTACGGCAAATTTGCTTTGGTAGTGCGGGCGAATTACGTTGAGGGCAATGTCTGCTAGCGCTCCTGAATTGATGGCGCGGGCGGCGATCGCCTGTCCGTATCTCGGCGAGTGAATGCACATATTTGTCTGAAAACACTCTAATACTTGAACGATCTTTTCATCGCCGATCGCAATTCCAATTCTTTCCCCCGGCAGTCCCGCCTTTGACAAACTGATGCAGTGGACGATATTGCCACCAAAAATCGGCGTCATTTCCGTAAAATTCAGCGCCGGGAACGGAGGTCCGTAGGCAGAATCAACAAACACCGGCACGTCGAAAGTTGCTGCCAAATCTGCAATTTTTTTAACTTCATCATTGGTTAAAACATTGCCGGTGGGATTGCAGGGACGGGAAAAAATAACGCAACCGGAAGTTTCATCAATTTTCAATTGGCTGAAATCCGGGCGGTATTTGAAACGGCGGTTGGCTTCATCAATATCGAGAGTTGGTTTGCAAGCAATGACTGCTTCGGGAATTAAACTCACGCCGCCGTAACCGGTGTAGTCTGGACTTAGCGGTAAAACAATATTTTTGAGGCTACCCCCCCTAGCCCCCCCTTGGTAAGGGGGGGATGCAGCCTTCAACTCTTGCGCCCCCCCTTGGTAAGGGGGGGATGGGGGGGGTGCGGTGTAGCCGCCGAAAGCATTGGCCGCGTAGAAGTAAATCGATTGACTTCCGGGAGTAATTAAAATATTTCGATCGGTCAAATTCAGTCCGTAACGGCGGTTAAAATCGGTAAGTATCGCATCGATCAACGGCTGGTAGCCTTGACTCGAACCGTAGCGGCAAACAACTTCGCCGTATTCCGGGCTTGCCAAAAGATCTGCAGTGCAATCGCGCCACAACTGCTCAACTTGGGGCAAAATTACCGGATTTCCCGCACTTAAATTAATAAATTCCTGTCCGCTACCGGCCCTGAGAGTTTCAATAATATCTTTCATAATCGCTCGGACTCCCGTAAGGTTGGACATCTGAGCGCCAAATCGTGTCAGGGCTGGGTTCATAGCAGGTGCGAGATGGGATAAGTTTGCGTTTATCCATAATAGTTCATTCTCGGGGCAATCTGCTGTATTTCTGCGCAACTTCTATATGTTAAAATCATCCAATCATCAACTCAGATAACTCAATTCCCATGCGTATTTGGCAAGCAGATTTTTACCGCCGCCCCCTTCAAGACGAAACTGGCAAACCGCTGTGGGAACTATTAATTTGCGACGCAGCGCGCAGTTTTCAATTTAGCGCTTTTTGCCAACAGTCACAAGCTAATTCAGATTGGCTTATTTCCCAGTTGCAACAACAAACTAAAACTCAAAATGTACCCAATTTAATTCAAGTATTTCGACCTCAATCTCTCAGTTTAATCGCCGCAGCCGCTAAAAATTTGAGTATTAAAGTAGAAGCAACTCGCCGCACCGCCGCCCTGAAATCACTGCTGCAAGAACGGGCAACAGAATATCCCAATATGCCCAATTATACTAGAGAAAATTACAGTCCGATCGCCCTTGATTCTCCGCCGCCCGTTCCCTTACCCGAAAACCTTTGGGGTGACAAATGGCGTTTTGCTTCCCTGCGCGCTGGCGATATGGTAGAAGCTTTTACAGGCCGTCCCATCCCAATTTTAGAAATGCCAGAATTGTTATTACCGCTAAATTTAGGTTTAGCTTCAACAATACCCGTACCGGGAGTTGTGATTGACGGCGGGCGACAATCGATGCGTTTGGCAATGTGGCTTCAGGATGCCAAGCCTTTCAGTTTAAATTATATAGCTGGCGCTCCAGACGGATTGATTTTAGAAGCTGGATTAGCCGATAGATTTGTCGTAGCAACTTTTGAAGATAGCGAAGTCAAAGCAGCAGCAGCAATTTACGAACAGCGAAAACAAACAAGTCAAGGATTGCATTTTTTATTAGTTCAACCCGATGATAGCGGCGTCACTTACACGGGATTCTGGCTGTTAAATAGTTGAGAGTTGAGAGTTGAGAGTTGATAGTTGATAGTTGATAGTTGAGAGTTGAGAGTTGATAGTTGAGAGTTGATAGTTAATAGTCGATCGTTGATAGTGCGAGCGTCCCTGCGGGCGATCGAAGTTTATAGTTAACAATTATCTGCGTTTATCTGCGTTTATCTGCACTTATCTGCGGTAAAAAGTCGATCGCTAAAAATCTTAACAAATCTTAAAACAAAAAAATGCCACCAGAACTGCGTTCAAGCAGGTACAAACTCCAGCACAAATTTTTACAGTCCATCTATTCCACAACCAAAATCAAGCCTTTTTGGATGCCCTCGTAAACCTGGCTGATGTGAAACCGATCTTTGTTGTTGAGACCGTTTGATGCCAGCATAGCTGATTGTAACAGTTGCCGATCGAGCGGAGTAATTTGGCGGAAAGCGATAATTCGCTGGACGATCGCCTCTACAGATACCCGAGAATTATTGGTTTGACTTATTCCCATTTCTTAACAACCTTTAAAAGTATGAAGCATAACTCAGTATTTTTATTTTTAAAGATTTAGCGAAGACTAACTGTGATCTGAATCACGCCACTTAAGTGAGTATATAGTGTATACCGAGTGATGTCGATCGCGAAACCGGCAATTAGTTTTACACAAAATTTACAGTTCACCAGTAAAATAACTGAGTAAAATCAAGGCAAACAGTCACAAATTATGGTGCAAGCAAAAGTCGGAATCATCGGCGGCAGCGGTTTGTATAAAATGGATGCCCTCAAGGACGTGGAAGAGGTAAAAATCGATACACCGTTCGGTTCGCCATCGGATGCAGCGATTGTCGGAAATTTGGACGGGACACCGGTGGCATTTCTAGCGAGACACGGGCGCAATCACACTTTTTTACCTTCGGAAGTGCCGTATCGGGCTAATATTTATGCCATGAAAAGTTTGGGAGTTGAGTATTTAATCTCGGCTTCGGCGGTTGGTTCCTTGAAAGAAGAGGCAAAACCTTTAGATATGGTAGTGCCGGATCAGTTTATCGATCGCACAAAAAATCGAGTTTCTACCTTTTTCGGAGAAGGAATTGTCGGACACATTACATTTGGCGATCCGGTGTGCGGCGAATTAGCGAAAGTATTGATAAGCGCGATCGAATCTTTAAATCTCCCCGACGTTACCCTCCACCGAGGCGGCACTTACGTGTGCATGGAAGGGCCGGCATTTTCTACGAAAGCCGAATCAAACCTTTACCGGAGTTGGGATGCAACGGTAATTGGCATGACAAATTTACCGGAAGCTAAGTTAGCGAGGGAAGCAGAAATTGCCTACGCAACTTTAGCTTTAGTCACCGATTACGACTGCTGGCACGAAGACCATGATAGCGTAACAGTAGAAATGGTAGTAGCAAATTTGCACAAAAATGCAGCCAACGCACAAAAAGTAATTCAAGAAACCGTGCGCAGGCTAACAGAAAATCCTCCAGTTTCCGACTCGCATTCAGCTTTAAAATATGCGATTCTGACGCCGATGGATAAAGTTCCGGCCGCAACGAAGGAGAGAATGGGTTTGTTGTTGCAGAAATATTTGTAGCCTAACTCATGGAACCAGAAACCGGGTTTCTTAGAGAATTTTTGAATTTTACCAAAGATTGTTAGAGAGAAACCCGGTTTCTCAATGCCGTGCCGATCGATATGGATTAACTTATCAACTGCTTGAATACATCTCGATCGCGAATCTTTTCCAAATCTGGTTCGGTTTTCGCCAACTCTTTACACAAATTCGGATTGAGATTTAAGGCGCGTTTCAAATTTTCAATTGCTAAATCAATTTTGCCTTGCAGCGCGTAACACCGAGCTTTATTGTACCAGATCCTGTAAAAATCCGGTCGAATTTTGGCAGCATTATCGTAAGAATCAATTGCTGCTTCGTATTTTTGCAATTTCGACAGCGCGACGCCTCGATTGTTCCAAGCATCCGTATAATCGTTTTTAATTTGCAGCGCGTTATTGTAAGAAATTACGGCTTGTTCGTACTGCTGCATTTTAGAAAAAGCAACGCCTCGATTGTTCCAAGCGTCGGCATAATCCGGTTTAGCTTGAATTGCTTGTTCGTAACAGGCGATCGCATCTTGATACTGCTGCAATTCTAACAGCACTACGCCTCGATTGTTCCAAGCATCGGGATAGTGGGGGCGAATTTTAGTTGCTTGTTCGTAAGAAGCGATCGCCTCTTCATAACGCTGCATTCTCGTCAAAACTACTCCCCGATTGTTCCAAGTATCGGCTAAATCCGGCTGTATTTGCAAGGCGCGATCGTAAGCCGCGATCGCCTCGTCGTAGCGGTTTTCAAAAAAGCAAGCATCTCCCTGTTTGGCATAATCCGGGGCGCTCAATAATTGTTGTTTGTAATTGCCGTAATTTACTGGGGCAAATTCTTGCATTTGGGCGTCGGGAAATAGCAGATCTGTTTCTATATTTGCTGGCTGATTTTGTTGCTGGAGTTCTGCCAAAACGCTTTCAGCATCCGCTATTAAAATTTTAAATTGAGACAGCGTATCGTAACGGATACTTTCAATTTCTTGACGGGCGATCGCGGTTTTTCTAGACAAGTTAGCAAATAAAAACCAAGCCCCGACGACCGCTGCTGTCGGTAGCAAAGTTAAGGCAATTACTATGCCGTTTAGCAGTATTGCAGTGCGCCCGAAGGCAACATCAACTTCCTCTTGAACGGCATCGCGAATCTCTTCTTTAATTTGCAGTTCTTCCGATGGCTGGCGCACCAACTGTAGCTGTTGATTCGGTGTCGGTGTGGCAATGGCGTCACCCGTTGCTAAAATAGTCGCAAGGGCGATCGTGCTAATACTTTTTTTAACAATACTTGACAAACACATTGTTTGAGCGATCGGCACCTGATTTGTGATGTTCATAATGTTGAATAGCTACTGGAGATTCCTACCATAACTCTGCTGTCACTGATTCTGCTAAAGTTAATCTCAGACTAGCCGATTCGGTCAAAAACTATTAAATAAAGGATATCTCTCGTGCAGTCCCATTCGATCGAGTGTCTGACGCAGGAATTGCTGGACGAAGTAGCGGCCCACTCCCGCCGCAGTCCCCGCCAGCGACAAAACTACAATTTCCACGAGTTGTCGGAAAAAGTGCAGCGATTTATCAATGTCCTCCAACCGGGTACTTACGTGCGCCCCCACCAACACCGACGCCCGGAATCGGTTAACGGTTTTGAGTTTTTCGTCGTGCTGCAAGGAGAATTAGGCATGATTATTATGAACGAAAATGGCGAAATACTCCGCAAAGAGCGGATCTGCGCTGCGGGGCCGACTCGCGGTATTCAACTTCCAGAAGGTACCGTTCACACGCTAGTAGCTTTGGCTGCGGACACGGCTATTCTGGAGTTGAAAGAAGGGCCTTATGATGCTAGCGCTGATAAGGATTTTTTGTCTAATTTTCCGGCGGAAGGAACTGCCCAGGCGCGGGAATTGGTGGAGATTTGGGAAGCTGAGTTTCAGGATTAGATTCAGATCGAAAATTAGTTTGTAGTAAAGACTTCAGCCCTCAAAAAAAAGGACTAAAGTCCTTACTATAAACCTCTTTAGAAACGATTTTTAACGCGGATTCGCGATTAGTTAATCTCGTTGAGAGACCATCGATGTTCCACTGCTAAGTTCGATCGTTCGCAACTTTGTTCTAATTGCTTCTGAAGCACGAGGGCTTTGCGCAGGGTAATTATCAGTTGGTGAACTTGTTGCTGCTGCGGGGATTGCGGGCTGACAGCAAACATGGTTTTGCGTTCTAACAATTGAAGTAGCAATTCGTAGTGAACGTAAGACGGAAGGGGAATTGGCTCCATGAAAGTTAATATACCTCAGTGAACCGATACCCCATTGCGATTGAATGAGGCATCATTGGTGTACTTTTAGATGCCCGATTGTTTGCTGATTTTCAACTCTGCAAAAACCCTAATTTGCCGATTCAATATTTGCATTAGGGTGAGTTTAAAACGCTAAGTTTTGCGCTCGATCGACTGAAAAAATAGATTCAATTGCTGGGTTGCAAAATATTTTTCTGCTCTCTAGCTATGAGTTCTATTTTTTCATATTTAAGCGCCGGAGTCGAAGTTAGTTAGAGAGTCTGATTCTTTACCTACTAAATTAGTGTGTATCAGAATACAGGGCTGTTTGTCAAGCAGTCTCGCCTGTCAAGAACCCGGATGCACCCCGATTAGGGAGGCTAAAGCTGCGCCTGGATCTGGCTGTTTTACTAGAGATTCGCCGATGAGAACGGCCCCTGCGCCGGCGCTGACAACTTTGGTGAGGTCTTCGGAAGTGTGTATTCCCGATTCGCTGACGGTGAGGATGTTTTTTTCTTGGAGTTGGGGGAGGCGCGAGGCTAATAGTTGGCTGGTGGTTTCTAGGCTGACGGAAAAGTTTTCTAGGTTGCGGTTGTTGATGCCGATTAAGTTGACACCTTCTAGGGTTAATACTCGATCGAGTTCTTCTTGAGTGTGAACTTCTATTAAAGCTGTCATGCCCAAACTCTTGATAATTTTTACAAAATATTGTAAGTCTTTATCTGATAGAATGGCGGCGATTAAAAGCACGGCATCGGCACCGTGAATGCGGGCGAGATAGATTTGGTAGGGATAGATAATAAACTCTTTGCAAAGTAAGGGTAAATCCACAGTAGCGCGGATTTTAGCCAGGTTATCAAAGCTGCCTTGAAAGAACTTTTCATCGGTGAGGACGGAGATGCAGCTAGCGCCGTTTTGTTGGTACGATCGCGCAATTTCTACCGGGTCAAAATCTTCGCGAATTACGCCTTTACTGGGAGAAGCTTTTTTAACTTCGGCGATAACGGCGGGTGTAGTTTTACTATTTTTAAGGGCTGCGAGAAAGTCGCGGGTTGGCGGTGCGAATGGTAGTTTTTTATGAAGTTCGGATAAGGGAGTGCGATCGCGCTTTTGGGCGATTTCCGCTTCTTTTTGCCACACAATTTCTTCGAGGATGTGCTGGGGTTCGGCATCGGGTACAGCGATTTGGTAGGTGAGGTAGAGTACGGAGACTGCTGTACTGGGGGAACGGCGGCGGATTTGAATCATGGTAGGGGGGGATATAAGGGCGATCGCTACAGATTTTAAGTTGTAGTTGTCAGAGCGGATCTAATTTTATCATAGGGATAGATGATAGCGATGATAAAATTGGCGAACTAACTTTGATTTTAGATACCAATCTCAAAGTTATCGATCGAAACTGGTCGATCTATTTCTGGAACTGTCCGATCTTGATTTGAAATCATCTCGCACCCGAGCTATACTCGATCTTGTTTCTGTATAGCAATTTTAACCCATGAACATTAATGATAAGATTCAGATAATTCTCATGCAATTACGATCGCACTTCGAGCAACTTTACGGCGATCGACTAACCAAAATGGTACTCTACGGTTCCCAAGCGCGAGGCGACGCACGCTCCGACTCAGATATAGATGTTTTAGTCGTTCTCAAAGGGCCAGTCAATCCCGGCGAAGAAATTAAAAGAACTAGCCTGATTCGAGCCGAACTGTCGCTAAAAAATGATGAAGTTCTTAGCTGTTTGTTTATGGACGAACATCGATTTACACACTACAACGGCCCTTTATTGAGGAACATTCGTAAAGAGGGAATAGCTGTATGAAACCAGAACAATTAGACTTACTCCTGAAAGCTCGTCAAAGTCTATCGGCTGCAAAGCTATTACTAAGTAATGGTTTTCCCGATTATGCAGCGTCTCGTGCTTATTACGCCATGTTTTACATTGCTGAAGCTTTTTTAGATGGTGAAGGAATGTCTTTTTCAAGTCATGGCGCAGTTATTGGCGCTTTCGGGCGAGAATTTGCCCGTACAGGTAGAGTCCCTGTTGAGTTTCACAGATTTTTGATTGATGCTCAAGATTTGCGAAATAGTGGAGATTACGGGGGACTCAACACTGTCACAGCAGAACAAGCTGCGGAGCAAATTAACTGTGCTGAGCAATTTATCGAATTAGCTGAAAATTCGATCGGTCCTCTACCACCGCCTTAAATCCAATGGCTTTCTCGTATTTCTTTTACTCTAATTTTTGAGATAATTTTAATTCAATATATGAACGGCGAAACCAAACGCAATCCAGTATTGTTAGTTCACGGAATCTTCCGCCGATCGGGAGTTTTTCGCCAAATGTCAGCATATTTAACCGATTTAGGCTGGTCGGTAAATACACTCGATCTAACACCAAATTACGGCTCGATCGCTCTTGAAGAATTAGCACTTCAAGTAGCAGAATATATTAACAATAACTTTCCGGCAAATTGCCCGATCGACATTGTTGGTTTGAGTATGGGAGGCTTAGTCAGCCGCTATTACCTCCAGAGACTGGGAGGAGTCGATCGAGTGCAGCGTTTCGTTGCCATATCTTCCCCTCACAACGGCACTTGGATGGCTTATACACTTTGGGGCAAAGCCTGCATTCAAATGCGTCCTAACAGCACTTTTTTGCAAGATTTAAATCGCGATGCAAAACTGCTCGATCGACTCAATTTTACCTCTATTTGGACGCCTTGGGATTTTATCATCCTACCTGCTACCAGTTCCCAAATGCCAGTGGGTCAAGAAGTTAAATTACCAGTCTTTGCTCATGCTATGATGGTGAGAGATTCCAGGAGTTTAAAAGCGGTTGCTGAAGCATTAGAAAAACCCTATCGATTTTAGATTTTAGATTGGTGGGATTTGCTATTTGAAGTTCGATCTATTTTAGATTTTAAATTGGTGAGATTTTCGATTTGAGGTTCGATCGAGAATGACGCGAAAATTAGAAACCTCAGGACACGGCAATGCCGTGTCCCCTACAAACCTGGAATACACTGTATATCCTAAACCCGCCCCGGCAGGATATTGCGATCGATCGACCTCAATAAATCAGGTTCGTAGCGAGGACTTCAGTCCTCACTACAAACAGTTCGACTATTAAACAGCATCTCCAACTCGATCGCATTCACTGCGGCCGAAAATTGCTTCCGCATCGCAGTAATACTTGAATTCCAACAAATTGCCAAACGGATCTTCTAGAAAAAAGGTGCGGTGTTCTGTCGGCAAACCGGGAAACCGCCGCCTTGCTTCTTGATAAAAATTCAACTGTTTTTGTTGCGCCCTTTCTAACAGCATTTCCCAGTCGGATTCCGCAGTAAAAATTAAGCCGAAATGTCTGGGATAGATACCCTGTTGCGGTGTTAGAGCTTCGCGGGTGACGTGGGCGACAATTTGATGACCGCAGAGATTTAGAATAAGAGCACTGGGTGATTCCCGGCCCAATTCGCAGCCGAGCCCGCCAACGTAAAATGCTTTGGTTCGATCGATATCGGTCACGGGGAAGGCAAGATGAAATAAGACTTGATGGTTCATAACAACAAAAGACTATGCAAAACTCGGAATTCTTCTTTAATTATTTATCTTTCTCCAATCCTTGGGCGGTAGCGATCGCCCTAAATACAGTTTTACTCGCGATCGCCGCTCTAGTTCCTAAAAAATTGCTTACTCCGGCTGGACTATTCCACGCTTGGCTGCTGGGTGTCATCATCTGGGGCTGTTTGGGATGGCAAGGCTATGCTGTAGTGATGTTCTACTTTCTCGTCGGATCGGGAGTTACCCGCATCGGTAAAGCCCAAAAAGAAGCCGAAGGAATTGCCGAAAAGCGTTCCGGTGCCCGAGGTCCGGAAAATGTTTGGGGTTCGGCTTTAACTGCTACTCTTTGTGCTTTAGCTGTTTTGGCTTTGTCGGTTTTTGGAGAAAGCGGTCAAATAATCGAAGGGACAGACAAAATGCCCGTCCCCCAAGATTTAATATCCCTGTTATTGCTGGGTTATGCGGCCAGTCTCTCTACGAAACTTGCCGATACAACCGCCAGCGAAATCGGCAAAGCTTACGGCAAGCGGACGTTTTTGATTACTACCTTGCAACCGGTACCTCGCGGTACGGAAGGGGCCGTAAGTTTGGAAGGCACGCTAGCCGGTGTTGCAGCTTCGATCGCGATCGCGCTTTTAGCTTGGACTGTCGGTTTGATAAACTTGACAGGAATTGCTTTTTGTGTTATCGCAGCTTTTATTGCTACCAATATCGAAAGCGTAATTGGCGCTACCCTTCAATCAAAGTTTGAGTGGCTCACTAATGAGGTAGTGAATTTTTTCAATACACTCATCGGAGCGATCGTAGCAATTGTTCTAGCCTCAGTCTGGCAAGCTTCTTTAGCTTAAGGTCGATCGTCAGTCATTGGCATTCGGCAGAAGGTAAAATCAAGAAAAATTGTCAATTAAAAATTTTCCTTGTTTGTCAAATCTCCTAAAAACTTCCTTCTTCCTAATGACTAATGACTAATGACTAATGACTGCTGACTAACATCGATTACTGCTAACTAATGACCGCTTTGATATCAGCTATCAACTGTCAACTATCAACTGTCAACTGTCAACTATCAACTGTCAACTATCAACTATCAACTGAAACTATTCCTCTTGCGGTCCGAAAACCATTTGCAAAACAAATGTCGGTTCGCCTCGCTTGTGATAACGATCGGCCCAATTGCGAATAATTTCATCTAATTCTTCAAGAGCTTGGTCTACCCGATCCGGCGGGATATCCAGTGTCTCTAGAACTCGCATTACCCGAGGTTGTTTTTGCGCCCAATCTTGCATCAACCGGAAATATCTAGCCGTATCCTCAACCATAGTGTAAGTGCGCTCTTCCTGCTCTGCCGGAGAGTAAGTAGCGCGGGTGAGGGCATAAAACGGCATTCCCCAAGGAGAATCAATTCTAGTAACTGTTCCGGAGTAGATCAAGCGGCGCTTGATGTGTTCTGCTAGAGCTTCGCTCAGAGGCATTCGCCTCTCCGGAGCCATATCTTCCTGCGATCTCCTGTGCAGAAACTCGATCAACTCCATAAACTGAAAAGAATTGATCAGTTGAGCGTCAGGCGGATTGGGAGGAATTTTGCTTTCCAGATATCGTTTTTCATCAGCAGTCAAGCTGTTCCCCGGAATGCGGGGGCGTCCCGGCATCCAAGCATACTGTTCCAGCCAGACATAAGGAAACTGAATCAAATATCTCGGTTCCTGGGAACCCAACATCTTCAACAATTTTCCCTTCGTCAGAGCTTCCCGGACTTCCTCAACGATCACCTTCACCCGTTTGGGTTCGATATGATGCAAGTGTCCGGTCATTCGCAGGTTGCTGTCCTGCTCCATATAAGTCATGTAAATGGCACACTTAGCCGCCGTTGCGGCCGCGTCCAGAAACGCGCCGTGCCTGTGCCCACTGGTTCTCATGGCGCTAAACGCCAGGTATAGCATGATCTGATCCATCGCGCTAGGGCTGAGGCTTTTGACCAGATCCACGGATTCCACAGAGTCGTTTTTCATTACAATCCCCGAAATAGCCAAACTAGGAGGCATCCTGTCGTCCTCCCTTAAATTGTCACGAGTTCGCCGAATCAAGCATAGCCGACTGTTGCCGGAAGCTTGCCAGCAACCCAGATATCCACCCCCGTTAAATTCCCTGAGGTCAATGGGGCATCATCCGTGGAGGCGATCGCACCGGTGGGAGTGCTTCTTGTTGGCGAATTCAAGTAGATTGCTGCACCCTATGCACTCAGGGTTTACCCACTTTTGAGCTGATTATCGCAAGTTTATTATAGTGCAGGCGTTAAAATTTCAACCCCACCTGTGGGGGGTCAAAGGTAAATAAGTATTGCGATCGGACCAATTTGAAGCTGTTTTGAATCTGTCGGGCTCGGACATCGCAAGAGAAGGCAGCAGGCAGAAGTAAGCGGTTAGTTAAGGGAGTTTAGCTCAAGCCGGCAACATACAAAACCGCCACCTACTAGAGTCTATCTCTCGGTAGATGGCGGTTCAGGATTTATATGCTATCATTACTCACGCGCCAGAATATCCTAATAACTTGCCACCACCAGTAAATCTGGTGTTGAACCTTAAAAGCTAGAATTCAAGAAAATCTGTTCGATCGCTCGGCCAACAGCCCGAGTCAAGTCAATTTCAAAATACAGCAGGCGTCAGGCAATATTAGAATTCTTGTAGCGGATGAGTGTAAGCATTAGAGTCGATAAAATCTCTGCGGCCGCTGCCTCTTTCGGGAGTGCGATCGCCCCGTTGTTGAGTTTGCGCCGACAGCATATATTGAGCGGTAGCAGCATCGAGCTGTTGGACTGGAGATTCAAAAGCTTTAGAAGCGCTGGCACTCAAGGTAATGCCCAATAGGCTCAGTAAAGCAATTGCTGTGTAGTTTTGCATGGGTAGTATCCGTGTCAGTGTCTACTACCTGATACGGAGTTGCCCCGATCCATCAGGACAAATTCCCGCGCAATTTTGGGACTTTTGCAAAAACCTATTTTTCAGATCTGCTGCTACATATTTGTATATCAAATCCGGATTTGATATCCCCTTTATCCTTTAACTCGCGCAGGCGGGTTTTGTTTGACAAGAAGCGATTTCAATCGCCGAGCGATCGAGGTATGGTTAACCCGGATTTAGTATTTAGTTTGACAAGTCTTTTTCGGTTAATCGGCCCACAATTGCGGGAACCATTGCTCTACCGCCACTGTCGGAAATCCCAGCCGCACGGCACTTTTTGGAGAATCGGCGACGAGCAAACTTTGTTCGATTAAACGTTTCAGAATCGATCGCGCTTGTCTTTCTTGATACCCAGAGATTGCTGGCAAAAGGCTTCCGGTATGCGCTGATAAAATTCACGATGCAATTGTTGAATAAATTTTGGGCTAACAACATCCAGCGTTTGCCAGTTTTAATCGAGATCTAACAGAGTCTGAACTTTCGATGCGAGCTTTTGCTTCAAGCTGGAAGTCACGTTGTTCAGGAGCGCTGGAAAAGTCTAAAATATAATTAGAATGGTTTGGAAAAGGCTATAAGCAATGACACGATTAATCTGGAACTACCCAACATCTACAGAATCTGTTCCATTGCTACAACAGGTTTTTTCAAATCCATCCTGTCCGTGTTGCCAGCAGCAACCTCTTCTTACTCCAACGGATAAACAATCACAATCTGATGGTTCCACCTACTCCGTATACCTGCAAGTTCTTGTTTGTCCTGAGTGTGGTTGGTGGTTTATATCAAAAGATAGCTGGTCAAGTTACTGTGACGATCGAGATAGGGCTTTCCGCAATGTATCTGCTACTGGTGCAGCCCTTGCAAGATATTCAACACTCCTTGATTCTGAACAAATTACACTTCTTTGCAACGAGGTGAAGCAGCATCTTTCGGGTCAAGGTGTCTCGAAAGCTTGGGGCGCTATGGAGGATGCAACATTAATGATTCTCAAGGATTTCGGCTATCAAGCCCGTGCCACGGCTCGCTCAAAAGACGGCGGTGTAGATATAATTCTGGATCACCCAGTCAAGGGAACCGTTTACGTCCAAGTAAAGCATTCTAAAAATAAAATTGGAGTTGAGATTCTGCGTGAACTCGTTGGAACAATGTGTATTCGCGGTATCAATGATGCGTTACTTGTCACATCATCAGGTTTTACTAAAGGGGTTCAATGTGAAAGGGATTTCGCAAGCAATGCAGGTAGAATTGTTGAATTAGTTGATGGAGAACGTTTTATTGCAGCACTTAACCTTTCTAGTAAACTGCATATACCCAAGCTTGATGAGATTCTTACCGTAGCTCAACCATCAACACCCATATTGGGGGAGATAAGAGATCTCTAGCTTCAAAAGTTAGTCAAGTAAAAGCAGCCTAACACTACGATCGAGCGATCGCAGGACAACTCGGATGCCATCCGCAAATCAACTGCCCCGCTTTCGATGCCAGTCAAGCTGAACCGAGCCGTTAGCGGGCGAGCGTCTGATTCTTGTGTAGTATTTTGGCTAAGATCGCCAGGAACAGTAGAAATGTAGCGTTGTGGATATGCTGCTTGAAGATCTGACTCAACTTATTTTCATCATCCGATCGCCGACCGACATTCCAGAAGACGAAGCCATTCGAGCAGCGAAGCTATTTCAGGCTTGCCACTTGAAACAAGGCGAGTTCTTTGTTCGCGCAGGAGATATGCCGCAAACTATAGGAGTTGTCCGATCGGGAATTATGCGCTTGTACTACGTCGATCGCGATGGTAACGAATACACGAAATCCTTCTGTGCTGAAAATAGTTTTGTTGCCGCCTACAGTGCGTTGTTATTAGAACAACCTTCGCGACTTTTTATTCAAGTATTAGAAGATACAAAACTGATGATAATTGATTATGCAACTTATCGATCGCTGTCCGAGAAACACTCTTGCTGGCAAGCGCTGAATTGCAAAATTGCTGAAACTCTATTTATTAAAAAAGAAAAGCGAGAAAGTGCTTTACTTCTCGATGATGCGAAAACCCGCTATCTCAGTTTTCAAGCTGAATACCCCGGTTTAGAAGCTCGCCTCAAGCAGTATCATATCGCCTCCTACCTCGGCATCACTCCTGTCACCTTAAGTCGGATTCGCGCCCAGTTGAAATCCTCTTAACCTATGTTAATGAACTCCCACACGCTTCAGTCTAGGATGGCTTCATCCTCGAAGATGGGACAAACAAATGAAGACGACGCACAATACGGTTTTGATTACAGGTGGCACCTCTGGCATTGGTTTTGCCCTCGCTCAACGATTTCTGCGCGAAGGAAATATTGTAATTGTGACAGGCACCAACGCAAAAAAAGCTGAATTAGTAAAGCGTCAGTTTCCAGCAATGACGATCGAACTCGCCGATATGCGCGATCGCCAATCTCTCAAAAAGCTCGTTGATCGCTATCCTGATGTCAACATCCTGATTAATAATGCGGGCATTCAGTATAACTATGACTTTGCCGATCGGACGATCGATATTCAGCAAATTGAAGTTGAACTTGATATCAATTTGTTCAGTCCGATGTATCTAACAAAACTCTTTATGCCACAGCTTCTACAGCAGCCCGCAGCAGCTATTATTAACGTTTCATCGGGGTTAGGCATTGTACCGAAACAAAGCGCCCCGGTTTACTGCGCCAGTAAAGCAGCAATTCACAGTTTCACAAAAACTCTGCGATGGCAGCTTGAGAAAACTTCTGTGCGCGTATTTGAGATTATTCCGCCGATTGTGGATACTGCCATGACAGAGGGACGAGGGCGCGGCAAGATTGCACCAGAGATATTAGTCGAAGAATTTTGGGGTGACTTTAGGCGCGATCGATTTGAAATGCGGATTGGTAAAACCAAACTCCTATTTTTGCTTCAGCGTCTCATGCCATCTTTAGCAGAACGCATTATGCGCCCTGGACTTTAACAGGACAATTCAACTTTGGCTGAATGAAATAGAAACAGAAGAAATGCGATCGCGCTTCCTAAAATCCAACCCTCACAATAGGATGGGCGATCGTCAGGTAGCGACTCGATCTATACTAGCCTTGTAGAGCTTCGCAATCTTCTATCGCCTCATAAGCTACTGGTAGAGTTGCAGTAGTTTGCTGCATGGAAGAGCGATGGTTAAATCGACTGCGATCGCATAATATACTTGTACTGCATGCTAAAATCTGAAGCACAGCAACTTAAATAGATCTGCAAGTGCGATTGTTATGAGTAATTTACAAGAGATTGAAAGTGCGATCGGCAAGTTATCTGCAAATGAGCTTGCTGCTTTTCGAGTTTGGTTTGCGGAGTTTGATGCAAAAATCTGGGATCGGCAGTTTGAAGAAGATGTCGCAGCAGGTCGTCTCGATAACTTGGCTCAACGCGCACTGCAACATTTGCGTGAAGGACGTTGTACAGATCTGTGAGACATCGTGCAACCCCTGATTTTTGGTATCACTACCGACAGTTACCAGATAATGTACCATGATTTTCCCACTGTTCTTGCCACTGAGCAACTAAACAAGCATTGCTCAAAGTCACGTCCATCAGTTCCGACAACACTTGACTGAATGAAGCCGATCGATCGCCGCCAAACATATGCGCGAGTTCGTGCAGATAAGTGCTGAGTGCAGTCCCGAAATTGGTTGAATGCAGCAATGATGATTTGAGCGCGACATAGGGCAACCGATATCGAATCGCAATCCCGCGAAACTTAGAGATTTTTCCAGATAGCGGAATACAGGCAGTCATCCCGCGCCAAGCCGCCTTTTCACTTTTGATTATCTTGCAGGGCGGCAGCGGCATGACGGCAACCAGATCTGGAACTAATAATCGAGTAAACTGTTCGAGCATCTCCACTCTTTCTTGTTCGGAAGTGTCAGGATCTCGGGTAACGCTAAAGCCATCAAATTGTTCGCAAACCGCTTCCAATGTTGGATAACCTAACGCAAGAAATGCCTCTTGAACCAGGCGAAACGATTGTTCCGACTGTCTCAGCCAATCGATCGCTTGCCGGCGGCGATTATACTTGGGTAGATCGTTGCGCTTCACCATGTTGGCAACCAACAAATTAGGATAGGTTTGCTGCCAGAGTGCCTTCTGTTCTGGCGAAGCGGCAATATTTTTAACCAGCGCACTAACGATGCCGTGCCAGGATTCAAAGTCATATTTTTTTCGCGGTCGATCGTACCAGCGATTTTTTAGCACCTGAAGAACAACAACCGATGCATCTGCTGGGAGACGCGATACAGTATTCCGAATCAGGTCAATGACATTCATCCGATAGAACGCATTCCGTTCGCGATCGAGTTGTCGGTAGTCGTGCAGACAGAAAATCAGCGGATACTCAAATGAACCCACCGCCTGATATCCTGCAAATACAATGCCTGAACCATCATTTCGATCGGTCTTTGGATATCCAAAGGGTTTTTGCTGTTGCGATCGCCCATAGACTGCACAGGTCGCTGAAGTCCAAATTGGCCGATCGAATAGCGGATTGCTAGGATAGTAAAAACTCTGAAGAACGCTATCTAGCAGTGTCTTATCGCTAAAGGGAGAGAGTTGTAGGATAGTTTCTCGCCTGACGGGCTGTCCGCTTTTGATTTTGTAAGCCAGGGATTTGAGCGATCGGCGATCGACAATTAGATCGGTGGTAACAACTTCTAACTCCCAGTCACGAGAAAGCATTTTAACCGTCCAGTGGTGGTCGCGGACTCCGCACAATGCCGCAATCTTAAAACCCTCACCAAAGTGTCCGGCATAGTTACCAGCAGTCTCGCGTTTGGTTG
>JAAUPF010000124.1 GCA_012034575.1 Richelia sp. CSU_2_1 | reverse complement strand
GAAAGCCATCAATAAGTTAGGCAGAAAACATTTGAAAGTCAGCAGGCAGCGTAAAGACTTCGCCATCAAAACGGCGTTGTACGTAGTGAAATCTAGCGATTTCATAGCCTGCGAAGACCTTCTGGTGAAAAATATGGTGAAGAACCATAAGCTTGCTAAATCAATTAGCGATGCAGCTTGGTCGCAATTCATTCAATGGTTGCAATATTTTGGGAAAGTGTACGGTAAAACAGTGATTGCTGTTGCTCCTGGGTATACTTCCCAAGATTGTTCGAGTTGCGGCAATCGTGTTCTCAAATCGCTTTCAGTTAGGACTCATATTTGCAGTTGCGGGGCGGTATTAGATCGCGACTGCAATGCAGCGAAGAATATTTTGGCTAAGGGATTAAAGCAAGCAGGAATCAGTTTAAATACGGCGGGGCACGCCGGAATTAACGCTTGGGGACAGACTGACCTCTACTCGTTGGTGGTGACATCAACGAGCAAGTTGACTGGTTGAGCCAAGAATCCCCGCGCGTTCACGCGCCCGGAGTGTCAAAGCGTATCATCTCGATCGGTCAAGAGCTACTGGAAATTTTGGTTGAAAGCCCAGTCGTTCTGCGACGGCTTTTATAGCGAGCTTAGGATTTTCAACTTGAAAATTATGTTGGGTTTTAACTAATTTGGCTTTTGACCCAATTCCGAAATGCTTTAACTAATTCCAAATAATCCATTGTTTCCGCTTGTTCCAGAAAACTAACAATCTCTAAAATCGGCACGCTCGGAAATGCCAAACTTCGATCGCGCTCCACATATTCCCCATTTTCCAAGCGGTTAATTTTCAACCGCGAACCATTATAAATCCAAACTTCCGGCACTCCTAAACCCGCATAAATTTGCAAACTACTTGTCGAGCGACTTGTAATATCAATTTCCACCACTAAATCTGGTGGCGGATCTTGACTCATGTCGATTCTCTTTTTGCCTTTAATTGCACTAGCATTCTGGATGTAAAAACAATCATCAGGTTCGGCTCCCATAAGTTGGGGACGTTTGAATGTAGTTGAACCGAGGGGTTCAATTCTCACCTCTAACTCTTCTGCTAAGGTTTCAACAAATCGACCCATTACTTTTTTGTAAACTTCGTGTTCTGGGGAAGGCACCATAATTTTCAAATTGCCGCGATTGTATGTCAGTCTAATGGGTCGATCGCCGATTTCAGCCAGCAAAGTTTCGTAAGTTTCCCAACTGATATCCGCTATTTCGACTATTTGTTCGGCGGGGGTGAGAGTTTTAGCAATCATGGTTTATTGTGGTAAAGAGTTTCGATCGCGCTTTTAAATTATACCATCCATGAAGGTCGATCGCTCAGTTATCTATGAGACTATCTATGAGACAGTGCTATGTCAATACTGTTGCTGAGATAAATATTGTATCTTTTTTGTGAGACATTGAGACTAAATAAACCTGGTTTTTATAAGATTTAAAGTCGCAGCCGCAGTATTGTTGTAAAACCCCGCTTTCTGCCTCCTCAAAAAACGATCTACCTGTATTCTATCAACTCTCAACTCTCAACTCTTCCTTCTTCCTTCTTCCTTCTTCCTTCTTCCTTCTTCCTTCGACTTACCACGGACTGCCGACGATGCTAAAAGCCGCCCAATAATACGGATGAGATAAATTTTTAGTGTCGAGTTTGGGGATTTCCGGAGGCAATAAAATATCGCCTCTAGAACTTCGCAGTTGACCGTCTTCAATCTTAATTCTACCTTCGATCGCGCCTATTTGTGCTTGCCGCAAAGCTTCGGATTTAATGATTGGCGCGTCTTGCGCTGGGCCGGTTCTTAATTGTTGGTAAAACTCACTCATCAGCGCGAGAGTGCCGGCATCGCTGACATACCACAGGCTGGCGAGGGCTGATTTTGCTCCGGATTGCAGGGCTAAACCGGCAAATCCGAGTTCGGCTTCTCTATCTCCTAATGCTGTTCTGCAAGCGCTCAATACTAACAGTTCCAGGGGCGGATTGTTCCATTTTAAATCTCTCATTCGATCGAGCCCGAGTTGGGTGTCCCAAAACTGAATGTAAGAGTTATTGGGAGTTCCGGGGCGGAATTCTGCGTGGGTGGCGAGGTGGATAATTCCGTATCTTTGTTGCAATCTCTGCGATTGCAAATTGACGATCGTAAAGTCTCGATCGAGAAAAGATTGACCGGGCCATTGTTGGGCGATCGCGCTTAATTCTAGCGGTACGGCTGGCAGCGGTTGCTTGTTAGTGGCTTCTGGAAAAGTTGCGGCTCCCATTGCTAAAACTCTAGCATTTTTGAGGCTGGCATAATTAATATTTGTGAGTTTAAAAGCGGGTATCCTGGAGAAACTGTATTTTTGGACTAAAAATTGCTGTCCGTCGTGCAGTGCGGCCAGCGGTACAGTTCGCAAACCTTCGCCGACGCAGAACAGTAATGTTTCAATATTTGCTGCTTGCAATTCTGTTTCTAAGGGGGCGATTATCCACTGATATAGTTTTTGTGCCGGTGCTAAATAGCTGTTAGTATTGAGCTTTCTGAGATTGGTGATTTCCCCGGTCAAATCTTTAACTGCTGGGAGTAAATTGCGCTGTTTGGCTTCGGGTACGCTGCGGAGAATTGGCGCTCGATCGGGCAAAATCAAGATTAATTCTAGTTGGTCGGTGCGCGGGATAACGTAAATTAAAGCTGGTTTTTTCTGGGTTTGAGTGGCGAGGCGCGATAGGGTTTTAGCTATTTGTTCGGCTTTTTGTAACGGTGCTGCAAAATCTTCAGCAAAGTATTTTTGATAGTCTTCTTCCCAACCTTGTTCGATTCTGTTTACGGCTTCGGTTAGATCGCCTCGATCGAGAATTTTTCTCATTTCGGAACCGTTGAGTCCTTCAGTTTGTCTGTTTTGGGCAATTGCGGCAAAACTTCCCGTGCTTCCGCCGACAATTATAATTAATGTCAGACAGCTCAAAATTAGAGTAGTTACTTTTTTGTTAAAAGCTTTTTTCGATCGCTGCGGGGATTGGTAGTGCAACATACGATTTTAGATTTTAGATTTTAGATGGTTGGATTGTGGATTGTGGATTGTTAGATTGTTAGATTGTTGGATTGTGGATTGTTGGATTGTGGATTGTTGGATGGTAGATTGTGGATTGTTGGATGGTAGGATTGTTGGATGGTAGATTGTGGATTGTTGGATTGTTGGATTGTGGATTGTTTGAGATTTGTAATTGTTGGAAAATTGCGAATTTCTCAAAGCGGTAAGGTGCGCAGTGCGCACCCTACGTAAGGGAGTTTATGCGTAAGTTTTGTAGATCGAAGGCTGACGCACCCTACAATCTTAGATTTTAGAACAGTTCCAAAATTTCTGGAAATTGGCATCTCACCTCAAATCGAAAATCCCAAATCCTCAAAAAATCTAAAATCTAAAATCTAAAATAGCTTAACCGAACACTTTGGCGCTTTCGCGATATTCTTCGGCCGAAAGTAACCGCCAACTCTCATCGCCCAAAAGTTCCAAAACCTGCTGGTGGTATTTCAACAAACTCAAGCGGTGGCCGACACTGACAAACGTAGTTTTAGTTGCTTGCAACTGTTCGTACAAATGCTGCTCGTTCTTCAAATCCAAAGCACTGGTAGCCTCATCCAAAATAGCGTATCGCGGTTGGGTTAGCAACAATCTCGCAAAAGCCAAGCGCTGCTGTTCTCCCAGAGACAAAATCTCAGCCCAATCTAAATCGGCATCAAAACCGCCTAATCTGTCAGGCAAATCTGCTAAGTTGACAGCAGTCAAAAGGCGTCGCAATTCTGACTCCTCAATATTGTTGCTAATATTGGGGTAAAGTAACTGCGATCGCAAGCTACCTAAAATCATGTAAGGACGCTGCGGCAAAAACAGCATTTCCCCCAATTGCGGCCGCACCAAACGACCCGTCCCAGCATCCCACAAACCAGCAATCGCCCGCAGCAAAGAACTCTTACCCGCACCACTTTGACCGACAATTAATAGCCCTTCGCCCGGAGGTATTGCTACTGACAAATCCCGAACCAAGGTCTTTTGATGTTTCGGAGTTTCTAAAGTAACTCGTTGCAGGGCTAGCTGCGAATCAACTACCACATCAATTGCAGTTCCTTCAGGACGAGATACAGCCCTTTCTGCTTCCAAAGTATCTGTAAATACAGTTAAACGATTGATGCTAGCGGCAAAAGAACTCAACGATTCAATGCGGGTAACAATCACTGAAAAAGCGCGCAAAACCTGACTGAAAGCAAAACCGGCTTGACTGATATCTCCAAACTGGATTGCGCCCGTTGTATCGGCAAAGTAAGCTGGTGCCAGAAACAAAGCCGGAATAATTACAACAGCATATCCGTAACCTGTTGTAAAATAATCCAAGTTTCTTTGCCAGCCAATTAACAAATTAAAATTGCGGAATACTTCGCCAAATCGCTGCTTGATTTGCATCGATTCTCGCTCTTCCCCGCGATAAAAGGCTATGGATTCGGCGTTGTCGCGAATGTGTACCAGTCCGTAGCGAAAATTAGCTTCTTTTTTCAGTTGCTCGAAGTTCAGAGGTACTAATCTTTGACCGAAAATCAGAGTGGCGATCGTCCCTAAAATAGCATAGACAATCAGGAAAATCGAAAGTTGTTTCGAGATCGACCACAGGATGCCTGTGAAGGAGAATATATCAACTATTGCACCCAGAATAATCAGCATAAATGCTAAGCTTGTCTGGGTAAACGATCGCACGTCTTCAGAAATACGCTGGTCGGGATTGTCGATTTCTTTGTGGGAGTTGATTTCGTAATAAGCTCGATCGTGAAAATACTTATCGAGGAACTTATTCGTCATCCATTCCCGCCAGTACAAACCCAATTTATCTTGGGTGTAGCGGTAGATTACCACGATGGGAGTGCCGGCAACAAAGACGCCTGCATAGACAAAAAGATACTTCCAGTAATTTAGCTGGTCTTTCTTTGCCATTGCCGTGTCAAAAAAGTTACTGACGTAACTAATTATGACATTCAAACCGCTCACTGACAGGGACAAGAATAGCAATAAAGCTAATAATGCCCAAGCCTGCCACTGCGGGATAACTCTGTTTTTGAAAAAGAAAAAAGCGCCCAACGGAATAATTAGCATCAATGCCACGATCGCAATTGCCGGGGAATTAATAATTCCTTGCAGCAAACTAACTAATCCAGCAGCAATATTGTTGACAAAGTCGGGAAACAAAGCTTGACCTAGAAGACACACCACGCTGACGGCTACAAACATTGCAGCAAACAGAAACACCAACAGCAGCGCCACTAATCCTAGAAATACTTTGCTGTTACCAGATTCTAAAGGATAGAAATAAGGCTGCGCGATCGCCAGAAACCGCTCCCATAACTGACGGTTAAATCGATTCATCTTTGCTGTTTACAAAACTACTTCGGCTGTTATAGCATATCCAGCGTTCCAAACAGCGATCGCAGCATTCTTTTTGGGAAATTTAGTAGAAAGATTGGCGGGAAGTAATTTGGTTAAAAACCCAAGATAAATCCCCGCAGCCACCTCGAACATCTCCAATCTAAAATCTAAAATCTAAAATCGATCGATCCAGAAGCAGCAGTGTTGTTGCCGCTAGACTCCGACTCCAATTCACCGTAAAACCGCCGATTGAGTCCCAAAATAATTTGTTTCATTACCCAATACAAACTGGTAATTACCGCAAAAGTTACAACCATTACCAAAACCGGACGCTTGCCCACCAAATCGTTCATTACTGTGTTAACCAAAGCATCGGGATTGGTAATGATATCCCAACTGTTGAAGCGGATAAATCGCCCTAAATATATGCCGATCGCCGTAAGTCCGTGAATAATTATCTCTGTTGTCAGGATAAATTTACTCCAACCCTGTTGTTTCAAATAGTACCCCAAATTCATCACAGATAGTACGTAAGCTCCAAATCCGGCCAGCATAAACGCTAAATATTGCGGGATTAAAGCCAGTGTGACAGTCCACACCGAGTGTCCAGACTGAATTTGACGGATGAGGTGAATGATATCAGTTAAAACGTAAGGCGCGTTAGGCAAAAAGGCAATAAATACCAAAAAACCGCCCCACCACCGGAGGGAACGCACTCCACGCTGCCGCAATATCCAGATATCCACGGCCATCAGCGCCAGCGTAATCGCGATCGCGCCCAAAACGTAAGTTTTGCCCAAATCCTGTACGATGTGCTTCAGAAAGGAGAAAAACACGCGCATACTGGGTAAAAGTGTAGCGCCGAGGAGAAAACTCGTACCCCACAACAGCCAGCGTGATCGGGGCTTGCGGAAAAGCACAAAACTTAAAGCTAGCGGTATCAAGCCCAAAAATAAATTCCAAGACATCCAGCGGATGTTGTGTCCCATTGCTTGCAGGGCTTCCATTATCAAACTCATCAGTTCAAGTTTCATAATTGTTTAATGTGATGGTGGCTTACCGCTTTGCTAGCAGTTTTGATATATTTTAATCGTTGTACAATAACTTCACCAATAATGGTAAATGGTCGGAGCCAAGATTTGAACCGATCGATCTTTCTGCAATCTTCAGGGATTGACTGTGCAAGCAATGGTCGATCGGAATTCTCAGCAGCGGCGGCAAGTTTGCAGGCCAAGTTGTTTGCCAGCCGAAACCGATTTGGGAATTAATTAAATTACTATCTTTGACAAACTGGCGAAATCGATCGGACCAAGGAGTATTATTTAAATCGCCGATCGCGATTACTTCTCTTTTAAATTCTTGTTGCTGAGTCACGTTCCATTTAGCAATTTCATCAAATTCATTTTTTTGGAAATTAGAAGCACCTTGACCGTTAGTTCCGCGAGCAGTTGATGCGCTCAAAATTGCTATTTCTTTGCCTTGCCATAAAACAATAACTTCCAGCATCCGTCGCGGCGAACCAGTAGGGATGTGTACGATCTTCGACGTAACTATTTCTAGATTCTGCGGTTCGGCGATCGGTAAGAGCATCGCTACACCTAGCGAATCGTCTGAAGGCATTACTGTATGTATTCGAGAGTTTTTCAGTTCGGAATTTAATTTATTTAACCATCAGGAGTTACTTCCTGCAAAAATATTATATCTGCTGTTTGGTTGCTCAAGTATTCGATCGCGCGATCGGGTTGGGGATTGTGGCGATCGAGGTTAGCATGGAAAATTGTTAAAGTAGGAGAATTGGAATTACCTGGTAAATTGGGCGGAAAAAAAAGCGGGACGATCGTCACTAAATTGATGGCTAACGGTACGCCTAAACTCAAACTCCATTTTTCTCGGCTAATGATTCCAACAATTAGAGCGATCGCCAAGATTAAGCTATACTGAACGCGAGGATGATCTAATGCTTCAGAAATCCACCATTGACGGCCGAAAAAGCCCAAGATAGTAGCTATAGCAGCCAATAATGCTAAGAGATTGAGTAAGATTTTGACAAGGGCGATCGACAGCAGGGCAATTTGTTGGAAGCTAGCACTCATATCGATTTTGGATTCTAGATTTTAGATTGGGGATTTGGGATTGAGGATTTTAGACTGTCGATCGAAGTTTGGTGTTCATCGTACTGGTGCAAACTGCTAGAGATAGACTACTTATTTAATACCACTGGATCGCTAATGCTAGCAAAAGCCGGACTGATAAATTCCTCTTTCTCTGATAGCGTGATGTAACCTTCATCGACAGCTAGCTGCATGACTTCTTCAAGAAAATTCCTGAGTGCATCTAATACTTGAGGGCGATCGAACTCAAATTGCTTTTCCCAATATGAAGTTCCAAACTTGGTTAACGTGCAAACGATTTTATTGTTTTGTGGCAGCAACCTAATCATTAGCCAACTCTCAGGAAAATCTATTTCTATTTTTTCACCTTGTGATAGTTTAGCAATTTCCTGTGGAAAGTTATTTTCGATTGTCAAGCAAATATCTAAATCTAAAAATAGCTGTATTTTTTCATCATCTATTTCTAATAAAACTTTTCGATCTCGTTCAAAGCAGAAAAGCCGCCAACCCATTTCAAAATGAGAAAGCTCTCCCAATGGATCTTCTGGAGGGTCCGCATAGTTTTCTAAGAAACGCTCAGATAATTTAAAATTAAATATTTTACTGCTCTTCATGACCAGTCCTCTTATTGAATTTTCGCAGAATTACTCCATCTACTACAGGATAACCGCTATTCAGAGTTCCATCAATATTCCTTTGAATAAAAGCGCGAGTGACATTTTCAGTTATCGTTCGATCGGGATGGTAAACTCTGCCAATAGGACGGTGAAAATCGATGATATACGCACCTCGATATTTGGGTACTAATTGCTCAGCAATTATCCAATCCTCTGCATTTAGCCATTGTCCTTGGTCATCTCTACTGCCTGCAGCTCTACCGATAAGTTCATGAGGTTTAAGTTTGGGACCGTGATGGCGAGCAATATGGTCGTAAGCTTTGGTTGATTTAGGATTGTTCCACTGGGGTTCCGATCCGTTACCTATCCATTCACAACCACTGCCTACTTCCACACTATAATCTAGTATATCCTGTTCTATAATTTCTGCCACTTCTTTATTTTCTCGATCGTTACCAACTAAATAATACTATTTAGTTATGGCGATCGCATCGCTACTACTAGCAAAAGCCGGACTGATAAATTCCTCTTTCTCTGACTAAGTTCTTAACCTTTGTTACTTTTATTTAATTACGATCTACGTGAAATATTTATTAGATGATAACCATACTTTAGGATACCATGTAGTAAGATGCGCACTGCGCACCCTACATACAAACTAACTTAACTTAGGGTGTGGGATTCGGATACTTAGCGTGTATCGCATTGATTTCTGCTACGATATCTTTATCCAATTCCACCTCCAAACTGCCGAGATTTTCCTCAAGTTGTTTGATACTTGTTGCGCCGATAATTGTACTCGTTACAAACCAGCGCGATCTCACGTAGGCTAAAGCCATTTGTGCCGGACTTAAATTGTATTTGCGCGCAATCTCAACATAGGCTTTTACCGCCTCGTTCAGATTTGTTTTCTCATAACGCTGGCCGAATCCCGCAAACAAAGCCAGCCGTGAATTTTCCGGGATGCCATTCAAGTATTTACCCGTTAACAGTCCAAATCCTAAAGGACTGTAAGCCATCAATCCGACATTCTTAAAGCGGCAAGTTTCTGCTAAATTCATGTGAAATGTCCGATTGCTCAAACTGAAAGCATTCTGGATCGAAACAACTTTCGGCAAACCGTGTTTTTCGGCTAAAGTGCAGAATTCGCAAACTCCCCAAGGTGTCTCGTTGCTCAATCCCAAATAGCGAATTTTGCCAGCTTTAATTAAGTCAGCAAATATCTCTAACTGTTCCAGAATCGGTACGGTTTCCTGCTCTTGAGAAATGTCATAATCCGGCGCGCCAAACAGAGGCACGTAGCGATCGGGCCAGTGAATTTGATAGAGGTCGATGTAGTCAGTTTGCAGGCGTTTGAGACTGTCATTTAAAGCTTGTTCGACATTCGGGCGATCGATCTGATTTTTACCTTCCCGAATCCACTTCAATCGAGAACTTCGCCCAGCAACTTTCGTCGCGATAATAACTTTATCCCGCTGCTGCTTGACCAACCATTTGCCGATATATTCCTCAGTTTTTCCCTGAGTTTCCGGTTTTCCTGGGACGGGATACATTTCAGCCGTATCGATAAAATTGACTCCTTTGGCAATTGCTAAATCGAGTTGTTGGGCTGCTTCCTCAACAGTATTCTGCTGGCCGTAAGTCATCGTCCCCAAACAGATTTCCGATACTAATAAATCGCTGTCACCTAGTTTTTTGTATTGCATGAGTTTGAGGTGCGAAAAATTATCTTATCCTATATTATACAAGAAAGAGGAGTCAGGAGTCAGGAGGAAGAATGAAGAGGAGTCAGAAATCAGGAATCAGGAATCAGGAATAGAGTTACCAACGATCGACTATCAACTGTCAACTGTCAACTGTCAACTATCAACTGTCAACAATCAACTATCAACTATCAACTGTCAACTCCCTCCAACCTATGAGCAGCCAGCCCAAAGTACCATTGTAAACCTCTCCCTGCAACACCAACCGATCGCATCTCAAATAGCAGAAACAATCGCAAAAATTATCGATCGAGGAGACTTTATTTTAGGTCGATCGCTCGCCGAATTTGAAACAGCATTTGCTGCCGCTTGTGGGGTAAAATACGGAGTAGGAGTAGCTTGCGGTACCGACGCGATCGCCCTCGGACTTCAAGCTTGCGGCATCAACCCAGGGGACGAAATTCTCATCCCCGCCAACACATTTGTCGCCACCATTATCGGCGTTCTCCAAGCCAAAGCTATACCTATTCTTGTAGATTGCAACCCAGACACCGCTCTAATTGACCTCACAGCAGCCACCGCAGCAATTACCTCAAAAACTAAAGCCATAATTCCCGTACACCTCTACGGTCAAATGGTATCCCCTAGAGAGCTTTTAGAATTTGCCGAATGCCGCAATTTAATAATATTTGAAGATGCAGCCCAAGCTCACTTAGCAGCCTCAGAAGGATACCGCGCCGGTTCCCTAGGAAAAGCAGCAGCATTCAGCTTTTATCCCAGCAAAAACCTCGGTTCCTTCGGCGACGGCGGGATGTTAATTACTGACGATCGAAATCTCGCAGAAAAAGTGCGAACTCTGCGCAATTACGGAGCTAAAAGCAAATATTTGCACTCAGAAATCGGCAGCAACAGCCGCCTCGACAACTTGCAAGCAGCCGTACTTAATGTTAAATTACCTTATTTAGAAACATGGAATCGCGATCGCGCGCGGGCCGCCCACCACTACAATACTCTACTAGCACCCCTGAAAAGCCTTGGCATAGTACCGATCGAAAACCGCAGCGGTAGCGGTCACATTTATCACCTTTATGTAATTAGAATTACTGAGGAAAGTTCGATCGACCGCAACACCCTGCAGCAACAACTCGCCCGAGAAGGCATTCAAACAGGCATCCACTATCCAGTACCCTGTCACCTCCAACCAGCTTACCAAAACTTGGGCAATCCCGGCGACTTTCCGCACGCAGAAACCCTGTGCCGGCAGATTTTATCATTGCCAATGTATCCCGGATTGAGTAATACTCAGATCGAGTTAGTTGTAAGGACGATCGAGCGATCGTTAAATTGCTAATTCAGGGAAAGTCAGGATGGGAGCGATTTAAACTTTAAAAATGCCCTTCTCAAAATGCGGGAGTGAAAAATTAAACTATGTAACTCAAAATTCACAACCCAAAAGTTCTAAAATCATGCAGATTCAGCGCAAAATTCGGCTTGTTCTCAAGCGATATCCCCTAGAAGAAAGTATCGCACTACTCTTAATATTGTTGTATGCTCCCCTGCTTGTACACTGGTACGATGGTTGGCTGCACAAAAACATCAGTATCGAACACGAATATTTCAGCCACGGACTAATTGGTTTGCCCTACGCCGCTTATCTTGCTTGGAATAACCGAAATTCCTGGCGGCGTTTGCCAGAATCGTCCCATTTTTTGGGAAGCTGTTTGCTGTTACTAGCGACCCTTTTCTATCTGAGTAAATTAAGCGATCTGGTAAATTTATCCTTGCCAGTAATGCTAGCAGGAATTTGCTTGTGTTTGAAAGGAATACCCGGATTGAAATTGCACGGTATGTCGCTTTTATTCGTATTATTAGCTACTCCTAATCACATTCCTTACCTCCTAGAACCCTATGCTTTACCATTACAGCACTTCATTGCTGAAATGGCAGGCTGGATATTAATCAAAGTCGGTCTCAACGTGAGAGTAGAAGAAATTTATCTTTACGTCAACGATCGCATTGTCGAAGTGGCTCCCCACTGTGCCGGTCTCAAAATACTGTTTACCAGTCTCTACGTCAGCTTGTTGTTGCTAGATTGGACGGGTGTTTGGAGTTCTTGCAGCAGAAGCATCCTGTTTTTAGTAAGTGCCAGCATCATCAGTATTAGTTCCAACATCTTCCGCAACGCTTTGCTAACATACCTTCACGGTACCGGCAAAGAGAAGCTTTTTGATTTGATGCACGCCGGATGGGGCGGAGACTTGTATTCTGCTTGTATGCTAGGTGTATTGGTACTGCTCCTCAACGGGATGCAAAACTATTTTCCGATCGAACAAACAATTAGGCATTGACTGCGATCGATATTTACTAATAGATTGAATGTTAATGTTTGTTGTTGGTGACTTACGCACCCACTTTTCTTCCTTCTTCCCTCTTCCTTCTTTCCTCTTCCTTCTTCCTTCTTCTTATGATTTCACCGCGCCAACTAATGCGGCGATACCAATTATCTAAATAATCGTATTGCTGCTGTTGCTGGTACTGGTCGGATGGGTAGCAATTCCCGGCTACCTGACAGGAAAGTGGCCTTGGACAAATCCGCCACCAGTTACCAACCTCAAACAACTCAAAACTTTGCGCCAACAAGGGCTAAAATTTTCCAAACTCTCCGGATGGAAAGTTCTCCACGTCCAGAAAAACGTCCAAATCGGCGGTCGCAAGTGGTTGGTTCAAGAAATTCAAAACCAACAAACAGTAGCAATTTTATTGCTGCTGCCGCAAAACGGCCCAAAAGACCAACCTCAAGTGGAATGGCTGGATATCAGAGGATTTCACCGGTGGCAAACAGATTCCGATCGCGCTTTAAAGTTTACAGTTGAATCAATGCCAACTTCCGGTAAGCCCCCCGCAACCGTCGAAGCCTTATTTTTCCGAAGCAGGAGGGCGGAACAAACTTTTGCCGTCTTGCAGTGGTACGCTTTGCCCAACGGCGGTTCAACCGCAACCAGCCGCTGGTTTTGGGAAGATAGCATCGCTAGAGTGTCGAACCGCCGCATCTCTTGGGTAGCCGTCAGTATCATTGTTCCGATTCAACCTGCAGGTGACATCGAACTTTATCGCCCTCTTGTAAAAGGTATCGGCGAAATAGTTCAGGCTCAATTAATGGCAGAAACTTTCCAACTTTAGGATGAGGGGGAAAGTGGGAGAGGGGGAGAGGGGGAGAGGGGGAAAAATTTGTTCGCTCTTTCATAAAGGGGTAAGCAACCCGGATTTGGTATTATCTCTAAACTAAAGCCTGTCGCTGAGCCTCCAACAACTCCTGAATCCCAGTTTCTGCTAAATCCAAAATTCGATTTAACTGACTCCGACTGAAACTTCCATTCTCCGCAGTTCCCTGAACTTCAATAATATTCAAATCTCCATTCATTACCACATTAAAATCAATTTCCGCCGCCACATCCTCAAGATAATTTAAATCTAAAAACGGCTCACCTTCCAACAATCCTACAGAAACGGCCGCTACTTGACGAATTAAGGGCGATCGCTCCAATTCACCTTTTTTTACCAACTTATTCACAGCATCAGCCACAGCTACAAATCCGCCCGTAATTGAAGTCGTGCGAGTCCCCGCATCCGCCTGCAAAACATCAGCATCAACAAGAATCGTGCGTTCTCCTAATAGCTGCATATCCAAGCACGATCGCAAACTCCGCCCGATCAAGCGCTGAATTTCTTGAGTTCGTCCCGATAATTTCATAAATTCCCGCTCTTGCCGCTGCGGTGTAGAACCGGGTAACATTCGGTACTCTGCTGTCAGCCAACCTTGTCCGGTATTCTCCAAAAACTTCGGCACTCCCGGCTTAATTGTAACGCTGCAAAGTACCTGAGTGTCGCCGCTTTTTGCCAGTACGGAACCGCTGGCAAATTTGGTAAATTCTCGATCGAAACTAATCGGACGAAGTTGATGTTGCTGTCTGCCGTCAGGACGCTGCCAAGACATAATATTTTGGGAATTGGGAATTGGGAATTGGGAATTGGGAATTGGGAATTGGTAATTGGTAATCGGTAATTGGTAATTGGTAATTGGTAATTGGTAATGAGGACAGATAACTGTCAACTGTCAACTGTCAACTGTCAACTGTCAACTGTCAACTGTCAACTATCAACTGTCAACTGATTCAGGAGTTCGAGCAAATCCTGCTGCACTTGTTCCGGCGATCGATCGCCATCGATCGTTAACAGTTTGCTGCGACGATCGTAATACTCTAAAATAGGAATAGTGCGTTCCTCAAACAAAGCGAGCCGGCGCTGTAAAATTTCAGGATGGTCGTCCGATCGATCTCGTTCGATCGAGCGCTTCACTAACACATCATGGGGTACTTTCAGCCAAATTGCCCAATCGAGCTCCTGCGCCAAATCTTCTAATAAAAAATCCAATTCCTCAGCTTGAAAAGCCGTGCGCGGATATCCCTCCAACAGCCAACCGTTAAACACATCCGGCAGCAGCAAGCGGTTGCCGAAAAATCGAATCAAAATTTCATCGGGAACTAATTCGCCAGATGCCACATAAGGCATCACCAACTTGCCGAAGTCTGTTGCTTCTGCGATTTGGGCGCGCAGAATCTCCCCGATTGCCAGCAAAGGAATGCTCAAATTGTTGCAAAGTAGTTCGGCTTGCGTTCCCTTTCCTGCACCCGGCCCACCCAGAATCACTAATCTCACTGTGGCTTGCTCCTAGCAGCGCGACATTCAAAGTTTACTGAAGTTTAGCTTCGATCGAGCTCGATCGGACAAATAGCTGCGATCGGCTACTGCCATTATTTTTCAACCAATTGTACATCTAGCGTGCCGCTTGCTTTGCACGGGCGTCAAATGCGCTATATATTGTTATGCAGGCTCCAGCTCCACCAGGGTCGAAGCCATGCCCAAGATTTAGCGTCCAATTAAATAGTGTCCTATGGTTGCTCAGTTACAAACGCCCGCACTCAATTTAACCCACAGCTTGCCCTACACGGTTGAAGGGCTGGTGCAAGTCTTTACAGGCCCGCAGCGCTGCTTTTTTACAAATGTCATGGCTCAAGCATTGAGAATTGCGGGACAGGGAACTCCGGTGCTGGCTGTGCAGTTTCTCAAAGGCGGAATCAACCAAGGACACGATCGTCCGGTACGTTTGGGGCAGAATTTAGATTGGGTGCGGTGCGATTTGCCGCGCTGCATTGACGGGACCGATCTCGATGATTCAGAGGTAAGATCGATCGAGCGTTTGTGGCAGTACGTTCGAGATGTGGTGCGCGAGGGCCGTTACGCGCTAGTCATTCTCGACGAGTTGAGTGTGGCGGTCAATTTAGGATTGATTTCCGAAGCAGAAGTGCTGGCATTTATTGATAGCAAGCCGCACTCTTTAGATATTATCTTAACCGGCCCTGCAATGCCTCAGGGAATTTTGGATGTTGCCGACCAAATTACTGAAATTCGTCGCAGTCAAAAATATTAATGCTGGGGCGAAGGTTGAACGGGCGATCTAAACTCGGGCAGCGGAATCGGCAGTTAATTAATTACAATTAATGTAAGCATTCAGCCGTCAGCTATCAGCTATCAGCTTTGGACTCTCTCGCTTGCGAGACAAGACTTGATGATTTTTGGCTTTAAAGATGCTAAAAGCTTACTGGATCGTGGGTTTTAAGCTGATGGAGTAGAGGCTGATAGCTGAATGCTTACCAATTAATGTAGCGTTGGCAAAACCCCTATGTTATTAGACTACAATCCGCTCCACTGCCGCCCCTCTGCCGAAGAGCTTCCCGACTCCGACGATACCCCAGTGGATAACCAATTACAACATTTAATTCCCACCTTACTCGAAGCCATTCTCGCACTGATTTGGTCCGATCGCCAAGATTGGTATTTTGGTGCGGACATGGCGATTTATTACGACGAATTCCAACCCGCCATTGTCCCCGATGGCTTTCTCAGCTTGGGAGTCGCTCGATTTATCGACGAACAATTGCGTTCGAGTTACGTACTGTGGGAAGAACAACAAATCCCAATTTTTGTCCTCGAAGTCGTTTCTCAAAACTATCGCGGGGAATACAGCAAAAAAAAGCAAGACTATGCCGATTTGGGAGTTTTGTACTATGCGGTGTACAATCCCCGCCGCCGCCGCAAACCCCCGTTAGAATTGTATCGATTAGAACAGGGGAAATATGTATTGCTTTCAGGCAATCCCATCTGGCTGCCAGAAATTAATTTAGGATTGGGACGTGAAGTAGGAACTTATCAAGGAATTACGCGAGAATGGTTGTATTGGTATGACGAATTAGGACAAAAGTTGCTGACTCCTGAAGAACGCATTCAGAGATCCGAACAACTTCGCCTAGAAACCGAACGACTTCGCTTAGAAACTGAACAGCGCGTGCTGACGGAACAACAACTGCGCCTCGCCGCCGAACAAAAAGCCCAAATTCTCGCTCAAAAACTCAGGGAACTTAATATCGATCCAGACACTCTTACTTGACGATCGCTATCGCCCTTGGTGCAACAATATTCCTGAGGTTTGTAGTAAGGACTTCAGTCCTTTTATAATTCTAGCTAAATGCGGACTAAAATCCTCACTACGAACCTTATTTCTTCGGATTGAGGAACGCCTACTTATTTTGCTGGATAAAACTTTGCACTACGGCATTCGCTTCAGGAGGAATCTCCGTTACCAGCCGCACCGGAATTTCTGTCGTCGAAGCAAACTGCGCGTATTCCGGCGTTAAAAAGATTGCATATTTGTCAGCTTCCGGCGTCATTTGAGCGGCCATCGCCAAACTTACAGCTTGAATATAGTTGCGAATACTAAGAGCTCGATCGCCCACAACTTCATCGCCAGTAATTACCGTACTCGGTCTGTCAGCTTGGTCTAAAGTCGTACTCGGATCTTTCACGCTTAAATGAGTTCCGCCGACCAAACCCACCAACCATTTAGGAGAGGGAATTTTCGGAAAACCTGCTATTTGTTCGTTTAAAGCCGGAGTAGTTTTATCAGCAGAAGAAGCAACTATTAAAGTCGGAATTTGAATTGCACTCAAACCCGTTTCTCCAAATAATAAAGATGTTGTAGGATTCATGGCGATCGCTCTTTTAACTCTCGGATCGCGCAGTTGATAGCGTTCTTCTGGAAGTCCGGCCGCCGCGCACTGAATGCCTTCCCCCAAACTTAAGGTAATCAATTCTGCCTGACACCGCTGTCTGAGATTGCTCAATTGCAGTTCTGCACCAGCTAAAGACAAAGCCGTCGCACCTCCAAAAGAATAGCCGATGACCATCGCTCGATCGCTCGCAATTTTGCCCCGCAAATTAGCATCAGTTTGGTTTAATTTTGCCAATTCATCTAATACAAAACTGATATCTTTAGGACGGTTTAAAAACTCTTGAGGTGCCAGCAAGCGTGACTGTCCCGCGATCGCAGCATTCGTATTAGTAGCATTGCTGCCCGGATGTTCCACAGCAACTACAACATAGCCGTGAGACGCCAAATGTTCGGCCAAATAGCGCAAATCCGTGCGCACCGAACCCAATCCGTGAGAAAACACGATCGCGGGTTTATCGCTTGTCGCCGCCTCAGACGAATAAATATCCACCGGAATGCGCCGGTTGCGCGCACGATCGTTAAACTCCAAATTCATTACCTGTACCGCATTCGGGCCTGCAGCAGTCGCGTCAAAAGGCAAATTTAGCTGCGGGTTGCGGGGGGCTAACTGAGGCGCGATGGCGGTCATAAACTGCTGGGTTTGCCAAAAACTGGCGTTCAAACTGCCCAAAACAGCAAAAGCGCGATCGAGATCCACCACTACCCGCCCGCCCGGATAATTTTCGAGGAAACTCAATACCGACAAGCCTTCTGGCGCGCCCGCCCCCAACACCAACGCCGCCCGCAATGCTTCCACTCCGGCACCGTCGCGCCTGGGAAGCGCAGTTGCCAAATCTGCCAGGATAGCAGTTCCGATTTGAGTATTTAACAAATTACTCAAGCCCGCGACATTCAGCGGAATTTTAGCTTGCAGCGCTGCAAAAACTTGACTCCGCTGTTCGGCAGACAGTAGATTGGCGTAAGCTTGCAGCCTTTCAGGGACTTTTCCCGTTGCCGCGAGTTCGCGCAAATCGGCAACAGATATTGACGACGCCAAAATTCCTTTGCGGATTACCACAGTTTCCGCTGCTTTGGCGGGATGAATAATCCCGCCAAAAGTGCCGATCGCGATCGCGCCCAAAACACTCGCCACCGACGACAGCCACTTGAATGTTGGTTTGATGCTCATTTTTGCCTGGTTAAACTAGAGACGATATAGCACCATGTTCTCAAAATTTGTCGAATTCACGCTAATTCTTGCGTCAAAACATCCTGCTGTTTGTAGTGAGGAGTTTAGGGTTTGTCTTCAAACTACTGCTTCAGATCCCGATCCCCCTAAATCCCCCTTAATAAGGGGGACTTTGATACTCTTTCTAAATCCCCTTTAAAAAAGACCCACTTGGGTACTCTTTCTAAATCCCCTTTAAAAAGACCTACTTTGATTCTCTTTCTCCTCCCTTTTTAAGAGGGGCTGGAGGGGATCTAAGATGCCAGAAAACACGCCCTAATCCTTCGATGCTGCGGACTAAAGTCCTCACTACAAACTATTTTTGTTGTAGGCGCAAGAGGAAATTAATACGATCGCTACACTGGAAAATAAAAAACGATCGTCGAAAGGTTTGGATGAGCCCGCACGATCGCTTCAGGAACCTTCAGCCGTCCCGACCCGTACCACCAACTATTATGATGGGGAACTGCTGTTAAAATCAGTAAATCCCCGGTTAATAACTGCTGCGAAACTTGGCTGGCAAAATTTCCTCTCAGGCGGACGATCGGGAGTTCCACATCGATCGTTTTTTCAGGCAAATTTTCTTTGCCTTTCTGACCTTTAGTTACCACTAATAATACTTGCAAACTCGCTTTCAGATCTTCGGCCAAGCTTTTAGCCCGATCGAGAGTTTGCTGGAAGGAAGAAACAGCCAAATCTGCATCAGTAACTGCCAACAATATCCGCGACGTATTTTGAATGGGTTCGGGCAAGCGGGCGATCGATACAGGCACGGGCGATCGACTTACCACATTATCGATTACGCTGCCAAAAAAATTATCTTGATAAGTTGAGAAACCCTTCCAGCCGCAAATAATTAAACTAGCATTACGTTCGATCGCGCTTCTAACAATTCCCCTGTCAACAGCACTGTCAATTCGAGCAATAGGTTCCACAGCACAAGCAGCAGCATGAGCCACAGTTTCTGCCGCCATCAAAAGTTGAGTTTGTTGCGTTCTCGCCTCCGGTGAAATCTGCCCTTCCCCCTCTAAAATTACGTGAAGCGGCAGCAAAGTACCGCCAGATTTTTTTGCTAAAATCAGAGCCAAACGCAGCAAATTATCCTCCGTATTCGGGTTAGCAACAGGCACCAAAACGCGCTCCCCTTTTAAATCTTTTCCCGCCACAGGTGCAGCCAAACTCGACCCTGGCGACTGCATTTGTTGACCCCACCGCGACACGATCCAAGGAGAAGCCACGCAAGTCACCAAAATCATCGCAATAATACCGTTAACCGTCACTCGATCGACCAATTTAATATCAAAAGCCACAGTAATTGCTGCCAAAGTAGACGCAGCTTGAGCGACAGAAAGCCCGAACATTACCATAATGCTGGGAAACTCAAAACCGAATAATTTACCCGGCAGCCAAGCAGCCAAAAACTTACTAATAACCTCCGCTAAAATCATCACCGCCGCTACTAGCAAAGATTGCGGTTGCTGCACCAAAATCAGCGGATCGATCAGCATTCCCACAGAAATCAGAAAAAACGGTACAAACAGCGTATTCCCAATAAATTGAATGCGGTTCATCAAAGGACTCATTTGCGGGATAATTTGAGTAATCGCAATTCCCGCTAAAAAAGCACCGATAATTGCCTCAATTTCAATTTGTTCGGCTGCATATGACACTACAAATAGAGTCGCCAGAACAAACATAAATTCAGCGCTTTCGTCATGTCCGAATCTCTTAAAAAACCAGCGCCCAATTTTAGGAACTCCCCACAAAGTCGCAAAAGTATAGATTGCCAAAGATGGAATTAAAAACAGCCAAAAACTGAGTGTTAAGTTGCCCTTAAAAGCTTTGACTACAATTGCCAACACCAAAAGTCCCAGCACGTTAGTGATGAGAGTCCCGCCCAAAGTAGTAGTAATAGTTTGAGTGCGCATCAACCCCAATTTGGTAAGTATCGGCAGCGCTAAAAGTGTATGGGTAGCAAAACAAGAAGCCACTAAAATTGCAGCCAGCCAGCTATATCCTAAAAGCAACATTGCTACCGTTCCCAAAATCATCGGCAGCGAAAAAGTTGCCAATCCAAAAACTACAGCTTTGTCAGCATTATATTTAAGGTCATCAAGACTGGTTTCCAGTCCCGCCATGAACATCAAAAACAACAATCCCACCGTACCCAACAACACAATAGTAGCGTCGCGTTCCAACAAACCAATGCCGTGGGGACCGACAATTACTCCAGCGATAATCAAACCTACTATTCCCGGCAATCGCAGCCGCTCAAACAGCAGCGGCGCGACTAACATAATTGCTAAAATTGTCAGAAAAACTGGAACGGGAGCAGTAATCGGGCCGGAAAATAACATATAGTTGGTAATTGGTAATTGGTAAGGAGTTTTGAGTAGCGGATTGGGGCAAGTATGTTTTGAGTTGTGAGTTAAAGACAGTTTACGCATTCACAAATGATAACTTAAAACTCCCCCTCTTCCTTCTTCCTTCTTTCTTCTTCCTTCTTCCTTCTTCCTTCT
>JAAUPF010000123.1 GCA_012034575.1 Richelia sp. CSU_2_1 | reverse complement strand
TAGGGGGATCGAAAACTCTGAAACAAAAACGAGATTTCTTAGTAGTTTCGGCCTGCTGTTTAACTCTTAAACCCAGATCCCCCCTAGCCCCCCCTTAAGAAGGGGGGGACCGGAAGCGCGATCGAAATCTCTCCCTCTATCCATCTCCCCCTTTCCCTCTATCGGGGCGGGCACGGGGGCACCGCCCCTACACTCTCTCCCCCTCTCCCACTCTCTTCACACCTATTAATTTCTGGAGCAAATCCAATGACAGTTACACTCACCGAAAAAGCAGAATTTAGACTCCGCGCCTTCTTGCAAGGTAGTGCCGATAGTTCTTCCGAAAAAGGCATTCGAGTCGGAGTCAACGATGGCGGCTGCAATGGCTACGAATACACGATCGATATTGCTAATTCCCCTCGCCCCGATGACACGATCGAACAACAAGGTAGAGTCAAAGTTTACATCGATTCCAAAAGCGTACCCCTGCTGAACGGTGTAGTAATTGATTTTGTCGAAGGACTGATGGAAAGCGGCTTCAAATTTACCAACCCGAATGCAACCGGTACTTGCGGCTGCGGTAAATCTTTCCAAGCAGGAGACTGCACTCCTTCAGCCGTACCTTGCAGCTAACAAACACGGGACTTATGACAATTATCTCCCTCTCTTTCTCTGCGTTCTCTGCGCCCTCTGCGGTAAAAAAACACACATTAAAGAACGCAGCGAAAAGCCGAATAAAGAATCAAGGATAAGTCCTGAAACACCCCAAGAATTCGATGTAGGAGAACGCGATTATGGCTACCTATCAAGTTAGTTTATTCAACAAAAAACGGAATATAGACATTACGATTCCTGTTGAAGACACGATGACCATTCTAGAAGCAGCCGAAGACCAAGGCATAGAGTTACCTTCTTCTTGTCAGTCCGGTTCTTGCTCTAGTTGCGTTGGCAAAGTTATGGAAGGTGAAATAGATCAATCGGAACAAGTATTTCTCGACGACGAGCAAATGGCTAAAGGATTCGCTTTGCTTTGTGTTACCTATCCCCGATCGGATTGCAAAATCCGCACCCATCAGGAACCTTACTTGGTTTAGTTAACAGTTGGCAGTTGACAGTTGACAGTTGACAGTTGACAGTTGACAGTTGAAATCGGAGGAAAAATGCGATGTTAAAAACAGGATTCTCAGTTCGCGGTGCTTCATTAAAAATGCTGCAATCTCACGAACGCGGCGCGATCGCCCGCATCAAAACCTCCGATGATTTGACAACTCAAAGACTCAATCAAATGGGAATAACTCCGGGACAGTCGATCGCGGTAGAACAAAGATTTCCGCACTTCATTGTTCGGGTTGGTAACAATTGTCAGACATTGGATGAAAAAGCAATTAACGCAATCTATGTCCGAATTGTTGAAGGTTAATTTTCAAGATAACTGATGTTCAAGCATTGATGGAGAGATACAGCAATGGCCAAACCACCGATTTCTAACAAGGTAGCATTAAGGATTGCTTTAGCCTCAAAACTGTTTCCTGAGTTGCCACTGCCAGAATTTATCCAAGCGTTACAAACCTATGTAGGTAGTGACATTCTCAATGAAAAAAACTTGGGTACGCTCACTGTAAATAGCTTAAAAATGGCCCTCGGCAAAAGCTACGAGGTCGATGGTGAAGAAGCTGGTGATGATGCGGATTCCGCTGATATGGCGGTTATGAAAGAAGCGGTGCGAATTTTGTGGGGCGAGATGGATGAAGTTGAGGATTTACCAGCCCTCGATCCCTATCAAGAAGGGGATATGCCTAATTCGATTCGCATTGCAGTAGCGTCGAACAATAAAGAGAAGTTAGACGGACATTTTGGTTCCTGCGTGCGTTTTCTGGTTTATCAAATGTCTCCGACAGAGATGCGGTTGATTGATATTCGATCGACCGCTGAAGCAGAATTTGCGGATGACAAAAATGATTTTAGAGTTGAGTTGATTCGCGACTGTCAGGTGCTTTACCTTGTCGAGATCGGCGGTCCTGCTGCGGGGAAAGTCATTCAATCGGGCCTCTATCCAATTAAAAAAGAATCTGGCAGTCCGGCCAGAGAGGTTTTAAGTCAATTGCAGAATGCCCTCGCTACATCTCCGCCACCTTGGCTGGCAAAATTGCTGGGTGTTGCTGATGGAGAGCGCGTTAAAAACTACAGGGCTAGGAATTACGCTTGACAGTTGACAGTTGACAGTTGACAGTTGATAGTTGACAGTTGACAGTTGACAGTTGACAGTTGACAGTTGACAGTTGATAGTTGATAGCTTGCCCTGAGATTGTCGAAGGGTTGATAGTTAACAGCTATCAATTATTCATCCTTCTTTTTCCTTATTCCCTCTTCCTTCTTCCTTTTTCCTTTCTTCCTTTTTCCTTCTTCCTTCTTCCTTCTTCCTTCTTCTTCATTGGTGCAAACAGTGAAACATACAGTTACGATCGGCAATTTAGGTCTCAATCGATTCGACCAATGCGTGCTGAATATGGGGTTGATTAATCTGTGCGATCGAGAGAGTTATACAGGACAGCAAATCCGCCGCTTTTACGACTCTTCGGACGACGGCGAACCGACAGGCGATCCCTGGCGCAGGCTGCATCAAATAACTCTCTACATTCCCCATCCCGAACAGGAATATGAGGAAATAACGCTGGCGGCTGGATTGACTCAAGGCTACAATATCGAGCTAAAAACTATTGCAAATCCCGACGAGATTCCCTATCAAATTCCTGAAGGCGGGCAGTTTGTAGTAGTGATGAAACAAAAAGGTTTGGATGCTGGATTTGCGATCGCAGCTACAGGTATTTTCATCCGTCCTCTGGCTTTGCTGAAGCTGGAAGTTATTACGGATATTGCAACGGCTGAATATGAGTCGATCGCTGTCAAACATCCCGTGATTCGCGACTATCCTTCCGCTTGGGAAGACAAGTTAAATCAATTCCTCGATCGCGCAATTCCCTATGAAGCATTGCCGGATTTAGTGAGATATGTCGATCGGGCATTTAACCCAGACTACCGTCCGCCGAATTGGGATGAAATTTACCGAAAATCTAGTTTTATCCAGAATTAAAATCTCGAATTAACATCTCGAATTAATATCTCCAATTAACTTCGAGAGTTAACGCAGCCTCAAGCACGCGGATTTCATACTATTAATAGGTCGAAGCCATGTTAAATAGCTCTCTGTTACTTAACTCTACGAAGAAAGCTAGCAGTTCAGCCAGAGATATCTTAAACAAATTGCGGCGCGCGATCGCAAGATATCCTCCTTTATAGCTTGCGATAATATCGGGTGTTGCGGATGGCCATTGCATCAAAAACTACAAAGCGATTGTTTTAGCTGTAAATTAATCCGAAGCAACACTTGAAATTGTATCGATTATTTGGTGCTGATTTAGCGCTGCTCATCAGGTGCATCTACTATCTATAATTTTAGTTTTCAGAATTTTCGGGCTGCGGACTAAAATCCTGACTGCAAACGAATTGGTTCTTTCTTTTGCTCTCCCTAGAATCGTTTTTTGAACTCTCAATTCTGGGGAGAGTTACCTCAAATCCTTTTTATTGACGGAGAACACTAATCATGACTGCTTTTACTGGATTAACATTTACTGGCAAATCTTGGACTCCCAAATTTTTGCAAGCGATCGACTTTGCACGCTGTCTCGGCTGCGGCAGATGCTTGAAAACCTGCGCCGCGGCGTAATGGAATTGCGTCCGATGAATGAAGAAGGAGAATTTGTAGAGGATGAAGATGATGAAGAAATCGAACGCAAGGTGATGGTAGTCGCCAATCTAGATAATTGCATCGGCTGTGAAGCTTGTGCTAGAGTTTGTCCTAAAAAGTGTCACACTCATACAGAATTAGCACTAGCCCCAGCATGATTCAAACTACTCCCTCTCACGCTGACGGACAAAATTGGGCGAATTACTATCAAGCGGTAGAAGGTCGCCCGCCCCGCGAAACTTTGCTCAAAGCATTGGAGATTTTTGACGCAACAGGAGCGATCGAACGCCCGAAATTCGCTGTAGATTTGGGTTGCGGTGAAGGACGGGATACGGTGGAATTGTTGCGTCGGGGATGGCGAGTTTTAGCTGTTGATGGAGAACAAAAAGCTTTCGATCGCCTGTTCGATCGTCCGATCGATCGCGATTTGCTGGAAACTCAATTGATGCGTTTTGAAAACTTGAGTTTGCCACCAGCGATCGATTTGATTAATGCCAGTTTTTGCTTGCCTTTTTGCCCGCCTGCTGATTTCCCCAATCTGTGGGAAACGATCGTAAAATCGCTCAATCCAGGCGGAATTTTCTGCGGTCATTTATTTGGCGATCGCGACTCTTGGACGGTTTATCCCGATCGCAGCCATCACACTCGCGCACAAGTTGAAAAGCTGTTAGAGCCTTTTACAATTGAGTTGTTGAATGAAGAAGAACATCCGGGAGTAACGGCGATCGGCGAGGAAAAATACTGGCATATTTTTCATATTGTTGCTCGCAAAAAATGTTAAAACTAAGAGTTTCGACTGCTAACAAAAAGTCGGAATTCTTTTGAAGTTGGAGTTAGGGAAAAGTTGGCGAAACTAGGTCAAAGGTAGTTGCGGAATGTTGGTTTAACCCTGAGATCTCGATCCCCCCTAGCCCCCCTTAAGAAGGGGGGGACCGGAGGTACTTAAAGTCCCTCTTCTGAACGGAGAGACCGGATGTACTCAAAGTTCCTCTTCTGAAGGGAGAGACCGGATGTACTCAAAGTCCCCCTTTTTAAGGGGGATTTAGGGGGATCGAAACTCAAGGAAACACGCAATTTTTCATATATTGAATTACAAAAATAATGCACAAACAAGACTCGGCAGTTAGAGTCAATTCCGATCGCCATTCTCTGCTAGCATTTTTTGGGCAATACCGATCGGTTTATTGGGCGGCTTAATGGGCTTGGGGGGCGCTGAGTTTCGCCTCCCCGTACTTGCAGGTATTTTGCATTATCCGGTGCGGCAAGCCGTGCCTATCAATCTAGCAGTTAGTCTGGTGACGATCGCCGCTTTCTTGGCAATTCGCGGCAGCACGCTTTCGTTTGCTTCTGTGGTGCCATTCCTACCCGCTATTTTTGCTTTGATTGCGGGTGCGATCGTGACTGCTTTTGTGGGTGCAACTTTGTCGGCAAAATTGTCTAACGAGCAACTCGAACAGATTGTTTTGGTGCTGCTGGTGGCGATCGGGCTGGCTTTGATTGTGGAAGGTTTTTTACCTCAACGACTCCCTGCCTTGCTCCCAGCAGCTTTATTTTGGTGGATTGGGGCAGGAATTTTGTTTGGTTTGGCTATCGGTTTAGTTAGCAGTTTGTTAGGAGTGGCGGGGGGAGAAATTATTATTCCCACCCTGATTTTTGCTTTTGGTGCTGATATTAAAACAGCCGGAACTGCTAGTTTGCTCGTCAGCTTGCCAACTGTTTTAGTTGGCTTGCTCAAATACAGCAGTCAGGGAGCATTTGCCGATCGCACTTCGATTTCTAGAACGATCGCCCCAATGGGAATCGGATCGGTAATTGGGGCGATCGCGGGCGGTTTGTTAGTGGGGCTGATTCCGGCTGCAATCTTGAAAATAATGCTGGGAGTTATTCTCAATATTTCAGCTTTCAAGGTGTTTCATACAACCCGACTTCAAGTTAAGCACGATCGATAAAAGCTCGATCGATCTTTTTAGTCGATCGCCACCATCACGTCGCTGGATTTGACAACTGCATAGGCTGCCTTGCCAACACTTAAACCCAACTTTTCTGCTGAAGCTTTTGTGATAATTGCAGTAATTTCAACACCCGGTGCAACTTCCAAAACAACTTCTGTATTTACAGCTCCAACTTCAAGGGCTTTGACAGTTCCTTTGAGAGCATTGCGCGCGCTAATTTCCATTTTTTGTTCCTTGTTTGATTTTTTAAGCGGGTGAGATTCCTCAGTCCTAATCAAGTAAACTAAGATAGTTATTCCACTTTGTCAAGCAATTTTTTCATCGATGTCTAGTTGTCGATCGGAAGCGCAGCAAATAAAATATTTATTACAATTGTTAAGAACTAACTGTATATTTCAATACTTTACTAATTCATGGTTTGTGCAGTCGCAGTCAAAAAAACGATTGCGAGGAAACGATAGAAACTGGTTGTTTTACTTAATTTTTATAAGTGCGATCGGCGTTTGAGTCGCGTGCAATTAACTGTAATAGTTTTTTAATTTTTGCCGATCGCCCGCTTTAGTAAAATGTGTTTGTACCCTCTACAATCGAGCTAACTTAAGCCATCCAATTGATTAAAATATTATGAAAAAACGCGCCATTGCTTTTTTAAGTGGATTGTTTTTCGCCTTGATGCTAGCAGTTGGCTTCAAGGCAATTATGCCAATTCCAACCAGCGCTCAACCGACAACACTATTAATTGCAGCGGCTGCTAGTTTGCAAAATGCCTTAGAGGAAATCGATCCGATTTTTGAAAAAGCTAATCCCGGTGTGGCTGTCAATTACAACTTTGCCGCATCGGGTCCCTTGCAGCGACAAATCGAACAGGGCGCACCTGTAGATGTTTTTATCTCGGCTGCAAGCGCACAGATGGAAGCACTGCAAAATCAGAATCTGATTCTAACAGATACCCGCCGCAATCTCTTGACTAACAATCTAGTTTTAATCGTGCCGAATAACTCCGCTTTGGGGCTGAGTAACTTTCGCCAGTTAAGCAACTCCAATGTTAAAAAAATTTCCGTCGGCGAACCCCGAAGTGTTCCTGCTGGACGGTATGCCGAAGAAGTATTCGGTAAATTGGGAATATTAGAGCAAGTGCGATCGAAGTTAGTTTACGGCAACTCAGTTCGCAATGTCTTGGGTGCGGTGGAAAGCGGTAATGCCGATGCGGGAGTTGTTTATGTAACAGATGCCAAAATTTCCGATCGAGTGAAGCAAGTAGCAACAGCACCCAGTAACTTGCACTCGCCAATTGTTTATCCCATTGCGGTAATTCGAGCAAGTCGCAAGCAACAGCCCGCCCGCGCTTACGTTCAATTTTTAAGAAGCAAACAAGCTCGAGATATTTTCCAGAAATACGGATTTGGAATTGCTCAGTAATAGTTGACAGGTGACAGTTGACAGTTGACAGTTGACAGTTGGGAATTGGTAATTGGTAATTGGTAATTGGTAATTGGGAATTGGTAATTGGTAATTGTTAATTGGCAATTTTTCCAATCCCCCAATCCTCCAATCTCCCAATCTTCCAATCCCCCAATTTCCCAATCTAAAATCTAAAATCTAAAATCCAAAATTTCCCCCTCTCCTCCTCTCCTCCTCTCCTCCTCTTCCTTCTTATGCTTGTGAATCTATCGCCTCTTTGGATTTCTCTGAAAACGGCTGGACTAGCAACAATTGCTGCCTTTTTTATCGGTACGGCTGCGGCTTACTGGATGTTGGGATATCGCGGGAAATGGAAATCATTAATTGAAGGAATTCTGATTTCGCCGCTGATTTTGCCGCCAACTGTGGTAGGTTTTTTATTGCTGTTGCTATTTGGCAGAAACGGTCCGATCGGACAATTAATGCAGCAATTTGACTTGACAATTGTGTTTACTTGGTATGCCGCCGTAGTGGCCGCAACAGTTGTGGCATTTCCCCTAATGTACAAAACAGCATTAGGTGCATTTGAACAAATTGACAGCAGCTTAGTGCAAGTAGCGAGAACCTTGGGCGCTTCCCAAAGGCGAGTTTTTTTTCAGGTTGTATTGCCCTTAGCTGTGCCCGGACTGGTAGCAGGAATAACTCTGTCTTTTGCCCGAGCTTTGGGAGAATTTGGCGCTACATTAATGCTGGCAGGCAACATTCCCGGACAAACGCAAACAATGCCGATGGCAATCTATTTTGCAGTGGAAGCGGGAGCAATGAATGAAGCTTGGTTCTGGGCAATTTCTATTATGAGTTTCTCGCTATCGGGGATAGTAGCTGTCAACCTCTGGCAGCAGCGCTACGATCGCAAAAAACAGCAAATGCAAGCGGGATTGCTCGAAGCAAATGAACCTGTAAATCGAGGTGGAAAATCTACGGAACCAGCTCGTTTAGGGCATTTGATTCAACCTCAATTACAAGCCACAAATGCCGGATTGCTGGTTGATATTGAAAAACAATTATCGAACTTTAAACTCGACACGGCTTTTGCAGCAGGGCAAGAAACTTTGGGAATCCTCGGCGGTTCCGGTTCGGGTAAAAGCATGACTTTACGCTGCATTGCTGGTGTCGATACGCCCGCAAAAGGACGCATTGTTTTGAACGGTCGATCGCTCTTCGATTCTGAGCAAAATATTAACCTGCCCAGCCACAAACGCAACGTAAGTTTGGTATTTCAAAATTATGCGCTGTTTCCGCACATGACAGTCGCTCAAAATATCGCCTTTGGGTTGCAGCACCTGCCCAAATTAATCCGCCGCCAGCAAGTCGAAAAACAGTTGCTGGGAGTGCAAATGCAGGGTTTGGGCGATCGCTACCCGCACCAACTTTCGGGAGGACAACAACAGCGGGTAGCCTTGGCAAGAGCCCTAGCAACCGAACCGGAATTGCTGTTATTGGACGAGCCTTTTTCAGCATTAGATACCTATCTTCGCAGTCAAATGGAACGGCAACTCGTAGAAACTTTAGCAACTTACCGGGGCGTTACATTATTTGTGACTCACAACTTGGAGGAGGCCTATCGAATTTGCGAAAATCTGATGGTGATGTCGGGGGGAAAAACCATCGCCTACGACTCAAAACACCAGATTTTTGAACATCCAAAAACAGTGCGCATCGCTCAACTTACGGGTTGTAAAAACTTTTCTCGTGCGGTAGCGCTGGGATCGAATTCAGTGAAAGCAACCGACTGGGGAATTACTTTGGGTGCGATCGAAGCTGCGGAAGATAACCTCACCGATATCGGCATTCGCGCCCACCAAATTAGCATCACTACCAATCCCGATCGCGATAATACTTATCCTTGTTGGTTGGCTGCAACTAGCGAAACGCCGCACCGCATGACGCTGTTTCTTAAATTCAACAGAATGCCTGCGGGCGGGCAAGATTACCACCTGCAAGCAGAAGTTTTTAAAGAAAAGTGGCACGAGATCAAAGATCGACCTTTTCCCTGGTACGTGCACCTCGATCCCGCCCGATTGATATTGATGGTTGATAGTTGATAGTTGACAGTTGATAGTTGACAGTTGACAGTTGGTAATTTTTCCCTTTTTCCTTCTTCCCTGTTGCCTGTTGCCTATTCCTTCTTCCTTCTTCCTTCTTCCTTCTTCCTTCTTCCTTCTTCCTTACTTATCTGCGTTTATCTGCGTTAATCCGCCTTTATCTGCGGTTGCAAATTACCAATTCCCTTAAATATTGGAGATAAATTGTGAAAACCGGACTCTTTTGCACCTACGAAAATCACGATCGAGATGCTCAAAAAGCGATCGCCGAACAAACTGAAATGATCTGCCATGCTGAAGCCTTAGATTTTGAGGAAGCTTGGATTGCAGAACATCACTTTAGCGATTTTCACATCAGCCCGTCGATCGCAGTATCGATCGCCTATTTAGCAGCAATCACTTCTCGAATTCATCTCGGATCGGCCGCCGTACTCCTAGCATTTCACAATCCGATCGCAGTTGCGGAAGAAATCGCCATGCTCGATCGTTTGTGCAATGGCAGATTGTTATTTGGAGTAGCCAAAGGAGGGCCTTTTCCAGAGCAGAACAGACACTTTAACCTGACTGCGGGCGAATCTCGTACTAAGATGTTAGAAGCGTTAGAATTAGTCGAGAAATTGCTCTACGGAAATGACGTAACATTTGCTGGAAAATATTATCAGTGCGATCGACTGACAATCCATCCCAAACCGTTACAATCTCACGTCCCAGTTTACATAGCAACGAGCGATCGCAGTGCGATCGAACTTGCGGCTTTGCATTCCTTTGGTTTGATGGGTGGCCCGCCTTTTTCCCTCGATCTATTGAAGGCAAATCTAGCTCAGTATCGCGCTATTAATGCCAGCGGATCTGATAAAATGGTGCTAACTCGTTTCTTTTTTGTCGCTCAAACCGATGAGGAAGCAATTGCCGAAGCTCTACCATTTATTCGCACTTTTGTCAATCGCATGACTAACAATGTTGCCAATCTCAAACAGGATGGCAATACTAAACACCTCAAACCATCTGGCAGCCAACAAACTTGTTTTGATGAAACCTATTTGTTGGAAAACTCAATTATCGGCAGTGTTGCTACCTGTCGGGACAAAATCAAAAGATTTCAAGATGAATTGCATCTCGGTACTTTATCCTTAAAGCCTTGCTCGTTCGATTTGCAAAAGAATCTTGATAGCATGACGCTTTATGCAGAAAAAGTCCGCAGTTTTTAGTGCGGACTTTTGTATAGTAGGGTACGTTCCCTTGGCTAGTTTCAGCAGCCTTAATTGGAAAGTGGCGGCGCACCTACGCAATTGGACGATCGAGAAGTAGTTGTTCGATCGAACTACCGGGCAATCTGAGGGAAAGTATAGCCGACACCGAGTAACAAGCCCACTTCAGCCCCGTCCAGAAAACCAACATTGAGACCGGCCGTCGCTGTGAAATTGCTCGACAGCGGCACATCTACACCGCCGGAAATTAAGAATCCTAAATTGCCGTTGTCGCCCGTAGAAACTGCAACGCCAGCACCTAAATAAGGAGCAGCCGTAATCACAAAATCATCGGTGACTTCCACTGCATCCCGAGAGACAAAATCGTAGGTAACGGGAACTAAAATAGTTAATTCATCGCGGAACAAAACAGTCGGTCTTACAGAAAAATTGGTCGTCAAACCAATTTTGCTGATAACAGCAAAGGAACTGTCGCCTAAAGCTGAATCGCCGCCAAAACCGAGGTTGCCGCCAATCCCGATGTAGCTGGGGCCCGAACGGGTGCTTCTGCCGACTCGGACATTATCTTGCGCTACTTCTGTTTTGGGTGTTTCGGCTGCGGTTGGCGCTGTTTGGCCGACTTGCGGTTTGTTTGTCAAGGCTGATGCAGAAGTGCTTACCGGAGTTTCTAATACTTCCCGCGCTGTTTTAACTTCTCTTTCTTCCTGCGCTACCTGTTGGGAATTTTCAACAGCTACAGTTGAAGCAGACCGATCGAGCTTTTGGGCTGTCTCTACAGTCGGCTGCGCTGTGATGCTGCGCTCGGCAACTGTAGCAGTCTGTTCGGCAACTGTTGCTTCGGAATCCTGAGTTGGTGCGTCGGTAGCAGCGTTTTGCTGTTGTTCGCCAACAGATTCAGAGTTGGCAGTTTCCGACTGTGCGGGTGCAGTCTCCGCAGGTTGTGCGACTGCTTGCTCTGCAGGTGCGGGTGCGACTTCGGTATTAAGGGCGATCGAATCGATCGAATCAATTATTTTATTAGTAGCATTTGTTTCTGCTGTCGATCGAGCTTCTGAAAATGCGGAGGCCTCAGAAGAGAGATCGATATTTTGAGCGGGCAAAGTTGCAGTTGTAGCGCTATCCGGCAGGTTGCCAGTTTCAGCTTTCACTGCCAAGGCACTGCCACAAACAGCTAGAGCTGCCACATTTATTAAAGCAAAAGCCGACTTGGAAAATAGACTATTCATAAGCACTCCTCAATGAATGGTGTGTTAAAAGTGTAGTTGTATGGGGGCTAAACCCTAGAGTTCTAGGGAAAAATGACACAAATATCCATCGTGTTGTTCCTAGATTGACACTCAACTGTATTAAGAGTCAACTCTGTTGGCGATTTGCTTTAACAACTGTCGGTCGGCTTTGGGCATAATCCTAATTTACCGATGACCGCCTGAAAATCCCTCTTGGGGAAGGTTTAGCCCAAATTTTATAGCCGAAGGCAGAAGTCCGAGGGCAGAAGGCAGAAGTCAGAGAAACTCATAGTAACGCTTTGGGCGCTCTAAAATGTCACGGGCCGCCGGCGCGGTTGCGATAAGCGCGGGCACCCAAATTTGCGAAATTTGTCGAATTCGCGACATTCGCAGCCCTAGAGTACGAGTTGAACCAGCTACCTGGGCTGCTGTACTGTTGTTGATAAGTAATGTAGAATAACGTCGATTGGATAAACAGTCGATCGGAGTTCGTGTCAAAATTGCTAAATATTATTAAAATAGCGTAAGATTTAATATCCGAATCGGTAAAGTTGAGCGATCGCTTTCGGTAACAGTTTGAAAATCTAAAAACCCCCAAACAAACAACAAGTAAACACAGAGAAAGCATTTGGTCTCAACCTTACTTTAAGAGCAAAAAATCATGAGCAAAGTTCTAGTCATATTAGGCGAATTGAGCGATCGCGACATCGATTGGATGCTGGCCAACGGCACGCGCACCCGAATCAGCGCCGGCACTAAGCTGATCGCTGAGGGTAAGCCCCTAGACGCCCTGTACATAATTCTGGACGGAACTTTGAGCGTTTCTGTAGCAGCTTTGGGCGGTAAAGAAATTGGTAAAATCCTGTGCGGGGAAGTATTGGGCGAAATGTCTTTTGTAGATGCTCGCCTTCCTTCTGCTAGCGTCACAGCAATTGAAGAGTGCCTGATTTTGTCAATTCCCAGGCGGCTGCTAGCAGAAAAATTGGAACAAGACGTGCTGTTTTCCCTGCGATTTTATCGGGCAATTACGAAGTTTTTGTCTTCCCGACTGCGGGGTACTGTCAGGCGCTTCGGTGAAGATACTGACTATTTAATATATCAAGACCCTGACGATGAGGGCGTCAGCCAGCAGCTTGTAGAAAATCCCGATTTGGCTAAGTCGAGATTTGAATGGCTGTTGCAGCGATTGAAGGGGACTTGAAGGAAGAGGGAAGAAGGAAGAAGGAAGAAGGAAGAGGGAAGAAGGAAGAGGGAAGCAGGGAGCAAGTTTATCGATCGAGCGTTGTTGTAGCAGTTTAAGAAATCTCAGAATCTATGCTGATTCAAACACTTAATTATATCTTCGATCGAGCGACCAAACTGCCCCTGCGAACGGTTCTCGTTGTCCCTTTTGTGTTGCAAACCGTCACGGCGGTGGGACTGGTGGGTTATCTCTCCTTTAGAAACGGACAGCAAGCAGTCAATGATTTAGCAGAACGTTTGATGCGCGAAGTGAGTTCCCGCATTCTTCAGTCCCTCAATACTTACACGGCAACGCCTCGCTTAATCAATCAAATTAATAGCAATGCCCTGCGTCTGGGTCAAATCGATTTACAAGATTCTCTCAAGCTAGAACGCCACCTCTGGCATCAAATTCAAGCATTCGAGTCAGTAACTTACATCCAATTTGGTAGCGAACAAAGAGAGTTTATTGGCGTCCAACGTTTAGATGATGGAAAATTCACTCTGATAAGATCCGGTCAATCTACAAATAATTTTCAGACAACTTATGCCCTTGACAGTCAAGGCAATCGCACTCAAGTTTTGCAGCGGAAACCAAACTACGATCCGCGCCTTCGGCCTTGGTATACAGCCCCCGTCAAAGCATCTGGCAGTGCATGGAGTGAAATTTACCCTTATTTTGACTTTTCCATACTGGCGATTACTAAAGGAATACCTTTGTACGATCGCCAAGGCAGTCTTCTAGGAGTAACTGCGGTAGATTTATCTTTATCTCAGATCGGTGAATTTTTGCGTACTTTAGAAGTAGCTTCGACGGGTCAGACATATATCGTAGAACGCAACGGAATGCTAGTAGCTAGTTCTACATCCGAACAGCCATTTATCAAGGAAAAAGCAAAACCTCAGCGACTTTTGGCCGCGAATAGCAAAGAACCGTTAATTCGATCGACTGCTAATTATTTACAACAAAAGTACAGTAATTTAAATCAGATTGAGGAAAATATTCAACTAAATTTTGACATCGCAGGTCAGCTTCATTGGGTAAAAATCACTCCTTTTGCCGATCGGTTTGGTTTAGATTGGTTGATTGTGGTAGTCGTGCCAGAATCAGATTTTATGGCACAAATTAATGCCAACAACCACACCACAATTCTTTTATGTTTGGCAGCACTTTTCGCATCCACCTTACTCGGTTTGTTGACCTCGCTCTGGATTAGCAAACCGATCCAGCGCCTGAGTCAAGCCAGTCAGAAAATTGCTAGCGGCGAACTCGACCAACAAGTAAAGTTACGCGGAACGCAAGAACTAACAGTTTTAGCTCAATCTTTTAACCAAATGGCCGAACAGTTGCGGATCGCTTTTGCTGACCTAGAAAAAACGAATGCCGAGTTAGAAATTAGGGTCGATAGGCGTACTGCAGAACTGAAAGAATCCCAAACTCAATTGCAACAACAAGCCCAATCTTTAGAAGGAAGAGTGCGACAGCGCACCGCCGAATTGTTAGAAGCAAAAGAAAAAGCCGAAGCAGCCGATCGAGCCAAAGGTACTTTTTTAGCTACTATGAGCCACGAATTGCGAACGCCGCTGAATGCCATTCTCGGCTTCGCTCAATTGATAAAATACGATAAATCGATCGCGCCATCCCAGCAAGAAAATCTCCACATCATCACGCGCAGTGGAGAACATTTGTTAGCATTAATTAACGACATTCTCGATATGTCTAAAATCGAGTCCGGTCGGATGTTGCTAAGCGAAAACTCATTCGATCTTTATTATTTGTTAGACAATATACAGCAAATGTTTCAACTCCAGGCTAGCGAAAAAAACTTAATTTTAAAGTTCGATCGCAGTCAAGATGTTCCCCAGTACCTGCGTGCGGACGAGCAAAAATTGCGCCAAATATTGATTAATTCGATCGGCAACGCGCTCAAATTCACCAAACAAGGCAGCGTCACAGTGAGAGTGCTGATGGATCGCAGATCTCTCCCACAAACAAACTCAAATACAAGCGAAAATTCCGAGCCACCAGAGTTATCCCAAAAGTCTCAAGCAACGCTGCCAATAGGAACCGAAAAAGATAGTTATCAAACATCCTTATCCCCAACTAAATACTTATTAAAATTTGAAATTGAAGACACTGGCTGCGGCATTCCGCTGGCAGATATTGAATATTTATTTGAACCGTTTGTGCAGAGTAAAACCAATCAAGGGTTTCAAGGAGGCACGGGTTTGGGTTTGACAATTAGCCGTGCTTTTGCGCGTTTGATGGGAGGAGATCTCGCTTTAATTCGCACGGCGGTGGGTGAGGGGACAACGTTTGCTTTCGATATTCAAGTGACTCTCGCGGAGGCGTCTCAGGTGGAGGTGACTGCACCCCTGCGCCGCGTTATTGGACTGGAAGCGACACAACCGACTTATCGCTTGTTGGTGGTAGAGGATGGTTGGGAAAACCGCCAACTGCTGGTAAAGTTATTGCAACCGTTGGGTTTTGAGGTGAAAGAAGCGGTGAATGGACTCGAAGCCCTGGAAATTTTGGAAAGTTGGAAACCGCATTTAATCTGGATGGATTTGCGAATGCCAGTGATGGATGGTTACGAAGCAACGCAACAAATTCGCACCAAATTGGAGGGACAAGCAATGGCAATAATTGCTTTGACTGCCCACTTGTTTAAAGAAGAAAAGGCGGCGATATTGTCGGCAGGTTTTGATGATTGCGTTACCAAGCCGTTTCGAGAAGTAGAATTGTTTGCGGTGATGAGCCAGCATTTAGGGGTGCGTTACCTTTATGAGGAATCTATGAAAAGCGAGGCTTCTCAGGAGAAAAATTTATTGAATGAGGAAAATGTATTGAGCGTGGAATCGATCGCCTTTTTACCTAATGAATGGTTGAGCGATCTAAAAAGGGCAATTATTATCGGAGATACGAATGCAATGGAACTTGCGATCGCGCCAATCCGTACTCAAAATGACGCGCTGGCATCGGCAATTGCCAGCGCTCTCGATAATTTCGAGTACGATAAGATTTTGGATCTGATTGAATCTGCCGCTCGATTGACCGCGATCGAAAACGGCTCGTAGTATTGATTATTTTTTCACTTTTAAAACCGCCTTCACCGCGGTTGATAAATCTTACCGACAGTTCGATCGCTCTTAATTTCTACTGCCAAATCTACCCAATTATTGCGCTCGATCGCCGCTTTAATAAATAATTCAGGATGCAGCGCTTTCCAGAAATATTCCACAAATCGATTAATTTCATCCTCTGTCATTCCCGACTTTCCCGCCGCGATCGCTTCTTGTTCTGCTTGACTGCGCCAAACTTGAGAAATCCGGTAATCTTGCGGATACAAAACTATTAATTTATCCAATCGCTCCCAAAGAGGCAAGTAATCGGATAATTTAGCATTCATATCGCGAGCAAACTGCCGATCGCCCTCCGTTGCGATCGGAAACGGCGCATTTTCCAAAAACGCATTCAATCGCGCTTCTTCTATCGGACGCACTCCCGCAAACCAACCTTCAAATAATACTATATCCGCACCGGAAACTATTTCTGGAGTAGTGCGATCGCCCGATCCTCCCCAGGCTGATTTGTCAAATCTGGGAATTTCTATCCGGGTAGTTTCACCATTTTTAATTAAACCAGATTGAGAGTTTTCAACTGATGCTAATTCCCCTGTTTGAGAACAGCGCAATTTGTCTAAAACTGCTACGCCCAGATCGAGATCGTGAGTACCGGGCGGGCCGCGCCAAATCAAACGCGGGTCTTGTTTCTGTAGTTGCTGGCGATCGGCGTAAGTCTTGTAAAGGTCGTCTAAAGAAATGCCGATCGTGCTGCATCCCAATTTACCTAAAATGAGTTTTAAGATTTTCGCTAAAGTAGTTTTACCAGTTCCTTGGACGCCTAAAATTCCTTGAATTAAAGTCCGACCCAAACTTTGTTTCTCAGCCGATAATTGCAGTGCTAACGGCAGCCAAAAATTCCACAAAGTTTCTAAAAAAGCACTTGAATTTAACGGAAAATTGTGCTGCTCTTCAATAAGAGAAAAGAACAAATCGGATTTGGTTTCAACAACAGCAGAGGCATTTTCAGCAGTAATGCCAAAAGCGAACGATCGCGCCTCATCCGCAAGTTCCCAGACTGCTAGCAATTCTAACTCGCGGGCGATCGGGCGATCGCCGGTTGTCCATCTTGCTAAAATTTCTATAGGATTTAAGTGCGATCGATCCATATAATTTATTGTAAGTATGTATTTGGATATATATAAAAAACTGTAGGGGCAAATTTGAGGGATTGTTCATTATCGATCGACTGTCAACAGTCAACTGTCAACTTGCAACCGCAGATAAAGGCTGATTGACGCAGATAAACGCAGATAAATTTCATCAACTGTCAACTGTCAACTGTCAACTGTCAACTGATTTATGAACCGAGCTTAAAAGCTTCAACAAATAAATTGTAAGTCAAGCCAATTTTCAGAGCATTGAGCAAATCTACCGCAAAAGAACGCGCCACCTGACGGTTGGGGCCGTAAGCCAGCCTGCTAACCAATTCCGTCACCACCACCAACAGCCCGGCCGCGAAAATATCCCAATCTGCCGATTGTCCCGCGATAGTAGAAATCGCCGTTCCCAAAAAAGTGCCGAACAGCAGACTAATTAGCAGCAGCGAAATCCGACGCCAAGGATTGCTCAACCAGCGTCCGAATTGTTCTCCCAGAACGTCAATAAATCTGTTAATGCGGGTATTCTGCATAGAGGTTAGTAATTAGTAATTGTAAACTACCCACCGCTAATCGGAGTACCGATATAGCGGGGGCTTTCAATAGCCCTCAAGCTACAAAATAGCTCGTTACCTTCAGGTCGGTTTACAGACGACCCCAATAATTTAATCATCATTGCACCATTCAAATCAGCGTCGCCATGCCAGCCACAATGCCCACATTTAAAGCTTTTGCCACTTCGATAAGACTCGCCTCTAGTCGGATGGATGTGCAGGCATTTATGGCACGTTTGACTTGTATAGCGAGGATTAATCGCAATCACTTTGATTCCAGCACCCAACCCCTTGTATTCAAGGAATTGGCGCAACTGATAAAACGCCCAATTATTGGAACGTCTGCGCTCAGTCTTGCTTCTAGGAATTTGATTGGTACGCTCTCTAATTCCCGTCAAGTCCTCAATAGCGACAATAGCATTGCTCGCTTTGGCTTGATTGATGATGGTTTTGCTGATGACATGATTTTCATGTGTTTGGAAGCGTCGCTCGTTGCCCGACAGCCGTTGCAAGATTTGACGGCATCTACGCCGCGTGGATCTTGTGCCTTTCGATGCTTTACTTTGCAGCGACGCTCTGGTTTTGGAATATCGATCTCTGACGGAGGTAATGTGCTTACCGCTCCATTTTTCGCCCTCGCTAGTTACAGCAATGTCTGTACGTCCAAGATCCACGCCGATTACCTGACTGGACTTAATCGGTTCAGGCGGTGTGTCTTTGACTTGAATGTGGATGTAGTAGCTACCATCTCGATGTTTGCACAGTTGGGCGGATGTGGGCTTCTTGCCTTTGAGCTTGCCTGTTTGGTACTGACTCAGATTCAATTTGATGTGGTGGCGACCATCCATCAGCGTTAGGCTTACCGTCCAATCTTGTTCCCTAAAGGCAAAGATGCGAGCATCGTAGTCAGCACTTGTAGGTTTAAACGCTTTGACTGGCTTACTTTTGAGTTTGGCAGTTTTGCGATTAGCGCCAACCCTAGCACAAGCCCTAACCGCCAAGTTAGCACTCAGCCCAAAGTTCGAGCGCAACTCTTGATAAACCATATTTTGAATGGTGGTTTTGCTCGTAGTTGGGGACTTTACTACAACATTTGCATAGTTGCAAGCAGCTGCAAACGCCTGAAGGGTTGCCTCTATTTGTGCGACCTGTTCTGGTGTGGGGTTAAGCTTGCAAACTAGCGTTAGTACTTGGTTCATACCTGAAATTATATCACATATGACTTATTTATGACAAGCAAAGATCTATTTACTCGTTCGTCGCCTACCCCGTCGTCTGTCCGCTCTGCGGTCGGAATCGACGAGCGGGGTAGGACTCCTCTCTCGTCTCCATTCCTCCCGCCAAACGCTATCGCGCTATGGCGGGGGAGGAATGGAGGTCTAGGTGAATCAGGAATTAAGGATTGAGCATTCGTACTTATTTTGTGGCACATTAACGCCCTGTTGTGTCTAATTGAAGATAATCGCAGGTGCAAGATCTACCCTTAAATAAAAACTATGAAACTTAAAATATACCAACTAATCATCGGGCTGTCGATCGCCCTAGCCGCAGGATTGTTCCTGGGACGCTTTGAAATTACTATCTCTCACGGTTCAAATCTGCCGAGCAATTTGCCCGAACCAGCCACCGTACTCCCTCCCATACCCCCCATCTCTCCAACAGCCACAGTCCCAGCAGACAGGCTTGCAGAGATCGAAACCGAGCCTCTACCGACCCCCGCAGAACCAGAAAGCAATTCCCCAAGCACCGCAAAGGTCAAAGGTACCGGCACTCTGCGGGTAAGCAACCGCACCGAACACCCCGTGCGCGTAGCCCTGCTGGCACAACGGCAGGCCAAGAAATCCTACGGCAAACCGGCACATTGGGACTTTGCGCCGGGGGAAGGAAGTGGCAAAGGGCTGATGCTGTCGCTTCCCGAGGGCAAGCTAAAAGTCAAGGAGGGAGATATTTTGGTAGTTTTCGCTCAAGATGGATCTCGGCGCTACTGGGGGCCCTACGTCGCCGGGGAAACGGCATCGCCCGCTTGGAACCGCGCTGCGGGAGAATGGCAGTTGGTATTGCAACCTTAAATAAGCGTTGATAGTTGTTCGGGAGTTTTGAGTTTTGAGTTTTGAGTTTTAAGTTGTAACTATGTAGTAAGGTGCGCAGTGCGCACCCTACAATTTGCTACTTTTTAACAGCAACAATGCGAATTCTGCGATAATCTGCTATCCAATTACCGTCGCGGTAAAGAGTCGATCGCACTTTTTCCGCTACTGCTTGAATTGCGCGCGATCGCACTTCCTCCGACAGCCCCGACAACCACCCGCCAGCAAACATCTCAATCCAATTTACCATACCATAGCTGCCGCCTTCTAGAGGAGTCGGGCGATCGAACAATACCGCATAACGCACCTCAAAATCCCGACTTTCTAACAACCCGGCATACTCTCCAACACTCGGAAAATACCACGGATTCAGTGCAACTAATTCCCCGCAACCAATTTCCGACAAAACGTCGCAAATCCCAGCAACAATCGCCCCCACATTTCCCTTACCGCCAAATTCAGCAACAAAACGCCCTCCCGGCTTCAGGGCTTTTCCTATACAATTAATGACAGCATCCGGTTCTTTAATCCAATGCAAAACAGCATTAGAAAACACCGCATCTAACTGCTCTTCAACTTCAAAATTTCTCGCATCCGCCACCGCAAAATTAATGTGAGGATAGTTATCTCTAGCCTTAGCAATCATCGAAGTCGAAGCATCTATTCCACGCACAAATGCCCCGATTCGATCGATCTTTTCCGTCAACTGTCCCGTGCCACAACCCAAATCTAAAATCCGTTCTCCAGCTTTCGGGGCGAGCAATTCTATAACCGATTCGCCGTACTGCCAAACAAAAGAGTGCTGCCCTTCATAAAGAGCCGTATTCCAACTATTTTGAGACATATTAACTCCTGAAATTACTTGTTAGATCGAGTTCGATCGAACCATCTCTCTCCCTCCCCTCTCTGCGTCCTCTGCGCCCTCTGCGGTTCAAAAAAAACCTCATTTCCCAACACAAACCAATTCCCTCCCCCCCAACTTCTAAAATTTCTCGATCG
>JAAUPF010000122.1 GCA_012034575.1 Richelia sp. CSU_2_1 | reverse complement strand
CAAAACATACCCTTAGCCCAAACGCGAAAATCGATATCTTCAACAAATATCATTCCAGCACTGTCGCAAAGTTTGTGGGCTAATTTAAAGTGCCAATCCTTTCGCGTGTCTGCAATCCGTTGGTGAAGTCGAGCAATTTTCCGATTTAATTTGTGACGGTTGTTCGAGCCTTTCTTCTTGTGTTTTAACCTGCGTTGCAGCAATGAAAGCTTGCGTTGCAGTGTTTTTAAGAAGCGAGGTCGCTCGACCAGTTCGCCGTCGGAGGTTGCAGCGAACTTGTCCAGACCCAGATCGATCCCCCTAGGATGCCCGCTAGCTATCGTGTCGGGAACGCTAATATTACATTCCAAAGACAGCATCAAAAAGTAACCCGAAGCCTTGCGAACTACCCTGACTTGCTTGATTTTAAAGCCGTCTGGGATGGGACGAGATTTGACGTACTCCATCGGGCCTAGTTGGGGGATCTTGATTCGATTTCCTTCAAGGATTTTGCCTTTTCCTAATTGCGGGTAGACGAACGAACGCAACCTGTACTTGTTCTTAAATCTCGGAAAACCCAGACCTTTGCGTTTCATGTCCGTAAAGGCAGTTTCCAGTTTTTTAAGAACTTGTTGCAAGGCTTGAGCGTTGACAGTTTGTAACTCGGGAAACTGTTCTTTAGCGCGGGTTAAGGCCCTCGCTTGTTCGTAATAATTAGGATAAGGCGCATCAACGGGTGTAATGTATTCGGAAACGATGGAACAAGCGTTAACTGAACATTTACGAGAATTAAACCAATCCTTGCGTTCTCGCAGGGCAAAATTCCACACTTTTCGGCACAGGGTTAACGTGTGTTCGATAAGCTGGACTTGTTCTTTAGTCGGGTTGGCTTTGTACTCGTAAGTTAAAGTTAACACGCTCTTTGTCACCTCCTATCTAATCATGCCAGTTCTGATAGGGATATTCCGGCAAAAGATAAACGACTGGTTAAAACCAGCCGGGTTGCGTTTCATCCCCTCCTTTAAAGGTAGGGGTTCTCACGCTCCCGTATTGTTTTGATAGTCAAGCACGGTTCTTAGGCGAGGGAAGAGGGGCTACCCTCGACCCTTACCCGCTTTTTGCCGACTTTTCCAAATTTTGCACCGATTCGATGAGAGCTCGCACAGTTTTCGTTCCTTCTGAACTTTCAAAAGATAGCGGGAACTTGCCGCGAGCGATCATTCTCAAACCCAAAGGTCCGAGACTCAACAAGCCTTTGATATCTCGGAAGAAATTTCCTACTACTTCGATACCGAATTTGCGTTCGTCTACCCAGCCACCTTCTTTGACGAGCTCGATTAATACTTTGCGGTGGCGGATTTGGCGGCTGGCTTGCGCGTCTTTGCGATCGAGAATTTCTTGTTTGATTTTGCCAATTTGATCCATCGGCGCGACTTCCATCGGACAAACAGAGTTGCAGTAGTAACACCGCGTGCATCCCCAAACGCCCGAGGTGCCTTCGTTGTATTTTTCGATTCTGTTTTCCTTTTCCGTGTCGCGAGAATCGGCGATCGTCCGGTAAGCTTTGGCTAGGGCGTGGGGCCCGACAAAATCCGGGTTGACTTCGCGGGCGTTGCACTCGGAATAGCAAGCGCCGCACAGGATGCAGTTGCCAGTTTGGTCGAGTTTCGATCGCTCTTCGGGAGTTTGCAAAAATTCGCGTTCGGGAATCGCGCGCCCGCTGGTACTGACATAGGGATCGACAGCTTCGAGGTTATCCCAAAAACTGGTCATGTTCACCACCAAATCTTTAATTACCGGCATATTTCCCATCGGGGCGACAGTAATTTCAGGAATTGCGCCGGCGGGCTTTTCGGCCGAACTAGAACTCGCAATTTTTTGCAATCTGTCAAGTTCGCTACCGATATTTTCTTTGCAAGCTAAGGCCGATCTACCGTTAATGCGCATGGAACAACTGCCGCATATTGTATTGCGACAATTCTTGCGAAAAGCTAAAGTTCCGTCCTGTTCCCATTTGATACTGTTGAGGCAGTCGAGGATGGTGTTGCTCTCTTTCACCTCTAGGGTGTAACTCTCAACGCGGGGAGCCTCGTTTTGATTTTGCCGGACTATGTTAAAACGGACTTGCATATTTTTACTCAGTAATTTTTTATCTATTTTAAGCTGGATTTTCAGCTTTATTAAAATATTTTCAATGTTTTAACAACTATCTAAAGTAGTAAATAAAACCTGTTCGATCGGCGTTCGCTCTATACCAATACTTCCCAAGTAATAAATCAGAAATTGCAACTTTTTTAAGCGGATTTTGCACCTATTAAATGGAGAAAGATGTTATTCACCGGTGCAATTTGCGAATCGGAGGTGCTGTTATGTCTAGCTTATTTGTTTTAACATTTATGTTTTCCATGCCGGCTTTGTGTCTGGGTGCGGTAAATCCGAAATGGGTGGGGAGCAAAACTCGCAAACAGGCGATCGCCCTGTACGGTGGGTTAATGGCGGTTTCCTTCGTTTCGATCGGATTTGCAGCACCCAAGCCACCGCAATCGGTGTCCGCTGTCCTGCAGGCTGCTCAACGTTAATCAGAATTACGCCAAAAATGAAGAGTGGGAGAGGGGGAGAGGGAGAGTGGGGGAGGGAGAGAATTACCAATTCCCAATTCCCAAAACTCAAAACTCAAAACTCAAAACTCAAAACTCCCACGAAACTTGTCATTCGATCGGCTAAGGTGGAATTATGGTTGAGCTTGGGGTGCGATCGCATCGATGACTTACAGCTTGAGAATTGCAGATTTGCCAACTAGCGAACGCCCGCGAGAACGGCTGATGGCCGGAGGTCCGAAAAGTTTGGCAACTGCGGAATTGATTGCAATTCTATTGGGAACCGGGCAGGGAAAGGGCAAACTTTCAGCAGTCGGGCTGGGACAGTATATTTTAAATCAGTTGAGCCTGCACCAGCGCGACCCTCTGGCGGTGCTGCGCAGCATTAGCGTGCAGGAGTTGACGCAGATTCACGGCATCGGCCCTGCTAAGGCAACTTCGATTTTGGCTGCGGTGGAGTTGGGGAAGCGGGTGTTTCAGTCACGCCCCCCGGAAATGGCGGTAGTCGATTCTCCACAATCGGCGGCGGATGCGCTGAGTCACGATTGATGTGGCAGTCTCAGGAACGTTTTGCGGTGGTATTGCTGGATGTCAAAAATCGGCTGTTAGGAACTCAGGTAATTACGATCGGCACGGCTACGGAAACGTTAGCTCACCCGAGGGATATTTTTCGGGAGGTAATCCGCCACGGGGCCACGCGGGCGATCATTTCGCACAATCACCCGTCGGGGAATCTAGATCCGAGTCCGGAGGATATTGCTTTGACTCGGCAGTTGCTTGCTGGGGCGCAATTTTTATCCATTCCGCTGCTGGATCACTTGATTCTGGGCAATGGAGATTACAGGAGTTTGCGCCAGACTACGGCGCTTTGGGAGGAGTACCCGCAGGGCGATTAAAATCTTCTGCTTAACTAACCTGATGGCTGTGATTAGTTATTTGTATCGGTGGGCGATCGATCGAGTTATAGCGGGGGTTGCAGGAGGCCGAATGTAACGCTGGGAGCTCTCCACATAGCGGGTTGCGGTTGAATGTCGCTGTCGATACTTCGCTAAGATTTCTGTTGGGTTAACCTGGTACTGGTGCGTTGAAGAGGTCGCTAATCCGATTTTTTTTCAGCATACTAAACTTATACCGTACCAGCACCTAAACAAAACCCAATTCTTAAGAAATTGTGAAATTGGGGGTAAGATAGACGGTGTGGTGATAGGAGGACAACTGTGTTTCTGAGACTTGCAGAACAGCACCGTAAATTCGTCCAAGATTTGGTAATGAATCTCCAAGCTCTAGCGATCGTGCTAGAGAATCGGGGATATCTGGCATCCTGCTACACTTGCGGGGGTCAGATGAACAGTGCCTCATTTATGGTGAGTTTGACGGACAACCATCTGATTCGATTTTTAGTGTCGGACTACGGCATCACTTGGACAGAGATGCGAGACGATCGCGAATTGATGAAACTCGAAGGCGCTGAGGCTATCAGCCAGCTACAGGAACTGGCAAATCTCGTCAAGTATCAAATCGAACCATCGGAAGCTACTTTGGCGACGGCGACCAAGCGAGTTTAACAATTGCACGGTTCGGAGTTCGGCAACGGCGGCTCAAGCGCCTTGCCTGCTGCGATCGAATCCCCAACAAATTAGTTGACGGATTGGCAGTTGCGAAGCTAACGCAACTCAAAAGACAAGATAGCTTTCTGTGCGATCGGACATCAGTCCGGCGCTACAGTAGCAAAGTCCGCCCAGACTCCCTGCATAATTTAATGCAAGCAGTCTCATTACTTGGAACATCCAATTTTTATTTATGTAAAACGTATGTAGGTAGCAACAGATTAAACACCCAGAATGATGGTGAGGGTTTGAAAAGCCAGGGCGATCGCAGCCCAAAACCGCAGCATAAGACGAACTACCTCGATCTTAAAGGAAGGCTATATTTACCCGTGAAGCTAACAATTAATTTGCAGCACCACTGGTGTTACAATCTCGCAGCCGGCTAAAGCCGGCTAAGTTTTGTGTGGCAACTGGCGAGCAGAGGAATTTTGCTAAAAATAGTAATTGTTAAATTAAAATAAAGAAAGTTGTTGCCAAGTTAGAAGTCTCAAGCTAATGCTAAATCTCAGCGAACTTTTAGAACCGATCGCCAGTCAATTCCGCAGTCTGGGAATTCCCGAACCGATTACTCATTGGGGACACCCAGTAATGATGGGAATCGTGGTGGTAGCGATGGGCAGTTTTGTGGGATATTCGGGATGGCAGGGACGTTTGGCAGCCGATAAAGATGTGGCGCTAAAAAACCGTGCAGATCACCGCAAAATTGCTCCGTGGATGTTTTTATTTATTGCTTTGGGCTATACTGGCGGCTTGCTGTCGCTGGTAATGCAGCACCAACCCGTCATGGAAAGCCCGCATTTTTGGACGGGTTCGATCGTCATTATTTTGCTAGCTGCTAACAGTTTGATTTCGCTAACTAATTTTTGGGGCGATAAATTAGCACTGCGGGCATTGCACGCTTATTTGGGTACGACAGCTTTAGGATTGCTCTTGCTGCACGGAGTTTTGGGTTTAAAATTGGGTTTGTCAATTTAGTCGATCGCCACCTGGGCAGGTATTCTACAGGTATTCTAGATGTAGGGTGCGCAGTGCGCACCTTACGGTTATAATTTGCTTGTCAAATCTCAACTCTCAACTCAGGGCGAGCACGGGGGCATCGCCCCTACAAACTCAAAACTCAAAATTCCTTAATTGATGTATCAAGTAACGGGTGTAATTTTTTGCCTTGCCTACATTTTGGGGCTGATTTCTACAGCAATTCCTTGGGGCGGTTTTGGAGTCTTAGCTTTAGGAATAGTTGCGGCGATCGTCCTGCCAAAATGGCTGCGCAAACTTTATCAAAAGTCCAGTAAAGTTGCCCAAAAAAAGCGCAGCAGAACAACAAAAAATACCCTTGCCGAAGATCCGTTAACTAGCAGCGAAGAATTGAGCTTTTACCAAATGCTGCCCCGATCGAAATGGGTTTGGGCAATGATGGGTTTAACCGGATTTTTAGCTAGCTTTTACTTGCAATTGAGAACTCCACAACCTGCTGTTAATGATATCAGCAAATTGATTCCCCCTGGGGGAAATACTCAAGAAATTGCTGTCACCGTGCGCGGTAGAGTTGCGAGTACGCCGCGCCTGACTCGATCGGGACGATCGCAATTTTGGCTAGAAACAGATTCAGTTAGCGAAATCAATGGTGGCGAAGGAGGAGTAGTAGTAAACCGCCAAGTTTCCGGCAAACTTTACGTGACAGTACCTCTATTGCAAGCCACAGGTTTGTACTCGGACAATGCAATATCTGTATCGGGTTCTCTTTACAAACCGCAGCCGCCGTCAAATCCGGGGGCTTTTGATTTTCAAGCATATTTAGCTGGACAAGGAGCTTTTGCAGGGCTCAAAGGACAGCAGATTGATTGGAAAAGAGAAAATGCGATCGCGGATATCGATCGATTTAGAGATCGCAGCGCCTCTGCGATTTCCGCACCCAAGGGAATGCCGAAATCGATAATTCAAGCTATGCGGCAGCGCATCGCGCGATCGCTATTAATGTACTTAAAATTTCCCGAAGGTACGCTGATAAGTGCGATCGCCCTGGGCAAGCAAGCAGTAGATTTACCTTACAATATTCGCGACTATTTCGTACAAGTGGGATTGGCCCACGCGATCGCGGCTTCCGGCACTCAAGTATCGATGGTTTTGGCTTTAGTTTTAGCTTTAACTAAACGTTTTTCCAAACAGTTGCAATTTGGTTTTGGCGTCGGTGCTTTAATTTTACTGGTGAGTTTGACGGGATTTGAAGCTTCTGTTTCCCGCGCGGCTTTGATGGGCTTGGGAACGCTGTTTGCTTTGCTACTACAACGCGAAGTCAAGCCGCTGGGATTGCTGTTAATTGCCGGTACTGTTTTGCTGTTAATCAATCCCGTATGGATTTGGGATTTAGGTTTTCAATTGAGTTTTTTAGCAACTCTCGGATTGATAGTTACAGCAACACCTCTGATGGAAAAGTTGGACTGGATGCCGCCCGCGATCGCCTCGATTGTTGCAGTGCCGATCGCAGCTTCTGTTTGGGTTTTGCCGCTGCTGCTTTACGTTTTTAATGTGGTATCTCCTTACAGTATTTTAGTTAATATTATTGCCGCTCCTTTGCTGTGGATTTTGAGTATTGGCGGGATGATTAGTGCTTTGGCTGGATTGATTTTTCCGCCTGTTGGCAGTGGGTTAGCTTGGTTGCTGCAATATCCGGCGCAAGGTTTAATCGAACTCGCTCAATATTTTTCTCAGTTACCGGGAAATTCGGTAGCTGTCGGTAAAGTATCGGTGTTGCAGTTAATCGCACTTTACAGTTTAATTTGCTGGGCTTGGCTGGGAAGAAGGAAGAAGGAAGAAGGAAGAGGGAAGAAGGCAGAAGGAAGAGGGAAGAAGGCAGAAGGAAAAGGGAAGAAGCAGAAAAGAAGAGTGATTTCGCTGCCAAGTTTTTCATCGGTTCCGATATTGCCTGTGGCTGTTGCTGCGGCAATTGCGATCGTAATTTTTCCAGCTTGGCAGGTTCGATCGTCCTTGTTTCAAGTTACTTTGCTGGCAACATCCGGTCAACCCGTTTTAGTAATTCAAGATCGGGGAAAAGTGACTCTGATTAATAGCGGTGATGCAAATACTGCAAGGTTTACATTGCTGCCTTTTTTGCAGCAGCAAGGAATTAATTCTGTTAATTTTGCGATCGCCACTCATTCCCATTTAGGTTTGAGTGCGGGTTGGGGAAAAATCTTAGAACGCTTGCCAATTAAAACATTTTATGATAACAATCCTCCCAAACAAATTTACCAAACGAGCGATCGAGAATTTGTGAATGCCGTGCAATCCCGGCGAGGGGCTTACTTTGCGGCCGAAACTAACAGTACAGTTAATTTGGGCCAGACGCAGTTGCAGTTCGCGAATTTAGAGATTCCGGTGGTGGAATTGAAGGTGGGCGATTCCCTACGGGATAGCTACGCTTCACGCAGTTGGCTGCTGGTCGGCGACATGGAACCCACTGTACAACAACAACTGACGGCGGCGGGAAATTTGAAACAGGCTGATGTACTGTGGTGGTCGGGGAAAAAGCTAACGCCCGAATTATTGACAGCAGTTAGGCCGCGAGTGGCGATCGCATCTGCAGACGAAATTGACCCGGAAACCGCAACACAACTGAGTCAAAGCAAAACCCAAATATTTTGGACGGGACGCGACGGGGCGCTGCAATGGACGCCCGCAGGGGGATTTAAGACAACTCTGGAATCCCAAGAAAATCAGACTTCCGTACTGTAGTCAAGTAGTTTGACACGCTATTAGTAGCGGTTGCGGTGCGCCCATAAGCACCCTACATATAGAGTTGGCGCGTCCAGAACTGTCTCAGTTGCTTTGGTCTTGTGCGGCCCAAGCAGCAAAAGTTTTTTCTGTAAAGATTTACAAATGCAGCACATCATGCGGTAAAATAAGTGAAGCTCGCATCTTGTGGAGAGGTGGCAGAGCGGTTGAATGCGCCGCACTCGAAATGCGGTTTAGGGAAACCTAACGTGGGTTCAAATCCCACCCTCTCCGTTGATTGAAGATTGTTGAATTAGGATTGTCGATCGAGAATTTCGATCGAACAGTTCGTAGCGCAGACTTCAGTCCGCACTACAAACTCGATCGAACTTGCGCGCAAAACTCTCAAATCCCGAATCTACGATCGCAAATCCCCCAAAGCTTTTAAGGCAAATTGCGGTAAAGCTAACATCCTGCGCCACCGCCAAGGTTCTTGATACAGGCGGTACAACCATTCTAAATGATTGTCGCGAAATACGGCGGGCGCTCGGGTTTTGGTTCCCGCCCAAATGTCGAAACTGCCGCCTACTCCTACCCAAATCGATCGAGGGCAAAGGTGTCGATTTTGGGCAATCCAAAATTCTTGACGCGGCACTCCCAAGCCTACAAATACGATCGGCGGCTGCATTTTTTTGAGGGTTTCTTGCAAGTCTTGTTCTTGCTCTTTTGACAGGTAGCCGTGTTGGGAAACGATCGACAATCCATTAACTTTTTGCTGCCAATTAGCTGCCGCTTCTGCCGCCACTCCGGGGGAACCTCCAAAGAAAAATATTGGTTCCAAATCTGGTAATTTTCCGGCTGCTTGCAGCAGCAATTCTGCTAGTTCGATCCCCGGAAGCCGCCGCACGGGTTTGCCGCGCAGTCGCAAGTACAATACCACTCCCGCACCGTCGGGAATTACGAGCTCTGCCGATCGTATGGCACTTGCTAAAGCCGGATTTTTCTCTGCTTGCATCGCCATTTCTGCATTTAGCGTTACGACGTGACTTCCCAAGCCTTGATGCAGGCGTTCCATCAGCCAACCTGCACAATCATCTAATATATGAACTGGCAGTCCCAAGACTGAAAATTGCGCGTTCGATCGATCCATATTGCTTTCTCTAAGATTCCTACACACCTAGTTATTACTATTTTAGATTTTAGATTTTAGATCGCTGACGATCGTGCCTGCGGCCGGGCGTCCGTTGTAGATTTTCAAATCGCCAATCTCAAATCGCCAATCTCAAATCGCCAATCTCAAATCGCACAATACTAATTATGCCAGTTGCACGGGTGCTTGACAAGACACTCGTCCCGTGCAACAAATTTAGAACTAACAGATCCAAAACTATTTGCATTTTCTAACAGAACCGTCTGCGTACCATTCCAAGGGTACTAACTCAACTTTACCGTTAGTTTTGACTGTGGTGTAAACTATTTTTACGAAAGGCACGCTGTCATTATTATTGTTGTTGGTGTCGCGAGACATAGTAACTACCTCCCCGGCTGGGAAAAATTGCAAATTTAATAAAAATTCAGACGATCGGAAAGTATCGCACGCTGCCGATTTTGGGAGAGGAAATTCACAAACTAGACTGGTACGCAAAGCTCCAATCTCTGATATATTTAAAAGTCTATTCACTGCATTGCAGCGCGCATCAGGAAAAAAGGAAAATCAAATGCCGATCGCAACAACTCAGCGACAAACGAAGTTAGATTATTACTACCACCAAATCAAAACCGTCATCCTCAAGCGCCAAAACCCGATTACGGGCTTGCTACCTGCAAGTACGGCTGTTAACGCCCACGGCGACTATACCGATGCTTGGGTGCGGGATAACGTTTACAGCATTTTGGCAGTTTGGGGTTTGGGTTTAGCTTACCGCAAAATTGATGGCGATCGGGGCCGCACTTTTGAACTCGAACACAGTACGGTTAAATTGATGCGCGGTTTGATGTTTGCGATGATGCAGCAAGCGCATAAAGTAGAGCGTTTTAAAAATACTCAGTCGCCCTTAGATGCCCTCCACGCTAAATACAATACTCAAACGGGAAATATTGTTGTCGGCGATGACAAATGGGGACACTTGCAGTTAGATGCTACATCGATTTTCTTATTAATGCTCGCTCAAATGACGGCTTCTGGCTTGCATATAGTTTTTACGATCGATGAAGTTAATTTCATTCAAAATCTAGTTTATTACATCGGCAGAACCTACCGCACTCCCGATTACGGGATTTGGGAGAGGGGGCATAAAATCAATCGCGGTAATGCTGAATTGAATGCCAGTTCCGTCGGCATGGCAAAAGCAGCCCTCGAAGCAATTAACGGCTTGGATTTGTTCGGAGTTAACGGTTCTCAAGCCTCGGTAATTCACGTTTTGCCCGATGAAATTGCTCGCAGCCGCATCACTTTAGCATCATTATTACCCCGCGAATCCAGTTCCAAAGAAGTAGATGCTGCTTTGTTGAGTGTCATTAGTTTTCCAGCTTTTGCGGTGGAAGATCGAGAATTAGTGGAACGGACGAGAAATAAGATTGTTGATAAATTGCAGGGTAAGTACGGTTGCAAGCGATTTCTGCGGGACGGACATCAAACAGTTTTAGAAGATGCCGATCGACTGCATTACGAACCTACAGAATTAAAGCAGTTCGATCGCATTGAATGCGAATGGCCTTTGTTCTTTACCTATCTATTTTTGGACGGCATATTTAAGGGCGATCGAGCGCAAACAGCAGAATACAAAGAGCGTTTGGCAAGCCTGACAGTCGAGCGATCGAACTTGCAGCTTTTGCCTGAATTGTATTACGTGCCAAAACAAAACATCGCCGCCGAAAAAGTGAATCCCCACAGTCAAAACCGCTTGGCGAACGAAAATATTCCCCTCGTTTGGGCGCAAAGTTTGTACTTGTTAGGTCAATTGCTAGACGAAGGATTAATCGCAGTTGGCGACATCGATCCGTTGGGAAGACATCTTTCAGTCGGGTGTCACGGAGAACGATTAGTGCAAATCGCCCTGCTAGCAGAAGATGCAGAATTGCAAGCAGAATTAGCAACCAACGGTATCGCCGCCCAAACTCCAAAACAAGTAGAACCAATTCAAGTCCGCCAGACTAAAGAATTGTCCGCAGTCTACACGCAAATCGGGCGCAACGACCAATTAGGTTTGACCGGCCGCCCCGCACGCAGGCTGCGGAGTTTGACCACTTCTCGGGTGTTTAAAATTCGCGGCGAGGCGATCGTATTTCTGCCCTCTTTTTTAGACAGAGCAGAGTTTTATTTAACTCTAGACTACCACTTTTTAGTAGCAAAAATCAAGAGCGAAATCGCTCACATTCACCGCTACTGGTATCAGTTAGGACGCCCAACTGTAACTCTGATGCTAACTCACGCGATGCTGGAAACCGGCCGCGAAGCATTGCTGGAATTGATGAAAGAACTCCGCGACGGGCACTCGGACAATACCCCGGTCAAACTGGGAAATCTCAATCAATTAATGCTAACAGCTAGCGTCGAAAAAATCGACTTCCTGCACGACTTTGAATTTACCGAATCTCCGGTTATGGGTGCAGCAGAAGAACGATCGTACCTGACTTACAATCCTGAAAAAACTTGGCCTCTGGGTCACACTCAAGAATTTAGATTGGAGTGCGAAACTAATATTAAATTACTCCTGGATAGTTTGCGGGAATCGGAAAATTTGTACGAACAAATCGAATTGCTGCACGCCCTAATTCGCCTCAAAGGCATGAATTTTAATACAGGATTTGGAGGCTGGGGAGAAATTGCAACCGTTGCGGATTTGCTGGACGAAGTTTATGCTAAAGCTGCGGAAAGTTCGCAATCAAAAATTCACTGGGCGGTAATCCGCCACGCAGCAGGTTTGTTGGATAAAGTTGATATCAGCTTGTCGGATGCGGTGACGGATATTTTGGTGCGGCAAAAACAGATTGCTGTGGGGAAAGCTTACAGCGAAGATGCGGTAATTTCGCGGCCGGGTTCCCATACGGAAGTAATGGATAAAATCCGTCAATTCTGCGGGGAAGATATTCGCGATCGAACTCTCACCCAAGAAATTCTCATTTATCTTAGCGTTTTAATCAAAGCAGAACCGCAGTTATTTAAAGGATTGCTGACGCTGAGAGTTAGCTACTTTATCCTGCTATTAACCAGCGAATTAGCCCGCGAATTGGGAGTGACGCAAAATGAAGCTTACGAACATTTAATGCAGCTAAGTCCCTTTGAAATTCAAAATCGCCTGCGCCAAGTTTTGACAGAATACGAGGAAATGAATCAAATTCTCAAACAGCAAGAATCCCTGCGCGTCAAAAAACTGGAAACAGAGATCGAATGGGTAGTCGCGCCAGTTTCCGAAGAAGTGAAAATGCCTGCGGGAGGATGGAGGCGCAAGCGGCAAATGGAAGGTGCAGTCAATCGCGTACCTCAGGATTTTTACCCGAGTGTTTGGGGGCTGCTGCGGCACTGTAAAGGCTTGATTGTGGGCGATAAATTAGAGCGTCGCAATCGCTTGGACAGCGATTTAATTTTATCGGAGATGACGCCTGGGGAAAAGAATTTCGCGCTGCAAATCGAGCATTTGCTGAACAAAATTGTTGCGCCGGAGTACAGGCAAGTTAATATTGAAGCGCTGATGGAATTAGCTGCGATCGCCCAGCGCAACCCAGAATTGCAAGTAGAAGAATACATTGTTTTAGATGTATTAATCGGTCACGCGGTGCGGCTGAATTGGCAAGGAAAATACCCGGAACGATCGGACAAGTACGATGAAGATAAAGCGGCTGCTTGGCAAGCTTTTTACAATACTTCGCCTTATGTGTGTGCGAGTCACGTACTCGATTCTTTCCGATTTTTAACGAAGTTTGGGTAATTGGGAATTGGTAATTGGTAACGTTGAAAAGAGCGGGAATGTGCGCAGTGCGCACCCTGTAGGGTTCAAGGTGATAATCGAATATGCTGCGCTCGTTATTCGATTATCACCTTGAAAGGGTTCTCAACAGCCTAAAAGGTAGCCAACAGTTTCATAAACCCGCCCCAACCCCACCAGAAAACCCCCGATCGACATTGACGATCGTTTATCGGAGAAATCTCAAATCTCAAATCCACTTAATCGCTGCATCAAACAATCGGCAATTCTCGCAGCAGCCCCCGGTTTTCCCATGCGACGGTGGCCATTTTCAGCTATTAGCTGCAACCTGTCGGGGTCGCGCAACAAAGATTGAATTGCCCCGATAACTTCCGCCGGATTTTTGACTAAAATTAACGACGGCCCTAACAGCCGACTTTGCGCTTCTGCAAAAGCCTCTGTGAATTGCGGCCCTTTTCCCGGAATTGCGATCGCGGGTTTTCCCAAGCCTACAAATTGTTCTGTTGCTGTCCCGGCCATCGCGATCGCTAAATCGGCTTCGGACACATAATCTTTAAAACTATTTTGACTCAAAATCATCGTTGCCTTCCCCCGCACAAAACTCAAAGGAAACTGCAAATTAAGAGATGCTTTCCCGATTTCTGCGGCGCTGGAAATAGGAGGGCGCAAAATACTTCCCTCTCGACGCTGCCCTCTAATTTCACCCTCTTGACGCCAGCCGCTAGATTCTAAAACAGGGCGCAAAGCTTCTAAACTTAATTCCGGGGAAATTGCCCCTAAAAATAACAATTTACGATCGCCCATCGCCGACAAAATCCCACCGATCGCCTCTACAATTACCTGCCAATTAGCGTAGGCTTCCGGCGCTCTAGAACCGGGTAACAGAGCGATCGCGATCGGGCGCTCTTTTTCCCGCAACTCGGCATCAGCGCCGTAAAAAGCGGGGTTTGATGCTTCCGGCGACAGCCCGTCCATCATCGGATTTCCCAAATCGCAAGCCGGAATGCCCAACTTTTGCAAAATCTCGGCCGTCAGCGCATCCCTGGGAAACACGGCCCGACAGCGCTGGCGACTCATCAGCCAGCGTTCCCAAGGCAAATAAACCGAACCCGACCAATTATCCCAAGTGCCGAATTTGCGCCGCAACAGCCCGTTTTCGTCCCGCAAATAATACTCGGATTTCGCCGTTCCCACAAAGGCATAGGGTAAGCCGCTCAGCCAAGCAAACAGCAGGGGTACAATATCGCCGACGGCTAAAATAGCGCAGTTTTCCCCCGATGATTTTTGAGTGCGCGCCCAACTGCGGATGGCTTTAAATTGAGCTAGTGTCAATTGAATTAAGCCGCCCCTGATGTCGCGCAAAAATTCCTTACCATCCATGTAAATGAAGCCGCCAGAAGGCATTCGCTGCACCGGACCGATAATGCGGGCTGTTTCGAGTTGAGCAAAAACTCGCCCTTCACCTACTAGGGGAAACACCGCTATTTCTGGAGAATGCGGGTGTTTTTGCAGTTCTTGCAAAATTCGCAGGGCGATGATATCTTCTCCGTGACCGTTGCTGAGGCAAAGTATTTTCAATCTCAAATCTCTAAAAGCTGTTCATAAATTTACCGGGCAAGTTGACTGGTTGAGCCAAGAATCCCCCTGCGTTCACGCTGGAGAGTGTCAAATCTAACTCATATATTAATAATAGTTTGCCCTAAATGCTTCAAAACTTGAAAAGCCGATCGCAATTCACTAGGCACAGTATAAATCGACAATGCCCGCGATAACCGGTATTGAGGCCTCGATCGAGCTTCAAGTTTTACAAATAATACATCATCGCCATTTGTCAGCATCCCAAATCTTGGTTTTTCTAAATCTGGATTTGCCATCATGTATGCTAGTGCTTGAGGTAAGGCCGATCGCGTCGAAATCGCTGTTTTCTTACACTCTAAAATCATTACCCAAAGCCGAGCGTGTAAAATTAAGATATCGATGCGCCCGCGCAGGATTTCTTCGCCATCATCGATCGCAATTTCGACTGCTGCTTCAGCTTTCATTTTAAACGGCGGATCGTAGAATCCTGCCAATTTTAACAAAGGTGATGCTACCAGCAAAGTTACTGCTCCTTCTAGCAATTCGCCATCAGCTCTATGGTATAGCAATCTGCGGCGCAGCGTATCCAATGCTATCTGTTCGGAGTCGTTGGGAAGCGGCAATTGGGTTTGCCATTCGGTAAAAAAGTCCTCATCCTCATTGCGGGTTAAATTAAATCTCGCTTCAGCTTCTGCAAGACTTTTAATAGCTTCTGTAACTGCAATAATTTTTGCCATTGATTCACCTTGGATTAGATTGCTTTATTTTCACCAAGCGTTTTATTAGTACAGACAATTTTGAGGACTGAAATCCTGAATGCGAACCTTTTTTGTTTAGTATCGATGATTCTGAGGGCTGAAGCCCTCACTGCGAACCCGATCGTGCTAGATTATTCTAGCAATTCGACTGTGCCGAGATATCCGTCAACGCGAACTTTTTGCCCGTCTTGCAAGCGAGTTGTTGCTTCGGTAACATTCATTACTGCGGGAATTTTGTATTCCCGAGCAATAATTGCACCGTGAGATAATTGTCCGCCAACTTCCGCAACAATTGCCCTCGCACCTAACAGCAGTGGTGCCCATCCCGCATCGGTATAAGGTACGATCGCGATCGCATTTTCTCCCAATTCTACAGTTGCGCTGCGACAAATTTTTACAACACCTTCAACGATGCCGATACTTGCGGGAATTCCCTGCATGACAGATGTTGTTGTTGCAAGTTCGAGACTTGTTTTTTGAGTATTTGGCAGCAAATTGCCGTAAACTACAGGAGGGATAGAGCGAGTTCGATCGAACTCCAACCGTTCGCGCCTTTCTTTGATTGTATCTTGAAACGAAACATTCACACCGCTGCGAATCCAGTCTTTGATTTCGCTAAATTCCAAATAAAAAATATCCCCTGCTTCCTCAAAAATTCCCATTGACAGCCCGCAAGCTTCTACAGCCAAAAAAGTCCAGCGCAAATGAGCCAGCAACCGCGCATAAATTTCGCTAATTTCGCTCTTAACTCTCGCCCTTTCCTGACATTTATTCAACCGCCACTTCTGCCAAAAATTTAACCCCAATTCCCGACTCTTTACTAAATCCTCATTTCTTCTGCCTTCTTCCTTCTGCCTTCTTCCTTCCTCTAGAGCCATATTTACCAACAATCTTTGATAAATTTCCGGCTGTTCCCGCCAAGTAGGAACGGCAATATCAGTTCCCACTTCGCTCAAATATCCGTAGCAGTCAAGCCACTGCAAAAACTCGACTTCTAAAGCCGGAGTTTCAGCAAATACTCGCGTTAATTCTGCCGCTGAAACAGCTTCCTGAAACTGCAAAACAGCAGTTTGATGCAACTTTTGAGCTAGCCGCTGCAAAGCTCGCACCGAAGCAATTTCAGGAGCGCTATTATTGTCGAGCCATTCATCGGAAACGCGAAACATTGCTTTGCGAATTGCCAGCCCGATCGGTCCTAATATATTGTAGTAAGTAATCGGTTTCAGCCACTCCTGAATTTGCTCCGCTCTCTCCAACAATTCCAATAAATATTCATAATTGGTAATTGGGAATTGGGAATCGGTAATCGGTAATTGGTAATTGGACATGAAAGGCTGGGCGTCGGGCATTAATATTCCTTCTTGCCTTTCTTCCCTCTCCCCTTTTCCTTCTGCCTTCTCTTCTATTCCTTCCTCCCTCTCCCCTCTTCCTTCTTCCCTCTCGCTTCTTCCTTCTTCCTTCCTCCTTCTTCCTTCTTCCTTCTTCCTTCTTCCTTCTTCCTTCTCCAAACTTTGCAAAGCGGGCAGAAAAATTGCAGTTCGATCGACCTTAAATTCTGCATTGAGCGCCCTTTCTCGCTGCACCAAACGCCACAAACCCGGCAAATTCGGCAAAACTTTACCCAAGGGCGGCTTGCCCATTTTTTGCCCCCGCACCAAAAACTCTAAACCCTGTTCTGGCAATCCCATCATCCGAAAGATTTCGCCTAACAAAGTTGCATTAAAATAAGCGTGAGAACCGAGCAAAGTTGCCGTTTCATTAAAGTTTAAATTATTTGCTCTGTCGCCCAAAACAATCTGAAAAATTTCTCCCCACACACCGCAAGTCAGTGGCCGGTTAATCGACCAAGTTAGCGGCACAATTGCACCGGGAATCACTTCGGCTGCAATAGTTCGCGTCCAAATCGGCTGCAAATTAGTAATCGGTCGGCTTTGCAAAATCCACAGTTTTTCGCCATCCCAACTCCACTCAATATCTTGCGGAATGCCGTGAAAAAAATCCTCGATCGCCCGCGCCACTTTCACTAATTCTGCTAAAATTTCTTTGCTGGTAATTGGATCTTTGCTACCTGGAACTAAATCGTTTTCTAAAACTTCCGGCTGGCTGAAATCTATTTCCAAATGTACTGGAGTAACTTGTCCGCCGACAACGGCTTCTGCACCGCCAGTTACAGCTTCAACAATTACTTGAGAACCGCCATCTAAAGGATTGCGAGTAAAGGCGACACCCGCAATTTCGCTGTCAATATAAGGCTGAATCAAAACAGCCATTTGCGCATCGGGGAGTTGTCGCTGGCGGCGGTAAGCAACAGCTTCCGCAGTCCAATAAGATCGATAGCAGCAATTAATAGCATCAGCCAATTCTGTATCAGTAAAAACAGGGCCGATACTTTGATACTGTCCCGCAGCCGAACTAATATTACCATCTTCTCCCGCAGCGGACGATCGCACAATTGCTCGATTTTGGATTTTAGATTTGAGATTTTGGATTAACTCATTAGAAATTGACAAAGCTTGACGATCGCTACCAGATTTAGGCGATAAAACCAAACCGGGAAGTACATTAAACCCCGCACGTTTGAGTTGAGACAATCGCGCCGCTTTATCACCGCAAACCTTAGCATTCAGCGCATCATCTAAAGAAAACAACTGTTCCGATTTATCCAATCGAGATAAAGCCATATCATCACCCTGAATCAAATTAATTGCTAGCAACAAACCAGCCAATCCCGCAGCAGCTAAAAACTCTGTCACAGACTGGCGAAATACCCACACCCAAAGCGGAGTCGAAAGACAGCCCAAGCGGGAAGCAAACAACCTCGATCGCCCCGCACCCCACCAACTCCCTGCCAAATACCACCCTAGCAGCCCGGAAATGCCCGATGCAACAGCCACCGGCGGCGAAAACGCCAAAACACCCCAAACAGCATTAGTAACGCCACCACCGCGCGCGATCGCGTACCTGCCAGCAACCAGAGGAATCAACAGGGCGATCGCGATCGCGGGTGCATCCGGGAGGCAAATCCGCGCCGCCAACACCGGCACAATTCCCCTAGCAATTTCTGCCAAAACAGCAGCTATTCCCGCTATTTTACCCCCGTGAATGAAGGCCGCCGACACGCCGACATTTCCCGTGCCCGTTACGCTCAAATCTTTACCCGCGATCGCGCGTGCAATCCATCCAGTTAGCGGCAAACAACCCAAGCCGAAACTGCCAGCCAACAGCAATGCTATTGTTCCCCAAGGCATAAAATTAGCTCCGATCTTTTGAACTTCCCAACATTATGACCGCAATTGAGGTTTGATAATATCTCCATCAGATTCAGATCCCCCTAAATCCCCCTTAAAAAGGGGGACTTCAAGACTCTGACTCCCCCCTCTTTTTAAAGGGGGCTGGGGGGATCTGCGAGTTTTAAAACACGCCCGAGTGCCGTATCCCCTTGGTATTACTCGCTGTTTCAGCCTTGAGATATATCCAGAAATTGCCCGATCGCGTTTATAATAATTCCGAAGCAAAGTAAAAAAGGATTTAAGCTAATGACAGATATCAGCTTGAGCGTTCCCATCGCAGTTTTGGTTGTTGGCTTCATTGCCGCAGTGACGATCGGCTCGATCGCCTGGTACAATTCCAAGCGTCCCCCAGGTTGGGAAGCCAAAGAACGTCCCGATTTTGTTCCGAAAATTGATAAAGACGATTTAATCGCCGACACTCCTGATTCCCAGAATAAATAAAACCAAGTTTTTTAAAGCGGGAAAATTTTTATAGGACTTGCGGGTTGAGCGGGGTAAAATTGAAGGTTGCTAGGCCGATCGAACCAATTTTTTACGAACTTTTGGCTTCAGGCGCAAGTCTTATTTTTCTATTTATATCTCAAATCGCGCGATCGAATTTAACCGCAAACCGCAGGATAATAAAGGATGCGGCAGTGCCGCGTCCTTACGCAAAATAGAAAATCGAAAATTGCTACGATTTTTGAGGCCGTCCCATCCCATAAGTGAGAGCATAACTAACAGTCAACAGTCGCAACCAAACAGCCGGATAGCGAGGTTCCAACCAAGGTTTTACCCTGCGGGCGAAGTTGGGAAGCCACTGGAAAAGCCAACTCGCCAAAGCCACCAGAGTAAAGGTGAAATAACTGCGCAACCAGCGCCCGATATCCCCCAAACTCACAAAATCTAAAATCCACAGCAGCAGAGAAGGGTTTTGTCCGGCAGCTTGCAGGGCAAGTCGATTGAAAGTCAGCCAGTCGATTCTGTCTTTAATAAAAGTTTCGGCGACGGCGAGTTCTTCTCTCGCCAAAATACCGAAAAAAGTATTGAGAATCGAATTAATTCTTTGCGGTGGCAAAGTGCGGCCTGTCGGAACCATCATCCCTTTAGAAAACAACCAAGTTACGGAAACATTGCTCTGGTAGGCGCGAATTTGGTTGAGGTGATTTGCCTTCAACAAATCGTGTTTTAAAGCTGTATCCACCAGGTCTGTTAAGCGGAAAAGATTGCGAATTAAAGAGCCAAAACCGGTGAATACTAAAGGAGATTGCAGGGAAGCCGCATCGCCGATCGAAATTAATCGATCGAAGGCCACAGTGCGATCGGTGCTGTCCGTGCTAAAATGCCCCGGAATGTAGCCAAATGTCGGTTTTTTCCACACCAATTTATCCATGTCGCAGCGGCGGTACTCGGGCAAAATTGTAAAAAAATCTTCGTACAATTCCAGCAAAGAACCGGGATTTTCTGGGTGAACTTGGTGGTAGTGAAATAAATAAACTGTCAGTTCTTCTCCCGCAGCGGGAAACAGTTCCCAGATAAGCTGCCTGCCCCGCGAAATGTCGCCGTGACTGTAGAGAACGTCCCCGTACTCGGAATCCCAAACACCCGCCTCAAATCCCCCATCAATCACGCATCCCACCGTCGGACAAACGCTGTCAAAAGCCCTGCCTCCGTTCAACTGCCAAGCAATCGGAGAAGCAGAACCCATCGCATCCACCAGCAGCCGCCCCGATACAGTTCGATCGGCTTTTTCCGGCAAGTGACAGCACCGAACAGTAACTTTTTCCGAGCCTACATCGGCTCTCACAAACTCTGTTTCATCCCAGATTTTTCCGCCGGCTGCTGTTAGTTTTTCCCCCGCCAAATACAGCAATTTCTCGCCATCTAAAGCAACATTGAGTACCTTCGGCGTGTGCAAAATCGGTGCTTTAGCAATGGGCGGATTGTTAGCATCAAAAAACTTGTTGTAGCCGTCTTTGTATTCTCTGGCAATTAAAGTTTCTACTTCCGCAGCAGTAAACAAACCCAGGTCGATTAAACTTTGAATTTCATCGCGAGAAATATTCCATTCCCGATTCATCCGCCCGAAAGGCATTCGTTCCAACAGCAAAACTCGATAGCCCAATCTCGCCATCACGGCGGCATGAATCACTCCCAATGCCCCGCCAATATAAATTAAATCAAAAAAAGCCTCCCCCCCATCGGACGCGGAAATTGTAACTTCTTCCTTCTCTTCTTCCTTCTTCCTTCTTCCTTCTTCCTTCTCTTCTTCCTTCTTCCCTCTTCCTTCTTCCTTCTTCCCTCTTCCTTCTTCCTTCT
>JAAUPF010000121.1 GCA_012034575.1 Richelia sp. CSU_2_1 | reverse complement strand
AACTCATTATCTGAACTCAGCTTGTGTCCGGTTAAACTCACATCTTGCACCAATGTCATTAAGAGGTTTCGTGGTGGGTGGGGCGGTTTATTAACCTATTTGCTACCTTCTGTGACTGTTGAGAACCCGCCCCTACAGGTTATTGCGACTGGTGCAAGATCTCAGGTTAAATAGACATAATTCCCCTAGGAACGATTTTCATTAAAAACGAGATAGCGAGTACAGCAGCGGAAAGCATCACGGATACCGCATTGCTTTTTGTTTTGTCAACTGAAGACTGAAACCCTCGATCGCGCTGGTTTTTACCTGAATCTAGATCCCCCTCAAGCAGAGGGGGCTTTAAATGCTTCCAGTCCCGCTTTTTTAAGCTAAGGGGACTCTAAACCTCAAACTAAAAGTGCAATCTTTAACTGCATTTAAAGTTAAGCTAACACAGACGATCGCTGCAAGCGGAGGGAATGCAGCCTTCCTACCGCATCGCCATCAAAAAGGCATATCGATCGGATCGCCAAAAGGATAAGGTACATCCAGCGGCATCCTTCCCGGCTTGGCATCGTACTTGTCAATCCACTTTTTAGCCAATTCCAAAGCTTCCTCTTCTGTCTTAGCATTTTGGACGGCGACGTGGCGGTTGCCGCAGGCATCCCAAACTTCTACATAGAATACTTTCTGAGACTGAAGTATCCAACCTTTATAAGTTTCTGCTGGTTCCATAATTAAAAGTTTAAAAGAATCCGGTGCTTGAGTTCGATCGGCGAGCTAATTTTAAATACTGCTCAACAATAAATTTTACCTCCAACTGGCACGGGCATGGCGTGGCATTCAATAATTGGAATTAGCAGCTCGATCGGAGCGAAGAGGTGGGAAACTCTTTGTATAATGTTTGTGGGAAAAAGTTAATTTACAGTCAACCCTATGGCAAAACTCCTCGATCGAGTCTTTAGTTCGATAAAATACCTCAAATCTTTGGCAGTCGCCCTAGCCATCACCCTAATCGCATCCCAGATAGCCGTAATGCCCGCATTGGCAACGGGCGTGTACGAAATGCCGGTGTTGGCGGCGGGCGATCGTACTTGGGTATTCGACAAAGGCGAAGTGCTCAGTCGCAGCAGCGAAAGCAATATCAGTAGCGTCCTCGACAATTTGGCAAAGCAAACAGGTAAAGAAGTCCGATTTGTAACTTTTCACCGCTTGGATTACGGCGAAACTGCTGCTAGTTTTAGCAACAAACTGTTTGAACAATGGTTTCCCACAGATGCAGAAAAGGCCGATCGAGCTTTACTCGTTCTCGATACTGTTACTAACAGTGCCGCAATTAGCACGGGGGAAGGAGTGAAGTCTTTATTAACTGATGAAATCGCGCAGAGTGTAACTGGAGAAACGCTGCAAGTACCGCTGCGAGAAGGCGACAAATACAACGAAGCTTTTACTGCTGCTGCTTCTCGTATTGCCACTGTTTTGTCAGGCGAACCAGATCCGGGTGCTCCTAAAATTGTTGACAACATTCAGGTTGAAGGCACGTTTAAAAAAGCTGAAGAAACTGACCGAGGCAGTGCCACAATTGTGGTGGTCGTACTGTTAGTTTTAGCTACAGTGATTCCGATGGTAACTTATTTCTGGTATCAAGGTTTTTCTTAAACAGTTGACAGTTGACAGTTGACAGTTGTCAGGCTTCGACGCGAGCGCGCTCGCCGAACGCTGACAGTCGATCGTTGTTCTTCTTCCTTCTTCCTTCTTCCTTCTTCCTTCTTCCTTCTTCCTTCTTCCTTCGTTAATCTTGAACGTATTCTCCATCGTTCACCAAAGCAATTTCTGCCCTGACAAATTCCCGTCCCAAATAAGCTGCGTGATCCAACATTGTCACGGGACTGGGGCGGGTTTCTTCTAAGATTTTGACGCACAGTTCTTTGGCCGTTCTTGCGGTAAAAAGTGTAGCGTGAGTGCGTTCTACTTTGCCGCGGGCGGGGATGGGTTTGCCAGTTTCGGGATCGACAGCGAGGCCGCGATCGTCGATAACATTAGTGAAGTGTTTGGCGCAGATCGAGCTGTTTTCGCGATCGAGGTAGATGATGAAGTAGCCGCCGGGATCGAGGTCGATGTGGCGTTTGGACAGCTTGTCATCGATCGCGGTGAGATTTTCCAAGGTTTGACTCATGGTTGGTTAAAGGCAGCAAACAATTGCTGTAATTTTTGTGCTATTTCTAGTTTAGTCTGCTGCGGGACAAGTTTGAGTCATTGCTTGGTTGAATGCAGGGAAAATTTTCGGCACCGACATTCTACGCGATATCTGTAGGGACACGGCATTGCCTTAGAAAAATTCAAAACCTGCATGATTCTCGAATCTCTGGTCATTTCATCCGACGGTGACGTGCAATTTTATGATAATGATGGCGATTTATTCTGGGGGGCATTGTATCTCATTGACATCCTCCCCGCCTTCTTAACGGCGAGGATTCCCAAACCTCACGATTTAGGTTTCTGCTTCTTCCCTTTAAGGGTTTTCGCACCCGCCCTAACAGATTTACTCTGTTCGGGTCTGACGGTCGCTCCACAGACTGACACGGCAAGCCCTGCCGCCAAAATATTTTTTGCTGCGTTGATGTCTCGGTCGTGATGTGCCCCACAATTAGGGCAGTCCCATTCTCTGACATTCAACGGCATTTTTTCCACAATGTTACCGCACTCAAAACAACGTTTTGAGCTGGGAAACCATCGGTCTATTTTGATTAAAGTACGACCGTACCAGTCACACTTGTACTCAAGTTGTCTGACCAATTCACCCCAACTTGCATCACTGATGGCGAGAGCGAGTTTTCGGTTCTTGACCATGTTTTTCACAGCTAAATTTTCGACGGCGATGGTTTGATTTTCGCGCACCAACCGCGTTGTTAACTTGTTCAGGTTATCTTTCCTTGCATCGGCAATTTCTTGATGCACTCTGGCTACTTTCAGCCGTGCTTTGTGGCGGTTATTTGACCCTTGGAGTTTCCGACTTAAAGCTTTCTGTGCTCTTAAGAGTTTGCGATATTTTGCCTTAAATCCTTTGGGATTGGTAATTTTTTCGCCAGTGCTCAGAGCCAGCAAACTGGTAATTCCTAAGTCGATACCGATTTGCGTGTTTGTTTGAGGTAGTGTTTCAATTTCCACATCCACCAACAGTGAGACTGACCACCTACCCGATGGTGCAAGTTTTACAGTAATAGTTGAAGGTGTTGCACCCGCAGGTAGTGTTCGACTCCATCGAATTTGCAGTGGAGTAGCACATTTTGCTAAGTAGACCTGCCCTTCTTGGAATCTAAATGCCGACTTGGTAAATTCTGCACTGCCACCGTTTCGCTTCTTCTTGAAGTTGGGATATTTTGCTCGCCCGTCAAAGAAGTTGTTGTAAGCTGTTTGCAAGTGTCGCAAGCATTGCTGTAGGGGTACAGCAGAAACTTCATTGAGAAAGTTTAATTCCTCAGTTTTCTTCCATGCGGTGAGCATTGCAGAAGTTTCGCTACAGCCTACTCGTTTTTGTTCAAGATACCAAGCCTCAGTTCTTAGGGCTAAGGCACGGTTGTAAACCAAGCGCACACACCCTCCGCTTCGCTCCGCCCATTGTTCGTCGCAACAAGTTCTCTTGTTCCGGCGTCGGGTAGAATCGGTAGCTGAAGGCTTTTAAGGTCATACTTCCAGTTTCACCCCTAATTTGTAAGCTGTGTGTGAAGTCTTGTAAAGCCGTCGTTCTACGACGGGGTTTTCAACCCATTTTTCTGATAACAATGGATAGTAGCGATCGCTTTGCAGGCGCTAATATTTAATGACGGCGATTGATTTTGGGGGCAGTGCATTTCGATCGCAATGGATAGTAGCGACCGTTTGATAATAGAATAGAGAGATGTTCGCAAAACATACCTGTTGGATTCTGTTTGTCAACCAAAAAATATGACTGTTAAAGTAGGAGATACCGCGCCGGATTTTACCTTACCCTCTCAAACTGGCTCATCAATCAGCCTCAAGGATTTTCGGGGTCAAAAAAATGTCATTGTCTATTTTTATCCCAAAGATGACACGCCCGGATGTACGGCTGAAGCTTGCGCTTTTCGAGACAGTTATGAAGTTTTTAAAGACGCAGGTGCAGAAGTAATTGGGATTAGCGAAGATTCGCAGCAGTCCCACCAAAAATTTTCTGCTAAATATCAGCTACCCTTTACACTTTTGAGCGATACTGGTAATAAAGTGCGTCAATTGTACGGAGTTCCAGCTACCCTGTGGATTATGCCCGGTAGAGTGACTTACGTCATTGACAAACAAGGAATTGTCAGGCACATTTTTGACTCGATGTTAGATTTCAAAGCACACGTTGCTGAGGCACTTAAAACTTTAGAAACTCTCAAAAGTTAAAGGGATTTACTTGAATGAAGAAAGGACTAAAGTCCTTGCTACGAACGAATGAATCGCTTGGTAGTGAGGACTTCAGTCCTAAATGGCTAATCGCTTGCGCGATCGCCCGCAATTAGCCAGCAATTATCTAAGTCTTCACAGCGCTGGATCTTTCAGGTGCAACACTAGCAGTTTTGCCATTTTTGCCATTACCATTGCCGTTGCCGTGAGGTTGGATTACTCCATAGCCGCCGTGGTGTTTGCGTTCGTAGAGCACGTTAATTTCCCCAGTTTCCGCATTGCGGAACATATAGAAATCGTGGTCGATAATCTGCAATTGTTCCAAAGCTTCTTGCACTGTCATCGGAGGCATGGCAAAATACTTAGTCCGCACCACCTCGCTAGGAAGTTCTGGAGTGCGCGAGCCAATCAGATCTGCTACAGGATGTTCCTCAACCGCAGTACCTGTTTTGGTGTTGCTATGACTTTTGTCCTGGCGTTTTTCCTTAAATTTTCGCAGTTGACGGGCAATCTTGTCGGCAACTAAATCTATGCTCGCATAGAGATTTTCGGTGCTTTCCTCAGCCCGAATTACGCTACCGTTAGCATAAATTGTTACCTCAGCAGTCTGCTTAGGATTTATCCTTGGGTTTCGAGCCACTGATAGGTGTACGTCTACCTCTGTCGTCAAAGCTTGAAAATGGCTGACAGCCTTTTCAACCTTTTGGTTGACGTATTCTCGAATTGCATCAGTGACTTCTATATTTTTACCCTGGATAACAAGCTTCATAGAGCTCCCTCCCTTCTCTAACTTGGGTATAAATATTACAGTAGCACTTTGTATTGTAGAAAACACCTTTTTTCAAAATTTTTAACTTCCATACATCTTTTTAGGAAATAATAAGAATTAATAAGAATTCGAGTTAAAGTTGTTCTTGCTCTTGATTTTTTGCATGATTTCTCCATCTCCCCTACAATCTCTCGCCCCTCACCCCTGTCGGCTGCTCGACTGGGGGCTAGTACCGTACTCAAAAGCTTGGGAGGTGCAGCAACAACTGGTGCAAGAACGCCGCGACAATCCTGATTTGCCGGATGTGTTGATTTTGCTGGAACACCCGCCGGTTTACACTTTGGGATTGGGGTCTAAGTTGGAATTTTTGAAGTTTGACTCGCAGCGACCTGAGCCGGAACTGCACCGAGTGGAACGGGGAGGTGAGGTGACTTATCACTGTCCGGGTCAGTTGGTGGGCTATCCAATTTTGAATTTGCGCCGCCACCAACAGGATTTGCACTGGTATTTGCGGCAGTTGGAGGAAGTATTGTTGGGGGTACTGACTGTTTTAGGGCTGAAGGGGGCGCGAGTACCGGGGATGACGGGTGTCTGGGTGGATGGGTGCAAGGTAGGCGCGATCGGAATTAAGGTCAGCCGCTGGATTACGATGCACGGTTTTGCTTTAAATGTTTGTCCGGAGCTTGAGGGTTTTAAACAAATTGTACCTTGCGGAATTCCAGATAAACCTGTGGGGAGTTTAGAACAGTTTATTCCCGGAATTGATGTTGAGGTAGTCAGACCGATCGTACTTGCTGAATTTGCTCGCATTTTTGGGTTGGAAATAGTACCTGCCGAATTAGAAACAGGACTGATGCAGCCCGACTCTAGCCTTTATGGTGGTGAATAAAAAATGACTGAAGTCCTCACGACAAACCGCAGAAGTTTGCAATGGGAAATTCAGCCCTCAAACTGCTATTCCTAGTGACGCTCCCACACTAATTGCAAGCAATATAGTTTGGGCATCTGAGTCCTGTTAAGGATACCCTCGATCTTCCTTCGAGATACTCCAAATAGTTTTTCTCTACGGCGTTTTATAGTGAGGAACACGTCGGGCCCCACTGTAGTTCAATTGTATCAAAAATTGTCGATTTCGGCGGTGATGACTTCCCTGTTGCTGCGCAAGATGGTCAGCCATCCCACCTCAATCAACTGGGCTTTCATCCCACACCAATTTGTAAACAATATGGTATGGGGATTCGGGCCGAACTAGCTAAGCCGCAGCTAAATTAGCAGCTACAAAATCCCAATTAACTAGGTTGTCCAAGAAATTAGCAATGTAATCGGGACGGCGGTTTTGGAAGTCCAGGTAATAAGCGTGTTCCCACACATCCAAAGTTAGTAAGGGGGTTTGTCCGTGGACGATGGGGTTTTCGGCGTTGGGAGTTTTGGTTACTTTCAAAGTGCCGTTGTCGGAAACCAGCCAAGCCCAGCCGCTGCCGAATTGGGTTGCTGCAGCATTCTTAAATTCTTCCTTGAATTTGTCGAAGCTGCCGAAGTCGGCATTGATTTTGTCAGCTAAAGCACCAGTTGGAGTGCCACCGCCGCCCGGTTTTAAAGAATTCCAGAAAAAAGTGTGGTTCCAAACTTGAGCGGCATTGTTAAAGATGCCCGCTTTAGATGGATCTTTGAAGGATTCCTTGACCACTTCTTCGAGGGATTTGCTCGCGAGTTCGGTACCTTCAACTAATTTGTTGAGATTGGTCACGTAAGCAGCATGGTGCTTGTCGTGGTGGAACGAAAACGTATTGGCCGACATATGACCTGACTCTAGGGCGTCAGCGGCGAAGGGTAACGGTGGAAGTTCAAATGCCATTGTGTTCAATCCTCTCTGGGTTGCTTGTGATTGTCGGGTTGACTTTCCGGCTTTTGTTTGATATGAGCCTAGAGTCGCTAGCTTAATTTTATCAAGCTAGGGAATTTAATTTTTTACTATTTTAGAGCATTCGGCCCGATCGGCATTCTCAACTTTTGCCGAAGATCGATCGAACCTAACTAATTGCTATTTTCAATTACCACCCGCCTCTTACCACAAACCTTGACAAACTGTCAACCCGCTGCGGGCTAAAATAAAAATTTCGATCGAAGTGCAAATTGAGCGCTGCTTTATCGGTCTGATAAATATATTAAACCTGAAAAACGGTAACGATAAGTTCGATTTAACATAAACTGTAATTAAGTGAAATAAGTTACAGGAGCGATCGATGCAAAAGTCTTTACACAATTCACCCAGCAACCCTCCTCTGTGGTTAAACCTGAAAATAATCGTCACTGCTTTAGAAACAGTTCAGGATTTGATTGTAATTTCTTTATGTATCGGTTTGTTCTGTTTCATGGTGCTGGAACTGCGCGAAATGTTTTTCTCGCTGCTGCCTCCTTTGAAATTTCATGAAGTAACGGCAGATATACTATTTCTGTTAGTTTTAGTGGAATTATTTCGGCTGTTAATTATTTACTTGCAAGAGCAGAGGGTTTCGATCGGCGTCGCCGTAGAAGTCTGTATTGTATCAGTTTTGCGGGAAGTAATCGTGCGGGGAGTGCTGGAAACTCCCTGGGTTCAAATACTGTCAACGGGCTGCTTCTTGCTGGTTTTGGGAACGCTGTTGGTAGTGCGAGTTTGGCTGCCGCCAACCTTCGAGGGCATCGATCCAGAACGCCGCATGGCTCCAAGAAAGAGGCAATTTTTTGAGCATGAATCTAGCGAGTCTGTAGATGCTAACCATAGCATTCATTCTCGTTAAAAGAATATCACGGAATTAGGTTGCATTCAAACATTCTATTGGCGATCGGTCCGGCAACGCGATCGATAAATTTCTTGCGCATTTCTGGATTTTTCCGCAACATTTCGATCGCCTTTTTCTGGAGAGCAGCATCTTGCCCGCCACTTGCTTGCGAACTATTGCCTGACTGGGGTTTCATTTGGGCAATCTCTTCGCAGGAAGCGCTTTGATATTTGTTAATCACCAGATTGGCAGCAACATCCAATAAAGCTTCGTTGCTTGCCAATTGTTCGCAGGAACTTATAACTATTGAGATAGTAAGTACCGCAGCTAGCCACAAATAAGCCTTTTTCATAAATTCTTCCTCAAACAGTTGGGCAAATACTAGGAGCAAATACTAGGAGCAAATACTAGGAGCAAATACTAGGAGCAAATACTAGGGAATGATATTGCATTCAAACATTTTATTGGCGATCGGCGGTGCAACTCGATTGATAAATTCCTGACGAATTTCAGGGTTGTTGCGCAAGAATTCGATCGCTTTGGCTTGCGCGAGCTTCTCAGGACTGTGGCTCGCTGCGGCTCCCTTACCAGATTTGGCTTGCATCTGAGATAGCTCTTCGCAAGACGCATTTTGGTATTTTTCGATCGCTAATTTGCTCGCTGCATCTAACAAATTTTCTGCATTCGGTAAGGTAGGTTTTGCACTCGGCAATGGAGGTTCTTCTTGGGGTTTCGGGTTCGGTAATGGAGGCTCCGACTGCGGGGGGGGAGGAGGCAACGGCTGCAATAAAACCCTGTCACCGATCGCACCCACTATAGCGATGGATGCCAGAATGCTTAGAACTAAATGGGATTTTTTCATAAATTGATTCTGCCTCAGTTATATTGACAACAATCGATCGATCGAACGTACCGATCGTTCGACAACGTTCACCAGCTTTCATTATCCTATTTATTTTACCGATCGAGCAATAATTTATAATTCTTAATTGCTGAAACCTTTAATCCGATAGATTTTTCCCTCTTCCCTCTTCCTTCTTCCTTCTTCCCTCTTCCTTCTTCCTTCTTCCCTCTTCCTTCTTCCTTCTTCCTTCTTCCTTCTTCCTTCAAGTGTCTCAGATCACAAATTTGCCCGATCGCACTCACTTTCAAAAAGTGTAAAATTATGTCAACATAAGAAAAACTACTAAGATTGCCCGAGCTACATCCATTGGCAGCTATGACAGCAAAACTAAGAGTGACGAACCCCGGAGAAATGGAGATAGACTGGCAGTTGCAGGACGATCGAGAACTGATACTCAACCAAGTAGACAACGCAATCGCTCTGTTCGACTCGTTGGGTCGCTTAGTTTTGTTCAACAAAAAATTGGCTCAAACTTGGGGATTGCAGTCAGAATGGCTGGCGACCAAGCCCAACTGCGAACTGTTATTTGTAGAAATTGTAGCTCGCGGTTACTGGTCAGTCCAACAGTGCGAACAATTCAAGCAAGCGCTGCAAAAAGCTCAGAGCGAAAGTTTATCATTTTATTTCGAGCAGTCGAACGGAGTTTGTTTGGAAGTTTACACCGCCCTAACTTCTAACGGCGGACGGCTGTTTACCTTTAGAGACGTGACGATCCACCAGCGTTCTCAAGCTAGTTTAAATGCCGAAGTCCGGCGGCTGAGATTTCTTTTAGGTTTAACAGAAAGACTGCAAAACTCGAACAGCTTGCAAGAAATAGGTCAATTTGCCCTCACCTATCTAGTAGAGGCAATGAATGCAGCTTTCGGAGATGTGAAAGTAATTAGCGGCGAAGGGACAGACAGACAAGCAGGGGCAATCTCGAATCACGTTTCGACCCAATTTATAGCTAGTTACGGGCAACCGGTAGCCGATGGAATGCAAGAAGTGCTCGATCGAGGTATCTCCTACGGCGAGGGCTTGCTGTGGGAAGTTGTAGAAACCGGCAAACCTTTATTTGTGGAAGATTATGCCAACCATCCAAGGGCAGTAAAGGGATTCCGGCACCCCGGCATCGGGCAGTTAGGAATTTTTCCGATCGCAGCTAACAACGGTACAATTATCGGCGTGCTGACGCTGGAATCGCGCAACCTTCAAAAACTGCAAGAATCCCAACAGCAAGAAGTTTTGTTAGCTGCTTGCCGGACTCTCGGGGCTGCGATCGAGCGAGCCCAGGCTCAAGAAAACCTCCGCCGAGTTAACGAACAATTAGAATATTCTTCTCAATTAAAATCCGAGTTTTTAGCTTCCATGTCCCACGAATTGCGGACGCCGTTAAACAGCATCCTCGGATTTTCTGACTTGCTGCTGCGGCAGCAGTTAACCGACCGCCAAATTAACTACGTAGAACTGATCGAAAAAAGCGGCCAGCACTTGCTGCAACTGATCAACGATATCCTCGATCTTTCTAAAATTGAAGCGGGCAAAGTAGAGCTAAATTTAGAACCGGTGCGCGTTCACGAACTCGCGAGTGACTGTTTGAAAATGATTCAGCCGCGGGCAGACAAAAAGCGAATTGCTTTGTCTTTAGAACTCGATTACCGCATCTCTAAAGTTTTGCTAGACGAACGGCGAGTGCGGCAAATAGTTATCAATTTACTTTCCAATGCGATCAAGTTTACGGCCGAGCGAGGTCAGGTTAAACTCAGCGGGCGTCTGGCCTACGGCAGCGAAATTAGCGGCGATTACAGACCGGATTGTTCTCCAGTGAATGAAAGCACGCCTTACTTTTGTTTGGAGGTAAAAGACTCTGGAATCGGCATTCCCAAAGATCGCTGGCACCTGCTATTTAGACCTTTTCAACAAGTTGATTCTTCCTTGAGTCGGCGACACGAAGGTACTGGTTTGGGTTTGGCTTTAACTAAGCGTTTGGCGGAACTGCACGGCGGAACTGTTTCTTTTCGATCGGCTACCGGTGAGGGCAGCGTATTTCGCGTTTGGCTGCCTTTGACGGAGATGCGTCAAGATTTGAAAACCTTTGCTGCTTGTACTTTAGATCCAGATGGCGATTGTTCCGATGCTGTTTCTTTAACGGCTGGCGGTAAGCGGATTTTGGTGGTAGAAGACCAGCCTTTCAATCAAATGTTAATTTCTGAAGTGTTGGAATTGGAGGGCTACGGGGTAGAGATGATCGCGGATGGCAAAGCAATGCAGGAGAGGATTTCTGCGGCGGGACTGACGCCGGAATCATTGCCGGATTTAATTTTGATGGACATTCAGTTGCCGGATATTGACGGCTTTGAGTTGATGCGCCAACTTAAGAATCATCCTGCGTGGCAGTCTGTACCCGCGATCGCGGTGACGGCGATGGCGATGCCGGGGGATCGGGAACGCTGTTTGGAGGCTGGGGCTGTGGGTTATTTGAGCAAGCCGCTGGATTTGAATTTGGCGATCGCAACTGTCCGTTCTTTTGTCAGTTAGGTTTAAAACAGAATATAAGCTCGGCAAACAAATAGAAATCAGCAAGAAACAAGCCGAAGCTTTGGGGAAGTTTTTCCACGTCAATCCGGGGTTGTTTTTGTTTAATTGAGCGATCGCACTTTGTAATTTCCAAGAGGGCGATCGCACCACTCCTCTACAAATGAAAAAGCGATCGCCCTTACTCCTCAAAAGAACCATCCCCATCAATTCCAACAACTCATCCCAAGAACACCCAAACGCTTCCTTAATGCGACTAAATGAGCCTTGAGAAACCGGGTTTCTGACCGAAAATAAGCGTTTAGATGCAGAGTTTTTGCCTCCAAACCGGTTTCTTTCTCAATTATTGATATTGGTGCAAGATATCAGATCTAGGGATTACGATATGCCTCCGGGTACAGTGCCCGATCGCCTATTAGCGCGGATTTTTGCCATTGCAGTTGCACCACCTACAACTTCACCGCGTTGCGACGCTTCCCAACCCATCGGTGCATCTTGTTGCAGTTGTTGCAGCTTTCCTCGATCGATGTGTTGCTGTTGTTCGAGAAGCTTGACACCTGCAAGGATAACTTCGATCGCCCTGTTATATTTGCCACTGATAAGTGGGCCCTGCACTCTTAGCTTCAACTTCAGGTGGTAGAACGATTTGTATGGCTTTGGTACGCAGGAGTTTGAACTCTATTCCAGGCGATGGGGCTCTACGTCTTCCTCCAAGCGGATGAGGTGTAAATTATTACAATTTATGACGCAAAACGCTAAACTCAATAGTAGATCGATATTTAAATTGAAGCTAAAATCAACTTAGCTTAACCAAGCTCAACATTTATAATTTCTCAGGGGTATCTATTTTGAGGATTGAGGCGAAAAGTGAGGCATCCTGCCCTCGATCGACTTTTCACTCCTATGTCTCGCGCTCAACAGCTCAATCCTTTATCTTTGCCGATCGGTGACACACTCATACATCATATTCCATGTCAAACAAGTCGCCCTGCATTATGTTGGTTGATGACGAGCCAGCTAATCTGATTCTTTTGGAAGAGTTGTTGCAATTAAAAGGATACGCTACTGTGTCGGCGGTATCTGGTGACGAAGCGCTAGAAATGGCGCGGAAATCCCAACCTGACTTGATTTTACTGGACATCATGATGCCGGAGATGGACGGTTTTGAAGTGTGCTCGCGATTGCGGCAAGATTCTGTTTTGCAAACTGTACCGATAATTTTTTTGACAGCCCTCGACGATGATATGTCTCGCCTTAGGGGGTTGGAAATGATGGCAGATGATTATTTGACTAAGCCTTTGAACAGCCGTTTGATGCTAGCAAAAGTTGAGAGTGTTTTGCGCTTGAGTCAAATGCGATCGCAAGCTGTTACTTCTGATTTTAACCAGCAGGTAAAAGAGCAAAGCAAGCGCCAAATTGCTGCTGCTTGGGAGGCTAACGAGTATCTTTCAGAAAAGTTTCAGTTATTTGTGCCGGAACAGTTGCTGGAGAGGATTGCGCCTCAGGGAGTAGAATCTATTCAGTTGGGTAATGTTACAGAAGCAGAAATGACGATTTTGTTTTGCGATATTCGCGGTTTTACGGCAATTGCAGAATCTCAAGAAGCTAGAGAGACTTTTGAATGGTTGAATGCTTTTTTTACTGAAATGAACGATCGCATCAATTCCCACGGCGGTTTTATCGATAAATACTTGGGCGATGCTATTATGGCGGTATTTGACAGGCCAAAATCTCACCCTCTAGATGCGATCGAAGCGGCGGTAGCCATGCAAGAAAGTTTGCATAAATTTAATGCCGATCGCCATCAATATAATTTAGCATATCCTGTTAATATTGGTATTGGAATTAATACGGGAATCGGGACAATCGGGACTTTAGGATCTGCTCGTCGCATGGATTCTACCGTGATTGGCGATGTGGTAAATACGGCTTCTCGGCTGGAAAATTTGACTAAAATTTACGGATGTCAAATTATTGTTAGCGAATCGGCGATCGTCCAAGCTAGAGAGTTTATCAATGATGGTAGCGATCGGTCAAATTCAAATAGCTGTCTGTTATTAAAGTGCGATTTGGAAAGAGAAGGACAAGATAGTTTTACTTCCGATTTTCAGACGCCGATTTTAGATAACCAGGCTGCTAGTAACAATTATTATTATCGCTGGATCGATCGGGTAATGCCGCGCGGCAAACAGCAGGCTATTGAAATTTACGAAGTCTGGGCAGCCACCAGTCTTGATTCAGAGAAAAAGCAATTAACTCAGCCATTATTCGATAAAGGAATTCAAGCGTGGCAAGCGAGTAAATTTGTTGCAGCTTTGGGATATTTTCAGCAACTTTTGGCACAAAATCCAGCGGATACAGTTGCTAATTTTTATCTAGAACGCTGTCAGGAAAAACTCGGTTTAATTCCTGCGAATAGCAATCGTGAAACTACGTAATTGGGTATAGTTTTAGTTGTTAGATCCTGTCCAGTCGATCGCGGGCGATCTTGAATGTTCGTAATATTATTTTATTTTGTGTAGGGGCGGGTTCACAACCATATCTAAGGATAACCGACAATATATATAAACCCGCCCTCCACCACCAATAATTCACATCAACGCGCTATTTGTATTGAATGCTAAAATGCGGGCGCTGTCGTTGGGTGGGGGCGGGTTTTTGAGGTTTAATGACTAAAGACTGCTAACAACTGTCAACTGTCAACTGTCAACTGTCAACTGTCAACTGTCAACGATCGACTATTTTTGCATTTGCTTGTTAACCTTTTGAATCTTCCTAGTGAAATATTCTTGTCGGTGTCCCAACTTTTGAGCAACTTGCAAGCCTTTTTGATAAGCTTCTAAAGCTCGATCGAACGCTTTCATTTCCTGATAAACTTGACCGATATTGTCGTAAGCGCTCATCAATCCGTACAAATTGTAAGCCCGCTGTTCTAACAGCAACTGCATTTGATAAATTCGCAAAGTTGCTTCCCATTGTTGTTGCGCCCTGTACAGCAAAGCTAATTTTTCCAATGCTTCGCTGGCGTGGGCAAACTGTTGCAGGGGAACGGCTAAGTTGTAGGCTTCCTGATAGTATTGAGCGGCTAAATTAATTTTACCCAATGTTTCGTAATCGCCCGCGATCGCAATTTTTAGGGGGGGTATAAGTGCGGGAGTTTGCTGGTTTGTATAAACTGATGTCAGTTTTTCCCTAACTTCGATCGCCTTTAACGGTTGTTTTGACTGCTGGTAAATAAAAGCCAACTGTCTCAGAGAATCTACTTCACTTGGGGGAGTTTGCTGCTGCGGGGGTGCGCCATTTCCTGCGACAATTCTGGGATTGGGAACAGCAGCATTGCTGGCAAATAAAGCGCGGTTTTCCTGAATTAATGCTGCCAATTCTTCATAGACAGCAGCAGCTTTATCGTAATTCAACCAGTTGACATGGATCGAGCCGAGGGTTTTTAAAAGCTGACCTTGAGCTAAGATATCTTGCCGATCGCGCGCTCGATCGAGGATTTGTTGGTAAACTTCTACTGTCGGGTCTTTAGCGCGGACTTGCTGAAAAGCAGCAGCCAAGGATTCCAGCAAATCCATATTCACCGGTACTTGCGATCGCACTTTTTTGTGAATGGCTTGCAGTCGCTGGGTAATCAACTGCAATTCCAGAGTTTTACCGTTACTCCAAGCAACATTTCCTACTCGACTCAAAGCAACAATTTCTGCTTCCGGGCCGAGATACCTACGCAGCCGCAATTCTCGAAACCAGATTTCAAAAGCGCCGAGTCCGTCTCCTGCTTGCAATTTAGCTGCTGCTTCTAGATTTAATGTTTCCAGCGCTGCTGTAAGTTCTTCCCGCTGAGATGAACTCAAAGTTTCAGTTGCGGGAGTTAAGGGGTCTGGTGTGGTAATTTCTAGCGGATTGGGCGAAAATCGATCGAAGGTGGATGAATTGGTTTGAGCTCTGGCTATCGAACCAGCAGACAGCCACAAGCACAGCAAGCACCCAAGGGAGAAAAAATTTTTCATATTCAAAAAAAATTGGTGGCAGCAGTTTCGGGTTTCCGAAATATTAAGTTTTGCATATATACAAAACAGTCAAAATTATGCTACAAATATGACACAAAAGCAAACCAACTAACCGCAAAAACGGCATTTTTGGTAATTGGGAATTGGGAATTGGGAATTGGGAATTGGGAATTGGGAATTGGGAATTGGGAATTGGTAATTGGGAATTGGTAATTGGTAATTGACAACAAACAGATTAACAACGATCTACTGTCAACTGTCAACTGTCAACTGTCAACTATCAACTATCAACTGTCAACTATCAACTGTCAACTATCAACTATCAACTATAAAAACTATGGTCGATCGCATTTGGCGCTTGTTCAGTTTAGCCTTAATTTTGTTAACTGTTTGTACGGCTTGCGCTCCCCCTCCCGCGGCTGCTAAAGACAGGTCTTTTCCAGATATGTCCCTCGAATTTTTAAGCGAGTACCAACTGCCCAAAATCAGTTTTGAAGGAACGCGAGTAGGCGGCTTGTCGGGAATTACTTACAACCCGAAAGGTATTGGCAGCAACAGTACCAAAGGCTATCGCTTTTATGCTATTTCCGATGACCCCAGCGAAAATGGAGACGCTCGATTTTACAGTCTCAGACTTGACATCGCGCCTAATAGTTCCGGAAATCTCGCGATCGCAAAAGTTGCAGTTGAAGGCGTTACTTATTTGAAAACAGCAGAGGGTCAAACCTTTCCTTGGGGTGCCATTGCGCCTGAGGGAATTGCTCTTTCTCCCCGCAATTCGGTGTTTGTTGCTAGCGAAGGCGTTACCCACAGCGGCACTCCTCCCTTGGTGGGTGAATTCGATTTAGCAACGGGCAAACAGCGGGCAACATTGCCTTTGCCAAAGCGCTACATTCCCGATGCTAGCGATGACAAACAGCAGCAAGGAATTCGGGATAATTTAGGTTTTGAATCTTTAACGATCGACCCCGAAACTTTTAGTCCCGGCGGTCTCGATCCATTTCGCTTGTTTGCGGCTGTGGAAGCACCTTTAATGCAAGATTTTGACTCGGAAGGGACAAACAAATTGCGCTTGCTTCATTATATCATCGTTGATAAAACACCGCAATTAGTTTCAGAAAATCTTTACGAAGTCGCTCCAGCGCCGTTAAGTATTTTGAACGGTTTGACAGAATTAGTAACTGTAACTGGCGGTCAGTTTTTAAGTTTGGAACGTTCTTTTGGGCTGTCGGGATACGGTGCTCGGATTTATCAAGTAGCGCCTGGGGCGGCAACTGATACTTCGAGAATCAAGAGTTTTAAAGGTCGATCGAGTTCGATCGAACCCGTCAGGAAAAAGCTGCTGCTGGACTTGAACGATCTCGGAATTCCCCTTTACAATTTGGAGGGAATGACTCTCGGACCGCGCTTTTCTGACGGCAGTCAGAGTTTAGTTTTGGTTAGCGATGACAATTTTGATGATGCGCAAAAAACGCAGTTTTTACTGTTTCGATTGAAAACAGGTTTTTAAGGAAGGAAGAAGGAATAAGGAAGAAGGAAGAAGGAATAAGGAAGAAAGAAGAAAGAAGAAAGAAGAAGGAATAAGGAATAAGGAATAAGGAATAAGGAAGAAAGAAGAAGGAAGAAGGAATAAGGTGCGCATTGCGCACCCTACAGGGCGAATTAAAAAGAGTAAACTCGCCCTTTTTCGTCAATATAAACTGCCCGATCTTGCCTAGTGCGGCCGTCGGATGTGGAAATGCGAACCGTCACTATATTTTTTTGAGGGTCAACGTTATAGTCGTATTGCAAAGTGGTGGTTCCTCCTTGAACGTTGATGGGAATATTGGCAATATCGCCGGTGCGGTTGCTGATGCGAACAATTACGTTTCTTTCGCCTCCCACGGGCAAGGATGACAAACCGACACCTGATTGACCGTATTCTAAATTCAATCCCGTCTCGTTTAACAGCCTGAGCGTAATGTTGCGACTATTGTCAACCTGCGCTTCAGGCTGCCAAAATCCCGGTTTGGGCCCGCCGCCTGTTGCGGGTTGAGATGAGGCTGGATGGGGGGCCAAAATGGCGATCGCGCCCAGTATTGCTGCGGTGGCTAATAGTCTTGATTTCATGGTTTCTTCCTCCAGCTAAATTATTGCTTGTATTAATATCCTAGCTGCGAAACATAGTATTTTTAATTATTAATTATCGATCGAGCTGCTTCTAGTAACAAACGCTGTTCGGCACGCGCGATCGCCCTGATAGTGCTTTCGACAGCATCCACATTCACCGAAATAGATTCAATCCCCCACCGCACTAGCCATTCTATTATCTCCGGGTACAAAGCTGGAGCGTCGCCGCAAATCGCACAAGGAATGCCGGCAGCCCGGGCCTGAACGATCGAATGTTCGATCGCCCGCATGACAGCTCGATCTGGCCCTTTAAAAGCATCGACCATCTGTTGGGAATTGCGGTCAATTCCCAATAAAAATTGAGTTAAATCGTTGGTGCCGATCGAAATTCCTTGCACTCCTGCTTTTACATAATCTGGTAATAAAAATAAAACCGACGGCACCTCAGCCATAATCCACAATTCAAAATCGACCGGGCGTTGTTTCCAAGATTCTTCTAGTTGCTGGCGGCAGACAGCAAACTCTTCAACAGAACGCATGAAAGGCAAAATTAAATTAACATTTTGATAGCCTGACTCGCAGACTCTTTTTAGTACCTTTAACTCCCAATCGAATAACTCCGGTGCAAAATCATAACTAAAACTGCCGCCAACGCTAGATTCGCGCAAATCGAGAGAACGGTAAAATACCGGCCTGGGCGCAACCGCAGCAGCAAACAAACTCAACCGATCGGCCATGCGCGAGACAAATTCCGATTCTTGACCGTTTTGCAGCCAAGTTTTGGGGTTTTGACAGTCCAAAGCATCGATTGCCATTAATTCCGATCGCAGCAATCCGATGCCGTCAATTGGCAGATTTTTCAGGCGGTCGATCGAGCTAGTTTGACTGATATTAACTAACAGTTGAGTGGCAGTTGGCGCGCCCCAAACCGATGCAGAACGATCGCGATCTTGAGTGTGGCGATCGGAGCTAGAAAATTGGTAGTTTGCTATTGACATTTGCGCTGCTGTACTGGATAAATCTGAACTATTTTCGATTATTTGCTGCCTGCTGCCCGACACCTTGGATTTTCTGACTAAATCGAGGACCATCGGTTGAGGCGAGACAAAAACTTCTCCGGTATCGCCATCGATCGATACCGCATCCCCAGTTTCGATCGCCCGCGTCGCCCCGGCAACTCCTACCACTGCCGGAATCCCTAATTCTCTAGCTAAAATAGCCCCGTGACTCGTCATCCCTCCTTGTTCGGCAACAATTCCAGCAGCAACTTTCAACCAAGGCAGCCAATTCGGATCGATCGCCCGCGCCACTAAAATTCCCCCGGCTATAAATTCTGAGTTTTCTCTAGGGGAATGCGCCATTACTTGGGCAATTGCTTGTGCTTTTCCCGAGGCTGCTGCCACACCTTTAAATGCTGCAATCGTTCGAGGATCGGCGATCGGACTGCCCTGGAGAATTTTGGGAATTCCAGCAGCAAAGGATTGGGGATGTTCGCGCTCTGCGATTTTTTGCTTTGCGGGTCGAATTAGAGTGAAATAAAATAGTGCTTCTTCGTTAAATTCTGACTGTTTCAGCGTCCATTTAAGCAGTAAATTCGAGTCAAATTCGGCAGCAACTTTTTTGCTCGCATCAATTAATTTTTGCACTTGCAGTCGATCTAAAGCATAGGTATTTTGAGCTGACTCGTCCAGCAAATAAACCTGCAAGCAACTGCCAGAAAAATTCGCGTTCGGAAAGAGATCGAGATTGTCTAATAGCACATTTTCATCTACCTCGCGATCGTCCTCTAATTTGAGATTGTATGCTAAATTTTTGCCGCCCAAACGCTGGATTTCTACCGCGCCTGTTTCCGGCTGTACTCGATAGTAATCCGGAATATTTTCGCCCAGGTTGAGGGACATTCCTAAACCGCAAGTCGCTTGTATTTCCCAGGCATCACTCCCGTTAGTTTGCAGGGAACCGGAGGCAATAGCGCGGGCGATCGGCTGCACCAAAACAGCGGGATTAATTTGCTGTAACTTGATACCGCACCGCTGCCAGTAAAATAAATTTCGAGCTCTAAAAATTTCTGCCCAACATCGTTTTATCCCCTCTGCGATCGCTTCCGGTTCGGTTCGCACTGCTTGGGCTGCGAGAATTCCCGATGTATTCGGGCTGGGAGAAGTCAGGGAAAGGCGAAAAATTACGGCTTGGGAGTTAAGATTCCAGACAGCCGATTCCAGGGAGGAGCTCAACGAATCGGGAAGTTTTGTTGCTGCGATTTGGTGGCGGATGCTGCGGGCGATCGCCTGCAATTGCTTGGGTTCATCGACATTCAAGTGCAGGGAAGAGTTGGCCAAGTCAGCAAACAGCGGTTCCAACCAATCGATCGACTCTAAAAACTGCCAAAATGTTGTTGCCGGCACTACAAAACCCGGTATAGCCGGGTGATTTTTCTGGAGCGAGTAGCTGGAGTAAAAAGCTTTTTCACCTACTGCTGCTCGATCGGAGGTTTGAATCTGGTCTAGCCAGTATATTTTTTCCACGCTGTTAGCCCGTCCGGCAAGCTGAGTTAAAATTAATACTTTTTCTCATCGATCGCTTTTAATTATAGGTTATGTAAAGTTTTATCATACTGAAAAATTTTTGACACTCCGGGCGCGTGAACGCACGGGGATTCTTGGTTCAACCAGTCAACTTGCCCGTTGATGTCACCACCAACGAGTAGAGGTCGTTCTGTCCCCAAGCGTTAATTCCGGCGTGCCCCGCCGTATTTAAATTAATTCCAGCTTGTCTCAATCCTTTCGCTAGAATATTCTTCGCTGCATTGCAGTCGCGATCTAATACCGCACCGCACAGGCAAATATGAGTCCTAACTGAAAGCGATTTGAGAACGCGCTTGCCACAACTCGAACAATCTTGGGAAGTGTACTGAGGGGCAACAGCAACAACTGTTTTACCGTACACTTTGCCAAAATATTGCAACCATTGAATGAATTGCGACCAAGCTGCATCGCTAATTGATTTAGCAAGTTTATGGTTCTTCACCATGTTCTGCACCAGAAGGTCTTCGCAGGCCACGAAATCGCTAGATTTCACCACGTACAACGCCGTTTTGATGGCGAAGTCTTTACGCTGCCTGCTGACTTTCAAATGTTTTCTGCCTAACTTATTGATGGCTTTCTTGCGATTGCTGGAACCTTTCTTTTTCCGAGAAACCCGTTTCTGCAACCGTTTTAAAGCTTTTTCACTTTTACGCAAATGTCGGGGGTTTGTCATGGTTTCCCCATTACTATCGGTCAAGAAATGGTTCAATCCCACATCTATGCCAATCGCTTTTCCCGTAGGAACTAATTCCTCCGATCGTTCTACGTTAATACAGAACTGAGTGTAGTAACCGTCGGCACGACGAATTACTCTGACTCGCTTGATTTCTTTGGGTGCGTAGAAATGCAGATCGCGAGAGCCAATTAACCTAAAGGTTCCCGCA
>JAAUPF010000120.1 GCA_012034575.1 Richelia sp. CSU_2_1 | reverse complement strand
ACGAGGCTTTCTTGGAGATGGTTATACTTTCTCCAAGCGCTGGTTTTCCAATTGCTGGTGGCATTCCACTTTCTAGATTTTAGCGATTGCTGATACTCATCTTGAAACATGACAACTCCTGATTGATTGAAATTTGACCGACTTCCTATAGCGAAGCACCTACGAATTAATCCGATTCCTCATCCGATTCCTCATCTTTGATGTCTTCTATTTCCATTGTTAATCCTTATCTAAGTAATCTTGAAACTTGGCGATCGTTTCCGCTTTTGCGTATTTCCTAATCAAATACTTAAAGCATGGTTTGCCAACCTTCAAGTAACTTTTAGGATGGTTCCCCGACTTAGTAAATTTTAAAGCTTTTTGAATTATTTCGGAAGCTTTTATTTTATCTGGATTATCCGCATTATCCAGATAAGCAGAAATCTGTGCAAAAAGCTCTGATTCGGTGCGATCGGGAACCATTCTGGCGAAAATTATCTCATCCCACGAATCGGGGTAATCCTTGCGGGAGGCGGGATTCGCTTTTATCTCACCTTGGATAAGCTTATCTGGTTCGGCTAATTTAGCTTGCTGGTTATCTACCGGATTATCAGCTAGATTATCCTTCATTTCCCGGCGCAGTTGCGTGAGCCGATCGAATTTCTCTGGCATAAATTCCTGAAGCCAATAATCGTCAGGAATTTGCATGATTCGATCGAGTTTTTCAACATCCGATTCTGCGGTTTTGGGAGTTGGAGTTTCAACTTGAATGTCAGGGCGATCGGCAGGTTCTGCTTTTGGTTCTGTTTTTGGTTCTGAATCGGAATTGAATAAATCGTACACCCAACTGGAACGAATCCAATCAGGGGCGATCGAGATTTTCATGTTTGCGATCGTCTCTCCCTCTTCATCTTTAATGCCCGAAATCGTACCCCGCCAAAGAGGTTGTTGCTCGGAATTGGAATTGAGCTTGATGATGATGAAGTTTCCCCGAATTGCTTCTGCAAATCCTTCAGCACCTCCCAAAGCATTGAGAGTGTCAGCGTGAGCTATAACTATCGGCGATTCGTTAGCTTTACGGGGGTCGCTGGAAAGTTTTGAACCTAATTTAGCAGCAGCTTCTTTCGTGTGTTCCTCCATCTTGTATCGCGTAACTTCGTCAAAGATAGAGGTGATTGGAGTGTCTTTGAGCGTGCGCTTCGTGAAGCGATCGTACATCGCCAGTATCTGCGAATTCACCTCCTGATAGTTGTGGTTAGCGCCATAACCTTTTACTCCCAACTTAATCAGATGCTGCCAGCAATAATCCCTGTTTTGGTGAAAGTGCGGGTCAGCGATCGAGACTATCTCATGCCCCCTAAGATAATGCCGACACAGTGCCAAAAATTCAGCAAAGTATGATTTGCCGCTACCTTGATCGCCGTAAATCAAGATAGGTTTTTTCATGCACTGAAGTATCCAGCCGCCTTCATGTTCTTTAAGAAATTTCATTAGTTTGGCTTTCTTGGCGGCAAATGTTTTTACATCCTCAGCGATCGACTTTAATTCTGATTCTGGCGGCAGTTTAGTCTCTAATTCAGGTTCGGGTTCTGGCTCTTGTTTCTGAGCTTCCAACCACGCCTCGCCATATTTACCTAACATCACATCAACATAAGCTGCTTGCATATCGTCAGCGTGATCGGCAAGCGCATATTCAGCCTGCTTTTGTAATTTTTTAACGGCTACTTCAGCAACAATCGGCGCGGTGGCAGCTTCGATCGCCCGCTGTTTTTGCTGTCGATCGAACTCAAGGCGATCGCGCAGTAGTTGTTGCTGTTGTTTTCGCTTCGAGTCGCAGTAGCCGACAACCGAGCCGGTTAGCGCGCCCGCAGCGCCAGCAACTCTAAACACTCCCCATTGGTGAAACGGCATCGGAATTAGCGCGAGGGCTGCGGATATTGCTGTTGCTGCGATTATTTTCATGGTTTGTTCCCCATCGAGCCGATCGCAGCTAAAACCACCAACACTACAATTGCAATGCCGGTGCCGATCGCGATGTGAATTGGAGATAAGGCAAACTTGATTTTACCGATCGCGTCCCAATTGCCAACCGCAAGTCCGATCGAACTTGTAATAATTCCAATTCGCCTTACTTGCTTGGATTCTTCATTGGGAAAGAATGCTAGGGTTGCGATCGATCCTAGAAAAATCAGAATTACCAACATCGATGGTTGGGAGAAATTCTTGCTAGACCGACTGCTAGCATTCCCATAGATACACACCCAAATAGAAAGAACGAGTCTGCATTCGATCGAAATTGGCGGTATCGATCGGATGGTTTGAATTGTTCTACTTGTTGCGATTGCTGCGATTGCTGCAACGCTTGCGGATTTTGTTTAGGTAGGAACATTGCTGCCTCCGAAACCAAACCATTTGCCTACTTTCTTGCTTCCAACTCCAACATTTCTGACAAATTGTTTGGTTCTTCCCGCAATGTTTCCCGACCAATTGAAGGAAATTGAATCTTGCTTGCTTCCGCCTAATTGATATTGAGATTTGACGGGAATGTCGCTCCATTCGGCATCGATCGTTCCGCTGTAAGTTCCATCGTTGCCTGGAAAATTGGGATGGGAATATCCAGCAAATCCATTCTGGAGAAGTATTTTTGCTGCTTGCCCGGTAGCTTTTGCATCTTTCCTCCATTCTTCGATCGATTGCTGGATTAGAGGGTCTTTGGCTGCTTTGTCTTTGGCTTTTTGTAATTCTGCTAGCGCCCTAGCGAGAATCATTCCGTTGTTGACTAAATCCGTGTCGCTGTGAGTTTTACGCAGGTCCGCGTGCAGCGATCGCGCGTTGGTCAATCTGTCCTGACCTTCCAGGATTTTTGCTTGTCGCTGGGCGATCGCAATCGCTAACTCGGCATCGCGTTTGTCAATTCTCTCCAGTGCGGTGTAGCCTTTTTTAGCCAGCCTGCCCACTGCATCGTTCCACTTGTCGATCGAGTCGATTACCTTTCCGTACACCTCCTCAATCTTTGCCAGGTTATCTAATACCCACTGGGCGTCAATTCCTAACTGCCCGAATTCCGCCCAATCTTCTAACGTCCACTTGGCAATTTGATTGAAATCAATCCCAAATCCTTGCTCCATATCGGCAGCTACTTCTGGTTGCAAATGCGTTATCAAATGCCCGCACAACAATCTGTCTTCGCTCATTGGTTTCTCCTGTTAAGTTCTCGATCGAATAGTTCTATAGGTCGATCGAGAACGCGAACTACTAAATATTTGAGTCTAATCTCGCTTGCAATTCCTGAGCCTTGAGGTGTGCGATCGTTGCATCCCGCGCGGCTTGCTGGCGCTGGAAAATTTCTAATCCCTCGCGAACTCCTTCATTCTCCGCAGCTACTAGCATGGCGTTGCTCAGGGTTTGGTTTCTTTCCTGAGCCTGTTCGGATTGAATTTGAATCTGTGCTAGGTGCAATGTAATTCGATCGCTCATACTCCCCGATAACTGGATTTGCTGTTGTTGCAAGGCTGCAATCTTGCCATCTAATCCAGAGATAGCCACCGTCTGAGTAACTGCGAGCGCTGATGTTAGTTCTACTTTTTGGGGCCTCTGTGCCAAGGCAATCCGTTCTTCTTCGAGTTTCTGCGCTAGGGCTGCGCGATCGGCTTTGTAGTTTGCAGGTCCTATTTCTTGAAGTGCCTCCATTTCCTGAAGCATCCGATCGGAGTAAACCCCTAGCCGAGGTTTGAACGTTATTTCTGTCTCCCAGCTATTTGCCTCGCATACGGTGCGCGCATAGTTGAAGATTTGGCGGCGACCCACGTCAAGAAGCTTTACTAAGTCCTCAACTGTGTATTCTGTTATTTCACTTGATTGCACTCCTGAATTCACTGTGCATTGCACGGGTTGCACTTGTGAATTCACTGCGATCTGCACATTTTCGCCTGTTGGCTGTACTTCGATCGCTTCCTCAAACTCTGGCTGAAATACTGACTCATTCATGGCTTTATTTCATTCAACTGCATTTGTGTTGTTACTGTGCTGTGTACTGCGCTGTGAATTCACTGTGAATTCACTGTGAATTCACAGCGCAAAGTGCAATGCACAGTGAATTGCATTCATCGCGAATCTTTGTCGCTGCCGGGTTCGGGTGCGGTTTCTGGAGTGGGTTTAGCAAAAACACTCGTACAATCCCAGTAGCCGTAATTGCGGGCTGCAACTTTCATTCGATCGATCGCTTCTTCGATCGTTCTTCCCCGGCTGGTTGTAGTTACATTCGGGTTGTACATCCGGATTACAACCACCTGATGCTTAGGTAAATTTAGCGGTGGTGGAAAATGTGGCATATTGTAAATACTGGTGTTTTCTCTCACCAGCTCCGTGAATAAAGTCCGGCTAGGTTCTCGCAAAACCTAGCCGGACGCTTTTTTTTGCAGGTATGCTGGTACTGTAACATCCATTGGATGTTACAGTCAAGAAAACTGAGTAAATCTGAAAAATTCATGAGAAAAAGTAGGGACAAGCGCGATCGGCTGACCTTTGACGCTACGGGATTGCGCGACAAACTAGAGGCAGCAGCCACAGAGCCGGGACAGTCGCTGGCTTCCATTGTCAGGATGTTGGTCGTTGAAGCTCTCGATCGCAAAGAAAAAAGTATGGAAAAAGCAAATTGAATTACTACGATCGCCGCATCCTTGGAATCGGGAGTAATTTTGCGATCGACTTTGCCCCCGCTCGGATAAACTATCTGGGGGATCTACGGGTAAAGCAATGGCGAAGGGAGGCAAAACAACTGGAAAAAGTAGGGACAAGCGCGATCGGCTAACTTTTGACGTTGGCGGCTTGCGCGATCGGCTCGCTCGCTTTGCCCTCTACCCCACAGAATCCCTTGCCAGTATTGTCCGTCGCGCTTTGATCGAGTGGCTCGATCGAAAGGAATCTGAAAAATTTAATGATAACGATAAAACTGATATCTCAACAAATGAAAATGACTGAAACCTATGCAAAGCAATATGTTTAGCCATGCAGATACAGCTTTGACATCGTAGGGGTCGGTGGTTCGAGTCCACTTGTGTCCATCTTTTTACTTGTGTCCATCTTTTTACCTAACAAAGCCGTTACGGCTTTCAAAAATACAGTCCTTATCTCACTAGGATCGACGGTTTGATTGGCGGATCGTAACTGTCAACTGTCAACTGTCAACTGTCAACTGCTATAGCTGTCGCGGGGATGAAACAATGTCTGCCGAAACATTAGTTAACTGGCTCGCAGAGCGCACCGAATTAGGTATCTTATCCCGCGAAATTTTACAGTCGATCGCGGGTGAAATGCAACCGGCAACTTTTCCTGCTGGCTTGCGAGTAGTAATCGAAGATACGCCCGTTACCAATCTCTACATTTTAGAACGAGGAGTTGCCGATCGATACCGCCGCAAACAACCTGGTTTAATGTGGGCTAGCAGTTTGTTACCGGGGGCGATCGTCAATTTATCCGCCCTCCAACGATCGCAACTTGCAGATAGTAGAATTGTAACTCAAACTGAGTGTCAATTTTGGGTAATTAGTGTCGATCGCTGGCAGAATTTGCTAGCAAGATATCCGCAAATCGCCGCAGCTTACGCCCAACGCTTGGCAACTAAATTAGAGCAGTTAGAAGCAGAAATCGCCTACGAAAAAGAGCGACAAAATGTCCTCCGCAGCTATTTGGTTCCTAGGGCAAAACGGGGAGTAATTGGTAACAGCCGTTATGCGGTGAAATTGCGCCAACAAATTCGCGCTGCATCCAGCGACGATCGATCGGTGTTAATCTCTGGCGAACCGGGTTTAGAAAAGGATAATTTAGCTGCTTTAATTCATTTCGGTTCCCACCGCCGCAGCGAACCAATTATTCAGATTAAAAGCGCTTTGCTGCAAGCTAATGGAGCGGATTTATTCGGGCGTTTGGGCGGCAAACCGGGACTGTTGGAATGGTTGGGCGAAGGAACGTTAATTTTAAATGACGTGCAAGAATTGCCCGATCGATTATGCCCTCAAATTCGGCAACTGTTAACCGAGGGAACTTATACACCTGTCGTGAAAGAAGGACAAATACCGCCGCCAGCGCGATCGAGCAATGCCCGGATAATTTTAATCTCAGAAACCGTTCAACCCCAGCTAGATAAGCTAGCGCAACATAAGATTAAAGTACCGTCTTTGCGGGTGCGCAAAGCAGATTTAGAGGCGCAGGTTAACTATTATCTTAACATCATTTGCCGCCAAAAGAAATTAGCCAAACCTCAAGTCACGCCGGAAGCAATTCGCCGCTTGCAAGCCTACGATTTTCCAGGGAATTTGCGGGAATTGGAAGGCACGATCGATCGCGCTTTGATTCAAGCCCAGGGCAGTCTGGTATTAACGGAAGAAGTGTTTTGGGCGCAAGCAGCGAAAAAACAAAAGTTTCGGCTGAATCTATTAAATATTTATCCGAAATTGCGGCAGTTTTTGCGCAGCGATTGGTATCCCGATCGCGTGAATTATTGGTTTACTACTTGGATTTTTGCATTGGTGGTAACTATCCTATTTGTTGCCCCTCAAGACAGACAGCATAACTTTGCCCTCAATATTTTTTGGGCGTGGTGGTGGCCGTTAATTTTGTTATTATTCCCCATCATCGGACGATTGTGGTGCGCATTTTGCCCTTTTATGATTTATGGGGAAATCGTCCAAAAAATGTCGCTGAAAATTTTCCCGCGCACTCTCAATAAATGGCCCCGCCAAGCAGCAGAAAAATGGGGCGGTTGGTTTCTGTTCGGGTTATTTACCCTGATATTTCTGTGGGAAGAGTTGTGGAATTTAGAAAATACAGCCTATTTATCCAGTTGTTTGTTATTGTTAATTACGGCGGGTGCGGTAATTTTTTCGCTGATATACGAGCGGCGATTTTGGTGCCGTTATTTATGCCCGATCGGGGGTATGAATGGCTTGTTTGCTAAACTTTCTATTATCGAACTTCGCGCCCAACAAGGAACCTGCGCGGCAGAATGCAGCACCTACCAATGTTATAAAGGCGGCCCCGGTTTGGGAGAAGGATTGACTACGAATGGATGTCCGATTTATTCCCATCCCGCCCAATTAACTGATAATAAAGATTGCGTGTTGTGCATGACTTGTTTGAAAGCTTGTCCCCATCGATCGGTAGAATTAAATTTGCGCCCTCCCGGAATTGAATTGTGGACTACCCACGTTCCCCACAGTTATGAAGTTGCTTTGTTATTTCTATTGTTAGGCGGTGTTTATCTCCACCGCTTGCCGGAGATAAATAGTTTGTTAGGGCTGGATATAAATTTAGAGCAATTTTTACCTCATTTAGGATTTGCGATCGCGGTGTTAGTTATTCCGCCGCTGATTCCCCTCACAGCTTACGCAGTCATGCAGGCAATTTATCGTTTGGGAAAGGCAGAAGCTATCCCATTTACAACATATAAGCCGCTGGCATTTGTTAATCTAGCCTACGGTTATTTACCGCTAGTTTGGGGCGGAAGTTTGGCTCATTATTGGCGGTTGGGTTTGCAGGAAGGCGGGCGAGTGATTCCCGTGGCTTTTGCTACCTTCGGGCAAATTAGAGAGGATTTACCGAGTTTTATCGGCGATCCGGCGGTGATTAGTTTCTTGCAAGGTGTGACTTTAATTTTATCTTTATTAGTGACAATTTTTGTGACTCAAAAAATTGCCAAGCGATCGATTAAATCTTTGATGCCGCAACATTTAGCAAGTTTGTGTCTGATGGTGAGTTTGTGGTGGGCGATCGTAGGAAATTAAGCAGTTGACAGTTGACAGTTGACAGTCGAGCTAATTTATCTGCGTTTATCTGCGTCGATCTGCCTTCATCTGCGGTTGCAAGTTGACAGTCGATCGTCCCTCTTTAGCAATCCCCAATTCCCAATTCCCAATCCCCAATCTAAAATCTAACATCACACAAAGCTTCAACCAATTGCTGAATGTGTTCGGGCTCGTGGGTTGCCATCAGCGACATCCGAATGCGGCTGATACTGACAGTTGGAGGCCGCACTGCTGCGGCGAAAATTCCCTTTTGTTTGAGTTTGTCGCCAACTGTTAATGCTGTTGCTGCATCCTTAACTGGCAAACAGAAAATAGGAGATAGAGAATTGCTAATTGGTAACTGACGATCGCCGATCGCGCTATCTTTAAAAGTCTGTATATTTTGATGCAACTTGAGCCGTCGATCGGGTTCTTGGGCTACAATTTTGACAGCTTCCAAAGCAGCCGCTGTATCCGCCGGCGTCAATCCTGTAGTATAAATCCAAGTAGCCGATCGATTGCGGAGAAAATCAATTAAAGCAGCATCGCCCGCAACGTAGCCGCCCAAACTTCCTAAAGCTTTGCTGAGAGTGCGACTTGAATTAAAGTCTCTCCCGTACAACCAAAATGTTCGACACAGCCCGCACCGCTAGCGCCGAAAACTCCCGTAGCGTGAGCTTCATCGATTAACAGCATACAGCTATATTCTCGCGCTAAAGCTAACAGTTCGGGTAGCGGGCACAAGTCGCCATCCATGCTGAAAACGCTGTCAGTAACTATCAAACACTTGCGGTAGCGATCGCGCTTTTCTGCTAACTTAGCTGTTAAATCTTCGAGATTGCAGCGATCGTACTCGACTACCGCAGCACCGCTGAGTACGGCTCCATTTTTGAGGCTTGAATGGTTGTACTTATCGGATAATATCAGGTCGCGCTGACCGACCACAGCGGAGATGGCCCCTAAATTTGCTAGATATCCCGAACTAAATACCAAAGCATCTTCTGTTTGTTTTAAATTAGCAATCGCTTGTTCTAGCTGTTGGTGCAAATCGCGGTGTCCGCCCAGCAACCTCGAACCAGTTGCACCCGTACCAAATTCTTTAGTTGCAGAAATAGCAGCAAGAATTAACCTGCTATCGCCAGCGAGCCCCAGATAATCGTTGCTGGCAAAATTGATGAGCCGGTGGCCTGCTAATTGTACCTCCGGGCCCGGACAATTGTCGATCGCGACGGGCGATCGATACCAATCGGCGCGGTGAATAGCAGCTAGAGATTTCTCTATCCAAGCGTAAGGGTCTGAATTCATGGTGGAAAGCGATCGAGTAATACGTTATATTATGTTTTGATAAGTGCCCCTGCATCTCCCAAACATACATTTTGCAAACATATGGTTGAAATCACAAATTCAGACGCTAAACAATACAGATTAGTCACCCGCAGCGATTTTGATGGTCTGGTCTGTGCCGTCCTCTTGAAAGAACTTGACCTGATCGAAGAGATTAAATTCGTTCATCCTAAAGATATGCAGGATGGAAAAATTGCAATAACAAATAACGATATTACCACAAACTTGCCTTATGTTGATGGTGTTTATTTAGCTTTCGACCACCATTTCAGCGAAACTCTCAGACATGAAAAAATCAAAAACAATCACATCATCGATCCCAAGGCAGATTCAGCGGCTCGGGTGCTGTACAGGTATTACGGTGGCAAACAAAAGTTTCCGCAAATTTCTGAAGCGATGATGGCAGCGGTTGATAAAGCCGATTCCGCAAAATTTGTTAAGGAAGAGGTGCTGCATCCCGAAGGCTGGGTGCTGTTAAATTTCATCATGGACGCGAGAACTGGGTTGGGTCGATTTAAGGACTTTACTGTTTCTAATTACCAGCTCATGATGGAGTTGATTGATTACTGCAAAAATCATTCGATCGAGGAGATATTGCAGCTTGATGATGTTAAAGAAAGAGTGGATCTTTACTTCGAGCAAGGAGAGAAGTTTAAGGAGCAGATCGAGCGCTGTGCTAAAGTTTACGGCAATTTAGTTGTTTTGGATTTGCGCGAAGAAGATATAATTTATGCAGGGAATAGATTTGCTATTTATGCTTTATTTCCCGATTGCAATATCTCGATTCACGCTCTTTGGGGGCTGAAGAAACAAAACACCGTGTTTGCGGTTGGCAAGTCAATATTTAACAAAACTTCTGGGACTAATATCGGTGAGTTGATGTTAAAATATGACGGCGGCGGTCACCGGAATGCGGGAACTTGTCAGATTGACAATGACAAAGCCGAGGAAGTTTTGCAAGAGTTGATCGCGCAAATCAATGCGGACGGTTAAGACTAATTAATAGATCGCACAGCCCCAGGGTGAAGCATTCGGATATCAATCCTGAAATTTATTGCAAAAATTATCGCCCGAATGCTTCACCCCTACAAGTATCTACATCTGACACAAGATCGAGTCAACTGCCAACTGTCAACTGTTTACCCGCCGCCCTCTTTGTCGCAATAGCGTATCTGCCCAAATTCTATCCTCTTCCTTCAATGGTGGCAGGGGTTCTTGAGAGTAATCGAATGTTAGATCGAATCGGGCGCGATCGTAGATTTCCAGCAATAAATTCTGCAAGTTTAACTCTGGTTCTGTGTCGCCTGACTGCAAGGGTAGAGTCAAGATAGGAATTTCATTTCTGATGCTAAAAGCATATAGTTGCGCTTGCGGGCGCAGACTTTCTCGGGCGATTAAAATGCTGTAATTTGTTGGCGATACCTCGGTAATAATTGGCATTTTTTTGCCATTGCGCAGCAGATCGATTTCTACTAAGTGCGTGCGAGTTGCTAACACTTTTTCTCGTTTATCGAGGTAGGCATTGCGTCCAATTCCTGCGCGTTTGTTGGCGGGAGATAGAATTTCAATCACTGTTACCACTCTGCCAGTTACTATTTCTCTAATCTCTAAATAGGCTTCCCTAAACTCTTGAGGCATTGGCAGCGTTACTGTTACGGCTTCGGTGAGGGGCGGTAAAGTCATTACTGCGCCCGATCGTGCTCGATCTGTTGTCGATCCTGCTACTATCGATACATCTGGAATTGATATATCGATCGCGTCTTCTGCGCCGATCGTGTACGTGCGTTTTTCGATGGCTACTCGATATTGCTGGCTGAGATTTGGTTCTATATTATCGGCGATCGCGCTAATCAGTCTGTGGTGTACTTCCGGCCAAAATTCGGGATTTTCTAAATAAGGATTCATCCCCGGAAATGGTGAAGGCATTTGATTACCTCAGGGTGAAAGTTTTGAATTATTCGGGAGTGAGAGAGTTATGATTCAAGATCCAAACAAAGAACCGCGGTATGACTTACCACTCTTATTGAAAGTGACACCGCAGAAAGTGCAGCGCCCTTCGCCTCTTGATTTGGAACTTCGTAGTTATATAATAGCAAGTTATTTAGCAATTGATAAAGTCTTTTTGAAATCACAACACCGAATATTCATCAGGAATAGGGCCAGTATATTCTATAGAAATTGACCGTATATCTTGAAATTTTGTCAAAGCTCGATCGATTTCTTCTCGTTCCGGTGAATGAGCCAAGACTTCACCGCGAATCACATTCCATAAATCATCGGATTCAGTATCAGCAATTAGCACCCACTCGCGAGGATAGCGATCGCGTATTTCCTCGACAGTTAAGATTTCCCCTATCGGTTGATAATCCGTTCCGTTATTATTTTGAATCCGAACAGGAGAGAGTTGATTTGTTTCTGCTCGATCGATTTCTGCATTTAAGAGTTGCCAAAGCAGGCGTTTTTCCTCGATTTTGAGAGAAGAGATCGCCTCTACTAAAACTTGAAAAGGAATTTGCAACTGTACGGTTTCTGGGGGCATGGCATTTATCGAGGAATGTTAATGAACTAAGGAGATCGATCTGAGTGAAGTGACTTATCTTCAACTTTTAAATTCCTAATTTGTTCGCGAATCACGTCGGTTTTTGTTCTACCGCTGTTCTCGCAATAAGCTTCCAGCCGAAGCATTTCTGCTTCGGGCAGTCGGATGGTTAGAACTTTTACATTTTTACTCATACTGCAATTATACTGCAAAAGAGCGATCGCCTAACCTAACTTTAGTATGCAGGCGATCGCTCCACCCAAACTCAAATATTGCTTGCGATCGACTACATCTCTCGACGGAAAGCTTTAATAGCTTCCCCAGCATCAGTTTCGGCTATTAAAATGCAGCGTTTGAACAGATCGAGATTCAGCTTACAAAGTCCGGGTAATTGACTGCGATCGATCTTTTCATAGCTACCCTTTTGGAGATGATATATCTTCAGCAATCCATCTTCCCAAAACCAAACCTCTGGAACACCCAAAGCTTTATAGCGAGCTAACTTATTGATTCCTCCACTGGTAAAGACAACTTCGATCGACAAATCTGGAATTGATTTTACAGTCCCAATGTAGTAAGATTCATCTGCTTGTACGGAGGCAACTCCCGATCTTTCCTGCGTCATTGCCCCTGTGGGCTTGAAGAAAATTCCCTGTTCGATCAGAAAAGTAGTTACTAAATAACCGATAACATGAGCAAAAGTTTCGCGGTCTTCTCCAGGCATAAAAATTTCGATCGTCCCGTCATAGTAAAATAGCCGCACCTTAGAGGAACCCTCAAAACCCTGTTGAATAAATTTAAACTGTTCCCACATTCCATAATGGACAATTCGTTGGTCTGTGGTTTTGCTCAATAGTGGAGGCATCGCGCTCAGATCCAGTTCAGAATTTATCTTAATTCTAGCTTGTATTTAACAATTAAACTGCGGACAAACACAAAGGAGAAAGAATAATGGCTGTTTTGGAGTGCGTAAAACCGGGTGCTCAACTCGGTCAAATAATTCTTGCCGTCGATTTGACTGTTGCTGGCGCGATCGATCGTACCTTAGCAACAATTCAAGACTTAGGATACGACCCTCAAATCCGTCATGTCAACTATTCATCAGGAGTTCACGTCTTAGCAATTCTCAAAGATGAACAGCATTCTGAAGCAATCGATGATGATTACTTGCTAGAAGAATGGCTGCAAGTCAGATCGCAAATTAACCCCGATGCCGTTCACCTGTGGCGCGGTAAATAAGCTGTTTTTGCTAGATCTGTGAATTTGTAGCTTTTGTAGGGTGCGCACTGCGCACCTTACCTAATTAATCACTTTGTCCTTAAAAAGGGTAGTAAACTCGGATTCAATCTGATTCTTTTTCAGGCAAAGTTTCGGAATTTCCACTTTCTAGATTGTTACCTTTAACTGGCGGCAAGCGATCGACTAAACCCATTTCAAAAGCAATATCCGGCAAATCGGCAACTTTATATTTTCCCGGCTCAAACAAGCCGCTCGGAGTAAAACAAGGCTGCTTTAATTGTACCACTTCGCTGGGTGCAAACATTCCCCTAAACATTTTGCGTTCGAGTCCCATTGTTCGCGCTCCTAAAACAACTGCCGCATTAATTTTAGCAACTTTTGAGCTGTTGTTTCCCAACTAAATAAATTTGCGGTTTCTCTAGCTTTTTTACCCACGGCAAACCGCCCCGGATCGGCAACTATTTTCCGCAATTGCTCTTTAACGGACTGAAGTTTGGGTTCTGCCCAGTGAGGGGAGTTTTGGATGCGCAGATACTGAGTATCGTAGCACTTGCCTACCGGAACTAAATCGGATTCGATCGGATAGCAATTGCTAGAGTTGGCATAATCAGTCGGGCCGCCGTACATTGTCATGGCAACGGGCAATCCCGCAGCAAAAGCATCCAAAATTTTGATGGCAAAACCTTCGCCGCGAAACGGTGCTAAAAAAGCATCAGCCGATAGGTATAACTGAGCTAATTGTTGTTTGTTGATTACTTGACGCACTACTTGGATATTGGGGTAACGGATGCCCGCGCGATCGGCTGTTTTTTCAATCATTTCTACTAATATTTCTGGATGTTTGCCGCCATCTTTGATGTATAATTCTACGTCCGTTCTCGCTCCAAATTCTTCACAAAAAGCTTGAATTGCCAAATCGGTTCCGAATCGATACAGATCGAAGGAATTGGTCATGTGCAAAATAGTTTTTATGGGTTTTGGTCGATCGGGAAACGGGCGATCCTCGTCGAGGGCTTCGCTAACGAACATTTCCGAGATTAAAGGATTGAAACCTAAAGGTAGGACTGATACTCGATCGGACGAACATCCTGCTGCGATTAAAACGTTTTTAGAATATTGGCTGACGGCTAATATGTGGGATGAATTATTAACAACATCATACATCCAGTAATCAAATGCGCCATCATTTTTAGCAAATTCATAGTTGATGGCAAAAAATTCTAAATTGAGATGCCCGTGGAGTTCTTTGAGAAAATAAGGTTTCCAGTAATGCGACCATTTTAGTTGAAATAATTCTGATGGATTTCGCTCCATCCATTTAGCTAGCAACTGGTTTTCTTCGCCGGTGCAAATTCGAGCGATGTGCGGGGCAATTTCCGCAGGTTCTACAGAAACGGGAATTCCCATTTTATCTAAAGTTTTTGCCAGAGATAGCGTGATGTCAGCGAAAGAGTTAAAGTATTCAAAACTAACGTTAAAATGAACCATAGGGGACAGAGGGTGAGACGGTAATAGCAGTTTTTTAAAACGCCAACATTATCTTATCAATTATATCATCTCAAAAAGGCACATCAAGCCATCAACTCGGATTTAGTATGAGGCATATTTGGACTCTGTTTGCAGCCTGCAAGTTAAAATCTGTAGCTGCACGGATTTAAGCTAGAATTAAAGCTAGACTTTACAGACACAAGAGGCGATGTCAGGAACTCAGGTCTAAAGACACTGAGCTTGTAAGAGCAATCTCTCAAAACAAGCTGCTCTGACCAGCCTAAGTCTTCACTGACTACGTTATTTGGGTCACGACACCCCGGAATGCGAAGCTAGTTTCCTGCTCTGTCATCTGCAATTAAACAGTTTTAAAGTCACTGAAACAGTGTTGCAGGTCTAACAAGCCCTTATAACTTTGGCGAAGCTAACATTACCCCGCAAGGGAGGCTCGAAAGAGCAAACCATTATGCGTACAGGATTGCAAGGCTTGAAATGGTAATTGTCCCATTGAAAGTGCATCACAAAAGTACACCGAGTTAAGCAATTCCAAGGCGGTAATGGATAAAAAGATTCACGGTGGTTAAAACCACCCGCGTCGTTTCCCTCTCAGGGCTAAAGCCACTGAGTTTCCCACTTACCGAGAGTTTTTTATGATAAATCTCGATCGCGATAAAAATCAAGTCAGCAAAAATATGGGTGCAGTTCGAGTAAAAGTCAAGCTAACTAATGCAATTGATGAAGAGTTAGTCAAGAGAGGATTGCTCAATCCGAATCTATTGCGTACTTACGAAGCAGAAGCACTGATAGATACTGGCGCAGTTAGAACTGCTTTACCTGCAGAGGTAGTACAAAACCTAGGTTTGAGAATTCGGAGTCAGGAAAGAGCAAAATATGCTGATGGTAGAGAAGAAACAGTCGGAGTAACTGGGCCTGTTATCATTGAAATGTTCGGGCGCGAAACGATCGAGGCGGCGATGGTTTTAGGTGATACGATCCTCATCGGTCAAACTGTGTTAGAAACTTTGGATTTGCTAGTCGATTGCAAGAATCAGCGTCTGATTCCCAATCCTGAAAATCCTGAAAGACCTGTATTGAGAGTCTGACATTTACAGGCGGCCCAAAAACAAGAATCGACTGTCAACTGTCAACTGTCAACTGTCAACTCTCAACTGTCCTTTCGTCAACTTGCAACCGCAGATGAAGGCAGATAAACGCAGATAAATTAGCTCGACGATCGACTGTCAACTGTCAACTGTCAACTGTCAACTGTCAACTGACTAATTTGCCGATCGCACTAAAATTACCGTACAGTCGCACCCCCTAGCAACGGCTTCGGGAATGTTGCCCTGCATTACTTGTTTTAGCAATCCTTCCCGACTGGCACCGAGGACGATCGCATCGCATCGATCGTTTTGCGCTAGATCGATTAAAGCATCAGAAACTGATGTAGCGCAAACCGGAGTGGCCATCACCTCACAACTTACCCGCCGCTTCAAAAAATCTGCCGCTTGTTTCAATTCGCGACTGTCAGGTGGCGCAACAGAGGGCTGGTGTACTTGACACAATTTAATCTCGGGTAAGTTACTAGAAGCTACTAAAGCAGGTAGCAGGCGCAAAGCCGCTGCTTGTTTGTAACTGCCGCGAATTGGCACCAGCCAGCGGTGCAATCCCATCAGCGTTTGCAAACCCAATTCGGGCTGTGGAATGTCTGAATTTGAGCTTAAATTTTGATTTGCAAAAGTTGGGAGTGCCGCAGGTTCTATCCCGCATAAATCGCAGTCTGGCAAGCCAGATTCTCCAACATTTAATTGCCAATCTGTCGGAGCATATTCAGGAGTTTTGGAATAAACTTCGATCTGGTCTTTCTTGCCTCCCAACAATAGTTTATCGCTCCATTTTACCAATACTACCTCGCAGCCTGCTTGCCGAATTACCGTATCGACAACACTGCCAAAAATGCGTCCAGTAGTGGAAATTTCGCCTTGCCAGCCCATCAAAATTAAGTCAATGTGTCGCTCCCTAATTGTCTCCAAAATTGCGTTAGGTACGTCGTGAGCTATCCGTATTTGCGAGTGCAGAGGTAGGTCCCAATTGCGAGCGATGCGTTCGGCTTGTTGCAGCAAGCGGCGGCTTTTTGCTGTTCGCACTGCGGTTTCTGAAGGAGAACTATTCCGAGGTACTAACATTATTTGCAGGCATTCTAATTCGTAATTGCGATCGCGCGCAATTGCTGCTGCCAAACGCAGCAATGCCGGTGCGGTTTGCGGGTTAGATAGCGGCACTAATAAGCGACCATTTCCGATTTGCGGAGCACGGGTTTGATAGACAACGTAAGAAGGTTCTGGATGCGGGCCTTGGGCTGTTCCTCCGCTGAGTCGATCGGACTCTGCCCTAATAATATCGCTGCGGGTAATAATCCCGACTAAACGCTTACCTTCTGTCACCGGTAATCGGCTGAGATTGTAGCGGTTGAGCCTGTGTAAAACTTCGCTTAAAGTATCTCCTGCTTTTACCGTTATCGGCTGTGCTGTCATGAATTCTTTGAGCAGCGATTTGTCGGAAAAATTGCGCTCGCTAGCGTTTGCTAAATCGGTTTGAGTGACAATTCCGACTAATTTGCCGCCGTCTACTACGGGAAATCCTCGGTGGTGCGATCGAGAAAAAGCCTGCATTACTTCCTCAAAAGTCAGGGAACTCGAAAGAGTTTCAACTCGGCGCTGCATCACGTTAACAGCTTGCAAGTCGCTCAAAAAATCGCCAGCGGGTTTATCCTTTGTTAGTTGAATGCCGTTAAATGCCAAAAGTCGATCGTACAACGAGCCGCTGTCTACTTTTTCTGCTACTAAATAAGCCACCACAGAACCGATCATCAAAGGCAAAACTAACTGGAAATCCGCCGTAATTTCAAACACAATTACTACCGCAGTAATCGGTGCCCGAGAAACCGCACAAAAAAACGCTCCCATTCCCGCTAAAGCGTAAGTTGTCGGCAAACCGACACCCAGCCAATTTGCCTGCAAAATACCTACCATGTGGCCGAGTGCAGAACCGAGTACGAGAGAAGGGGCAAATAACCCTCCCGGAGCCCCCGAAGCGGCAGAAATAATTGTGAGGAAAAAGTGACCGACAAAAGCAATTAAACTCGTTCTACCGCTAGCTTCTCCCGCGACCAAAAGCTCGCGCAAACCAGTATTGTTGCGGAAAGTTTCTGGCATCAAGGCTACTACTGAACCGCAAATAAAACCAGCCAGAGCAATGCGATAGGGTAAAGCTAACTTGAGGGTTCTCCTGTTAAATTGCAAGTTAGCCATCACCCCTTTGGTGAATAAAGCCCCCAGCAATCCCGCTAAAACTCCCAGTAGGATGTAAAACGGAATTTCTGTGGCATAAAAACTGGTTTTATACTCTCGCAAATTCAGATTTAAACTGTCACCACCCAAAATCTGGGAAACAACCGCACCGATGAAAGAAGCAATAATTGCCGTATTTAAAGTCAGTCCCGAAACATCATGTAGGAGTTCTTCAACTACAAACAAAACTCCGGCGATTGGAGCATTGAAACCGGCCGCTAATCCCGCAGCCGCACCGCAAGCAATTAACTGCCGGCGGTAATCGGGAGAAGTAGGCATTAATTGACCGATCCAGCCGGCTAAAGATGCGCCAATTTGTACCGTCGGGCCTTGTCTTCCTAAAGTTAAACCCGAACCAACTGCTAAAATCGTACTCAAAAGTTTAGCAACAGCAACTCGCAAATTCAAAGAAAGATTGACGCCGGCGAGAGCAGCTTTGACATGGGGAATGCCACTTCCTGCTGTTTCGGGAGCCAAACGTTCTACCAAGAAACCTGTTAGCAATCCGCCCAATACACCGACAGTTGGTAACAGCAACCAAGCGGGAATTACCGTCGATGTAGCAACGCGCCAACTGCCGAGCCATCCCACTCCTAATTTGAGCAAAACTCCAGCAATTCCCGAGACTAAACCGATCAGGCAGGCTTCAAAAATAGCTAGCCGTTTCGGCCTTAAAAGCAGTTGAGATGCTAAAACCCTAGAAGGTTCTCCAAAGAGTTTGGAGATCGGAACATACTGCATAAAAATGTTAGCTTCCTAGCATTTGCAATTTGTACAAGCTGGCATACAATCCTTCTTGTTGCAAGAGTTCTTCGTGACTGCCAGACTCTACTAATTGACCGCGTTTCAGGACTAAAATTCGATCGACATTGCGGATCGTCGATAGTCTGTGGGCGATAATTATAGCGGTTCTTTGGGCCATTAAGCGCTCTAGTGCTTCTTGAATTAAAGCTTCTGTGCCTACATCTAAATTAGCAGTTGCTTCGTCGAGGACTAAAATTTTGGGATTGCGAATTGCGACGCGGGCAAATGCTAGTAATTGTTTTTGTCCGCCGGAAAGATTGGTGCCGCGTTCGCGCAATTGCGTGTCGTAGCCTTGGGGCAATTGTTCGATGAGTCGGGCTACGTTTGTGTTTTCTGCTGCTGCTTGAATTTGTTCGATCGAATAGTTTTCTCCCAAACTGATATTGCTTTTAACATCGCCTGCAAATAGAAAGCCGTCTTGAATAATGACGCCGATATGTTTGCGCAATTCTGCTTGGGGTAAATCGCGAATGTCAGTGCGATCGACTAAAATGCGCCCTCGTGTAGGTTCGTAAAGGCGACAAAGGAGGCGGATAATCGAACTTTTACCCGCACCGGTGGGGCCGACTAAGGCTACTTTTTCGCCGGATTTAATGGTAAAGTTAAGATTTTGCAGGACGTATTCATCGTTTTTGTAAGCAAACCAAACATTATCAAATTGGATGTCTCCTGATGCAGATTCATTAGCTTGCAAATTGACTTCATTTGTTCGTAGAGTAGAGTAGTATGAATCATCAGGATAAGGGCGATCGTCGGAATTTTCGGAAGTTCGATCGCTCTTTGTCAAATCTCGATCTTCTGGAGAGAAATTGTAAGCAATTACCTCTGGATGACCGACGATCGACAGCGGCCAATCATCTTCTTTCCTCCCTTCTTCCTTCTCTAAATAACTAAAACCTTCTTCCCTCTTCCCTCTTCCTTCTTCCTTCTTACCTCTTCCTTCTTCCTTCTGCTTGGGATCTTTAATTTCGATCGGTTCGTTGAGGATGTCGCTAATGCGTTCGATCGCGGTGAATCCTGCTTGAATGGCGGTGAATTTTTCTGCAAATTGCCTTAAAGGATCGAAGAGGCGCTGGGCAAATAAAATGAAAGCAGAAAGAGTGCCGAAGTTAAGACTGCCTTGCAGGACTTTTTGACCGCCCACCCACAAAACAACTGCGATCGCAACTAAAGCAATCCATTCTAATGTCGAGGATACTGCCGAGTCATAAAAGATAGTTTTATCGACTGCATCGATGTAGCGCTTGTTAGTGACGCGAAACAGTTCTGAGTTGAATCTTTCCCGCCGAAATAGCTGCACGACACCGATGCCGATCGAGTTTTCTTGCAGTTGGGCGTTGAGATCGGAAAGTTCTTCTCTAGCATTATAATTGGCGGTGCGGTATTGGTATTGAAAATAAATTATCAATGCGGTAATCGGCACCATCATCAGCACCAAAATTAAAGCAAGTTGCCACTGCATGGCAAACATGAAAATGGCAATTACGATAATTGAAAATAAATCGCTAACAATCCCGATCGCCCCTGAAGAAAACACTTCTCCTAATGCTTCGACATCGCTGGTAAGGCGAGTAATTAATTTACCTACGGGAGTGCGATCGAAAAATCTGACTGCTAGGGAAGTGACGTGGGCGAACAGATCGTTTCTAATATCAGTAGTAATTATTTGCCCGACTTTCGTGACTAAATAACCTTGAAACGATTGCAGCGTCAGCCGAAATACTATAGTCAGCATCAGCAAAATTGCCAGTACATTTAATCCTGTAGATAGAGGCATTCCCCGCAGAAATTCGTAGGTAGGTTCGGCACGAATTAGGGAAATTGCCTGTCCGATCAAAATAGGTTGAATTGCCCCAGATACTGACAGTGGAATTAAGAGGACGATCGAAATAATTAGCAAGCGCCGGCAGCGCCCTGCATAAGCTGCCAACCTCATGAACAAGCGCCAATCAGTTTCGCGGCGGGGTTGGTGTGGGTTGTCTGGGACGGGTGAAGAAATAGTCATCCGATTTGGGATTTAAGCTTAAAGTTTTAGATGCTATAGCAATCCTAAATCATTTGTGTAATTCTTGTAGGGGCAAACCCCCCGTGGTTGCCCGATAGATAAGGGGTAGGCACGGGGGCACTACCCCTACAAATTTTGCGAATCATTTAGGATCGCTATATTAAAATATAGCGTTTAATCTAGTCGATCGAGTTTTTTTCTGTGTTGTAGCTGTTCTGGTTCCGTTAACCCAGCTTTTGTGTTTGGGCTGCGCCAACATACTGAGCATAACGAAGCTGAACTTTAGTCCGCAACATATTATCTATAGCATTTCTCAGGTAGATGAGGTACAATAACAGCAGTGGGTAAACCAATTCCAGAAGTCTTGCTCTTCAACTTGCTCGTAGGCGAGCTTGATGGCTTCAGATAATCCTTTATAAGTTCTCGCAC
>JAAUPF010000119.1 GCA_012034575.1 Richelia sp. CSU_2_1 | reverse complement strand
CTTTTGATGTTGTTGGTAGATTTCTCGTTTTTTCCTGAGATTAGATCCCCCTAAATCCCCCTTAAGAAGGGGGACTTTGAGTGCTTCCGGTCCCCCCCTTCTTAAGGGGGGCTAGGGGGGATCGAAAGTTCCAGCATCCAACACTAAATCTCCCCTCACTCCTCACTCCTTTTAACCGGAGAACTTTTAACAACAATCCGCCGAGTCATTCCCATCCCCATCGGAGTTTTCCTCCCCACCCCGCAGTAAAGCGCAAAATCAGCCAAAGCATTAATTTGCTTGATAACCAACGGTTCCACATCGCCTAAAATCCGATAGCTAACCTCTCCAACTATCCCAACAAAATCATTTTCGTAGTTTGTCAATTTTTCAGATTTGATATTGACAAAACTCGAAAAAAGTGCATCCAAAGACAGATCGGAAAACTCAATACCGCTGTACTTATTCCAGCGACTGAGAAGACTGTTAAAAAACGCAATCTCTAGTCGGAATCACCGAATCAAACTTCCCCTGTCGAAAAGTAGTCGGAGTCGCAAAACTGAAGGCAATTAAGCGATTAGTTTCAGAGGCTCGATCGAACAATTGAGAGTAAGTACAAGCATTAGCCCAAGGTTGTTCCGGTTGAGGAGTTCCGAGAATATTTGCGATCGACAAATCCGTCGGTCCCAAATGCCAAGGTTTTGAGGGATTGAGATTCAACCAAAGATTAGTTAACTTGCCAAATAAAGAGTCATCAAGCAGAGTAATCCGCCACCAACAGGGGGTATATTGAGGAATTGGTTCTGTATGTTCCCATTGCAGGGAATGGTGTTTTTTGAACGGGCATTTTTTAGTTTGCAAAGGACTGAGGGTGAAAGCTTTATCGGCTGCGGCATCGTGGAGGTAATCTCCGAGTTGTTTGTCAACGGAACTTACTAGGGTGAGGAAGAGGGCGTGCAGGTGTCTTCCTGTGAGGTATCCGGGGGGAATTTGCGCGAGGGGGAGGATGTTGAGGACTAGACTGTGCGGCATATTTGGTTATTTGGTTTTGTTCGTTGGGTGGGGGCGGGTTTTTGAGATGGTTGATATGAGTCATAGATGGTTGGTGAACCCGCCCCTACAGGAACTACGATGATTGCTATTTTGCTTATTTTTGCTTGTTTTTGCTCGTTCCCAGGTTCTACCTGGGAACGCATTTCTAGAGGCTCTGCCTCGCATTAATTAGCGCGAAAGCGATATGCCATACAACCCGGAATTTTGAGTTTTTCAAACTGGTAATAATGCCCTCGCATTCTGACATTTTGAATCAAGCTAACCGGAGGCATATTCACCACATCGTAGCTGAACACTTGATGGGAAAACATCACATCCAAAGGATTGAGCAAATAGGGAAAGATGAAGTCAGTTTCAGAGTTCGATCGACTGACTTCTTTCTCTTCCATAATTTCCACTGCCGCCTTGCTCATCCACTTACCCAAACGAATCCATTTAGGCAGTTTCAGAGAGTTTTCTAAAATGATAAAAAACTCGAATTTACTTTCCGGGGCAACTTCTTTAGCTCTGCCATAACTGGGAATATTTTTCTGAGTTTTTTCCATCTCAGCGTGATAGTTATTGTTGGCATATTTCCAGGTATTTAGAGTGGATGTATGGGAGATCGATCGCCCCGGAGTAACGTAAATTCCTTGTTGGTTGAGAGCCGTTAAATGCGGCTCGTATTTAGGAACTTGTTCGGGACAGAAATAGCGATAGGAATCTGCTTCAGAAACAGTGGTAGAATAGGTTTCGCTATCCACCAAACCGAGGGCGTAACAAAGCGCGTAATTGTGAATTACCGGCTCAGTTTCGTAAAGTCTTCCTATCTCGCGAGTTGCAAAATAAAGGCTATCGTGCAACTCGATTTGACAGCGGTAAATTTTGACCATTACGATTTACCCGCCTTCTCTGATTTCTTCGCTTCCGATTTATCGTCTACTGGTTTCTTAGACTTGATATGCTTCTGGGCATAAGCTTTCGCTTCGGCATCAGCTTGTTGCAAAAGCTGCTTAATTCCTTCCTCACTGCCCGTCAGAGTTTTTACCTCATCTAATAAAGGCGCAAACTGAGAACCAATAAAATCAGTATGCACGATAAACTCCTCACTCATTAACATTTGAATTGCACTGGTAGCTGCTGCTTTCACATCATCTTCATTTAACGGATCGCGAGAATTCAGTTTATTTTCAGCTTGCAATCGATCGTAAATTGCTTGAGTCCAACGCAGGTTGCTGGTAATTTCACCATCAGCAAAAACCACACCGATTAACTCATTTCTGACTCGTCCCGTGCGAGTTGTTTGAGCGCCGTAGTGTCGCGTCCTGAGAATGTTATTAAAGACGTACAAGAAACCAGCCTCTGTAGGGTCTTTTAAGGTGACAATACTGGGAAAGAAAACCTGTGGTTTAATGTGGTCTTGCTGGTTGATCCGGCTGGTGATTTCTCCCGGTTTAGAACCTGCTTCACCTTTAGATGCCATTGTCCCGTTTTCATAGGGAGCATTGAGGGTAAAACTTTCGTGAGATTCATCGAATGCAGTGATAGAAAATGCCGTATCAACCACTACTTTTGATTTCTCCGAGCCAGACTCGCCGATCGCAAATCCGTAGATGATACAATCAGGATTGTTCATGGCAAATTTGACATTATATTCGCACTCTTCCTCGGTCATGATGCCGTAATTGCGCAGCAGTTCGCGACCTACCAAACGCTCTGGAGTAGATTGTTTGCGCTTAAACATTGTCAAGCGACTGATAGGTTTTTCGTCTTGAATTCCCGCCCGCACTCGCGCTTTATTCAGCTCTCCATCAGTTTGAAATAAAGGATAAGATTCTGTGACGCGCACGGTGAGAAAATGAGCGTATCTTCCCATTGGTTTGTAGGGAATCTTTTCGAGAAAAGACTTGGAATTAACTGTTTTTAAGAAAGTCATAGTGTTGTCTCCACAGTAAAATGTTAGGTGTTGCGGTACAGGTAGAAAATCCCGCACATTCAAGCAAACTAGACGCAAGATTCACAAGAAGTCCAAGATTTAAGGTTCGACATCTTCTGATAATTCATCAGCAGATTTTTCGGGTCGATCGCGATTTTCTCGATCGTCTTCCAGGCGGTAAAGAAACTCGCAGGTATCGCGAATTAAGTTAATTTGGCGGCCAGCTAAACGAGCGCGATCGCCCGCAAATGACTTCTCAAATACCTCCTCAACAAAGTAACTGGCAAACTCTAAAACTAATTGGCGTTCCTCTTCTCGATTGCGGAGAATCCACCGTCCTTCTGCCGTTGAAGAATGCACGCGATCCATCAATTTGAAAACTTCTGCTGCAACTGCTGCCACTAAAGTCTCGCCTTTAAAGACACTCGATTCGGCTTTGAGAATGGTTGTTGAAGCAATATCGATCGGCTTTAATATCGCATTAGATTTGGGATTATATCGCTTGTTGGCGCGATAGAATTTGCGATAAAGTTCGGTCAGCATTTTTGGATGGTTCAATGGTGATTTCTCTCCCACAATTAGAGTCTCCTGTTCGTACTTCACATAAGGGTCGAAGCAAGGGTAAAATTGATGAGCGTACAGTCGAATTTTTTCAATTCGTGCCGTCTCAGCTACCTGCCGTCGCACCCACTCGTTGAGGAATTTGAAAACGTATAAAGGACTTGTTTCCAAATCTTTCGCCATTTCGGCAAGTTTTCCCCAATTAGCATCGTATTTTCCTTTACTTTGTTTGGCATTAACATCGAGGTGAATTGCATAGGCAGCAGTTAAAACATTGAGAGGTGCAGGGTACGCGCGATCGCCTTCTTCCCACCCATCCAAGATGTAATCGAGTCGGAAGCGATCGCCTTTTGTCAGCACTCGAAATGCTTGGGGTGCACTATCGAGAAAGACGCTTTCTTCAAATTCAGCACCATCGTTAAATGGGGGAATCGGTGACTCAGAAACGACTGTTTTGACATCTAGAATCATCGGGAAAGCAAAGGCTAACCAGGCTGGCATTACCCAAGATTCCGTATCCGTTGGATCGCGTCCGGGAGGGAGTGCCATAAAGTAGAATGTTAGGGGTCGATCGTCGGGATAGGAAAGTTTAAAAGTTCGATCTTTTTGATAGTTTGGATCGGTTTCGGGTAAAGCTTTCCGAGTTTGTAAGTCTTCATCGATCAAAAACGCATCTACATTTTGATATCGATCGCGCTCGAAGTGTGCTTGCATTTCATCATCAATAAAATGATTGCGAATGCTGGTTGTAAATCGAGTTTGCGCGATGTTGGTGTAAGCTTGCTGTAAAAACTTATTAGTTTCCGGGGTGAAGTAATAAGTAGGATAAAAGTAGAGATAGCGATATTTGCCATCTTCAAATCGCTTGCCAACTGCTTGAGTTTGATTCATCAAAATTTGTCGCAACATCATCTCGACTCCCGCAATACTGGAAATATTGCGTTTGGCATTAGAACCATTCAGCATTTGCTTATTTGTATACACTTGAGGTGTAAACAAAACGGCAGATTCCATTTGTTCAGTCACCGTATAAGCCGAGTGAGAAATCGAGCAAATTAGTTGCCGTCCCCGTCCCGATTTTTTAGCCAGTTGATAGCGTTCTAATTCATCGAAAAAGACGGTTGAATCGCAAGTTTGTTCTGGTTGATGTGCGGGCAACATCACGACTCGCTGCACCCACAATCGCAAGTCATCCCAGCCATCAGATAGCTGATATCGATCGAGAATTGGAGTAATTATTTGGTTAATGCGATCGATAACAGCTTCGCAAGTTTCTATCACATCTTCAATCCCCGGATGATGTGCTAAATACTTGGCACCCAAGTAATACCATTCGTAGGGAACACCTCCGGTATTTCCCTTGAGTTTAAGTTCTTTCAGCCTTTCGTTAATTCGCTGAATTTCTCGAATTTGCGGCAGATATTCTGTCAAATTCCAATGTTTCGCGACTTCCTCAACAATATCTACATGGGGAAGTTCGGGTAATTTTTCCTTCTTTTTCTTCGCTTCTTTAATTAAAGTTTCCAGCTTGTTGACTTTCTCTCCCCAAATTTTGCGGCTGACAACATCGCCAAATTCAGCAATGCGATCGATCCGAATATCGTCAGCGAATTCAAAATTATAATCTGCGGATAAAACTCCTTTGCGTTGAAAGGCAATTAAGTTATCGCTGCGACTTTTAGCAACAGATTTCTTCCCATCCGTGAGAATCCGCAAAGTAGCTTTGAGTGCCACTCGCATCAATTCCACATCGTTAAAAAATTGCTCGTAATACTCAGCATATTTCATTCCTTTGCCATCTCGTCCAAAACCTGTTTGTCGCTGAATGAGTTGCTGTCCGCATAGCTTCTTGATATTAGCAACAACTAAATTGGGAAGTTCTGCTGTGGCAATTTGCGGTGCATTTCGATGCGCGAGATAAATTACACCTGTCGGTAAATACAGCAGCGGTTCGTAATAGGTTGTTTCCTCAGAATTCAGGGCTGTATGTGCATCCATCAGCGCGTTATTGACGACATTAGTTAAAACTCCGCGATTTTCAGCAATTGCATGATAGGTAAACTTAAGTTGTCCGTCACTGAGATTGTGAATCAGTCCAGTTAATCGGTTATTTTCTGCATCTTGGGGATGTTTGATAATAGAAGCGAGGGAATCTGCCAAACAGGTTAAATCGGCAAGACAGCGTAAAGTTCGATCGCGCAAAGTCGGATTTAAGCCATATTCCGAAAAATTCCAGTTAGTATCCCACCGCCGTTGTGCGTTATAAGCGATGCAAAGTAAATCATCGATGCAGTTTTGATATGTTGCTGGATTTTCTGAATCGATGAATAAATCTAAACCAAGCTGCCGAACTTTTTCATCAATAATTTGACGGTGTTGTTCGAGAGAAAGTTTGCGACAATTTTCTGGTGCATCGGGAAACTTTTCAAAATCGTGGAGAATGAAACCCGCAATGACTAATCTCCGTTCGCGTTCTTTTACTACCCGCAATACTGTCGTATTGAGTTTTTCCAGCCGCTGTTCGATTAAATTTGCGGGAAACAATCCGTTAAGAAGGTGAGTATTGAGAGATTGATCGGTGGCATTATCCCGGCGGACATTTTCTCGACCTTTTTCGCGATCGAGTTTGTCAAAAAACTTTCCTCCTTTGGCCGTTACACCAATGGCAATTTTTAATAAATTGGGTAAGACGTATTCGGCAAAATCAGCCATAACGCGATCGTCTGGATTTTGTGCTTTAATTGCTTGCCGAAGTAACTTTAACGTCAGAAACTCTTGTTTTGGTTCGATCGTTCTGTCACTGGTTTCAAAGTCAGACTCTGAGTCTTCTTGCAACCAGCTATCGTCATCTTCAGAGTTGTCAAACTCCGAACTTTCCTCAAACTCTTTAGGATTTTTAGTCATGATTTATCCTTCCTAATTTACTCAATTCCTTCTAACAATTTGGCAACTTGTTCGGGTGCGGGAAGTCGATCTTTGAGTTCTTGGGGAACGCTAGAAACCATTTGATAGGTTGCAACTCCGATCGGCTTATTCGACTCCTTCAACGCATATTCAACAATCGTTTTATCTTTTGATTTGCAAAGAATGATGCCGATCGCTGGATTTTCATCCGGTAACTTTGCCGTACTGTCCAAAACTGCCAGATAAAACTGCATTTTCCCTACATATTCCGGCAGAAACTCACCTATTTTTAATTCAATTGCCACTAAACACCTGAGTTGACGGTGATACATCATCAAGTCAATAAAATATTCTCGATCGCTAATTTCCAAGCGATACTGACTGTCAATAAATGCAAACATTCCTCCCATTTCTTTGAGAAAAGGCTTGACTTTGGCTAAAATTTCTTGTTCAAGATGGCGTTCGCTATATTCGTCTCCCAATTCCAAAAAATCAAACAGGTAGTCATCTTTCACTGCGAGTTTTGCTCGATCGCGATCTTCTTCAGATACCGCGCGATCGAAGTTAGTTTGATTCAGCAGTGTTTTCTCATAGGTTTGGTTTTCAATTTGGTGAATTAAGACATTTTTCGTCCAGCCAAACTTACGAGTCATCCGAATATAAAACTCGCGTTCTAAGTCATCTTTACACTTCTCTAAAATGACAATATTGTGAGTCCAACCAATTTCTGCCACCAATGGTGTCAGTTTTTCATTTGCCTGATAAGTGAGGTAGAAATCTCGCATTCTCCAAATATTACGAGCCGAAAATCCGCTAATACCTGGAAACTCAGCTTGTAAGTCTTTTGCCAGTTGTTCGACTACAGATTTTCCCCAACTCGCACCCTCTTGGCGAGTGACAATTGTTTTGCCAATATCCCAATACAGCGAAATCAGTTGCTTATTTACTGCTTTAAGTGCCTCATACTGAGCAGAACGAATTTTCTGCTTCACTTCGATTAGTAAATTTTTGTAATCTTCAGGGGTGACATTAGCCATAATTTTCAAATTTTGTACTTTGCAAAAAAAAGTTTTTTAGATGTTTCGGGCAAGGTATTCCGCAATCTGCTGGATGTACAGAGGATAATATCTTAAAGCAATCTGAACGGAATTAAATAAACTGGGATAATTTATTTCTAGATATCGGTGAGCTAGAATATTACGCAATCCCGCTGATTTTGATAGTTCATCTGCAACATCCGTCGTGATGATTCCATGTTGTCCGGCTTGAACAAACGATTCTCGATTGCTATCTATGACAACATTGAAATCGCGAGTCAGAATATGCTCGTTAATATCTGCGGCTGCTTGAGCGATTAACTCCATAATCCGTTCGGAGATAAGCTTTTGGTCAAAGCTCTCTAAATAGTTTTCCAGGCTCATCGATTCAAAGCGTCTCAACTCCTTAAGATTATTTGCAATAAATTGGAGCCGCTTTAAAACGACAGATTTTTCAATGCTCATACTAACCCCCATTCTTTCAAAAAATCCTGAATATTCTGGAAAAGTTGACGTTCTAATTCTTTCAATTCTGCGTCACTGAGAAGATAAGTTTCTTTAAACTTCTCGAACTCACCAGGCTCTTTTTCATAAAGCAGGATGCCATCGCGAGCAATAAAATGAGCGATCGGTTGCGAACAGCGATGCAACTCCACAACATCAATCTCGTCGATATTCAGACTAAAAGCTTTCCCCAAAATTACTGGAATTTCAAACCAAGCAAATCCTCGATTTTTGCAAGATTTTTCCCTAAGTTCCTCATCGCAAAGTGCGGCAAAATCCCAATCACTTTTGGCGTGAGTGTCGCCTCTCGCGCGCGAACCAAAAAGAACTAGCATTTTGAGGTAAGGAATTCGATCGGGAAGCTGCAAAGCAATTTCCTGTAGTTCCGTTATTGTTGGAGAAATTTGGAGCATAGTGAATCTTTTTAGATATGAGTTGAAAGAATGCGATTGTTTGAGTTGGTAGGCAGCATTTTTACGATCTTAAAAATGCCGACTACCCGATAATGACTGCCTGAGTTGAAAGCGAGATTAATTAATCTCTTTCCTCTGGATAATAGAAGGATAGTTTTGCTTCTAAGTCTTGATTCCGATCGGTTTGATATCGGTAATCTGCAATCAAACAGTCGAGAGAGGTTTTATACTCTTTCATTTCATCCGATGATTCCTCCAGTTGAGTAATACGACTTTCATGACGGGATAATCGAACTGCCAAATTTTCAACTAAAGCAAATAGCTGGTCGATCGAGAGTGTTCTGAGATAGTCTCTATCGAGCATAAAGAAAGCTCCTTCCGTGAATTTTTGGACATAAAAACCCTACAGGATCTTCAGCGATAATTTTGCGCCTAGAGAACCCGATCGAGTTAATAAAAATTGACGGAAGACTTCTCCGTTAGTAACCTTAAGCTACTTAGAGTAGGTTCAAGACTTAGACCAAACAACCGTTCAATGATGAAGGGCGAGGACTGCGCGCCTGTGTTTCCACTCGCTCCGCTTTTCGAGTAGCGGAGAAATCTTCCGTCTTTCTAATTATAGAAGATTATAGAAGATTTACATAAAGTCCTTGTCATTCCTGTCATGTCGATCTATAATCTGCCAAAGAGGTAGGAAAGCAAATACTTTTTATGAAGTATTCAAACCCCTAAGAGGGATTGAAAACCGCGCCTGCGATTCCAATGGCTTTCGCTTTTCCTCCTCTCTAAGAAAGTTTCTTAGAATCCCTATCAGGGGTAAACTCGCTAACAAATCCATATCTCATCTCCTTTACTCTTCAGCCAGTGTGCCAGGGTATCAATTAATAGTGCCGATTGCCCGATCGCGATCGAATAGGGTGCTGTGGTATCGTGAATGCTGGTTCGATCGCTAATGGGGTAAATCTGGAAGTGCATAGGTAATTGCAATCGCCGCCGCACCTCGATCGTCGGACGCGGTAATATATACGTAACGATCGCCTGTTTCTTCAATCGCTTGTTAATCTCCGCAATCCAATAATTCTCCGGTTGCCACACCTGTATTCCCGCCAAAACCTGCACTTTCCACGCATCGGCAATCGGCTTCAAATCCTCCGGATAAGTAAACTTCCAATTCAGCCTTTCCTCTCGGTAACTCAGCAATTTCATAAACCCCAAACAGTAATTAAATCTTCCCTTGGGAATCGCCATATTGCACCGAGTTGCCGTGTCTTGACGCAGTTGCAAAAATGCTTTTTCCGCGATCGGTTCGATTTCCAAATTACTGAGAATTCCCGGTAAATCGTAAGTTTTAAACCTGTCCGCCTCATTAGATTCCGTCAAATCGTAAATCCCGCATTGCAGCGGACTCGAACCCCGAAAACTCGTCGCATCTTCCAAAATTGGGTTTCCTTGATTCCCCCCCGAAAGCTGCTGCCATTCTCGTTCCCATGCCTTACTGCGCCCAAATACCTGTTTCAAATTCGTATCAAATACCTGTTCGCAAGCTGTTTGAAAAGCCTTCTGACTGCCCTCATACTGTTGCTGAATCGTCTTATGTCCTAACTGCCGGCAAAGTCGCATCGACTGCACCGCACCCCAACGATGGTAATAGCCTTCAAAATTATTGATTTTGCGGTAATTTTCCTGAATTTGTTGGTGAAAAAATGGGCGATCGTAAATTGCTCCAGATTTCAGCGGTGCATCGGTTTCTAAAAAGAGTTTGCCCACCAAAAATTGCGGAACTAATGCGTAAGCTTTGAACTGACTAAACGGCACCTTTTTGCGATCGCGCTGATAACCATCATGCCGTCCCAATCTTCCCAAACGCTGAATAAAATTCCCGGCATCTGCCGACTCAAAGAAGAGAAAATTAATCTTAAAATCCACCCCAACATCGATCGTACTGGTTCCCAAAACTAAATCGGCATCGAGCGATCGACCTTTTTCTTCCCTCCCCGACAATCCCGTATTTTCTCCAACAATCAATCCCTCTGGTTGCAACAATTCTCGAAAAAAAGGAGTTAACCGCTTCACCGATGCGATCGAATTTAAAATAATCGCACCTTTACTCCCTGGAAATTCTCGAAACTGCGCCAAAATTAACTGATAATTTTCCTGCAACCAAACTTCCGAAGCTTTGGAAGTAGATTCTAAAGAAATAAATTGAAGTTGGATCTCTCGCGAAACCTGCCGCCATCCTTCCGCTTCTAACTGCTGGCACTCCTGGGGCGTATCGGGAAATCGATACTTATTTTCCTTAATTGGATCGATTTGGTGGCAGCGAAAACCTGCGAATTTCAAGCGCTCGATAAACTCTAGGTTAGGCGTGGCTGAAAGAAACAGGTATTTTTTCGATCGGTTAGTATTTTTAACCAACAGCATCGTATTGATAATACCAACTTTTTGAGGCACTTGCAAGACATGAAATTCATCAATAATTGAGAAATCGAAATCCTTATCGATTCTGCCCCAAAGCTTATCGGGACTATCTTCAGCAGTCAGATACGCGCCTCGATGTAAATAGTGCAAAATATCTGGATTCGACAGCAAAATCTCTGAATTTCCCGCCCGACTTTCCAACGCCGCTGCCTTTCTTAACTTCTCCCCTTCAGCATAAATTTCTAACTCTTCGCTACTCAATCGATTGATGCGAGGTTCAATCTGGATCTGAAACTTTTCCAAATATCCGCGAATCTGATTTTCCTGATCTCTTGCTAATTCGTTAGTAGGATACAGCCCGATCGCCAGCAGATCGTTTTGCAAGGGTTCCAAATAAGCCCCTAAACTCTTCCCGTCCCCCGTCATCGCCTGATTAAATACCACATCAATATCGGGATGGCGAATGGCTTTCACTGTTTCTGCTTGATGCCAGGAAAGCCGCCAACCTTCTGGCAATTTCACACCTTTGGGAGTTTCTGATGCGGGACAGGAGTAAATCGGTTTCAGGAGGACAAAATACTCCGGCAAACTCGATGAGTTTAATTCATGTTGATTGTTCATCTCGCTCTTTAAATCTCTAGTGGAATTTCGACATAGCAATCCTTTTTCACTTATCTGACATCTTGCACCTGTGGTAGAAACCGGGTTTTTGGCAATGACTCTGCATCAAAGCGAACATTTTTCGTCAAAAACCCGGTTTCTTGCAAGGTTTATTGAGAATGCTGCAAGTTGTTAGTTACACCTGAGATCTTGCACCTTTTTCAAGAAGCTGTAGGGGCGGGTTCACAAACAACCTTAAAGCTTGCAAACAGGTTAGTAAACCCGCCCCCACCCCACAAATAACCCTCAAATCCGTGCTGCAAAATCTCAATTACATCCGATTATTGACCTTTGACAACAGTCGGTATTCATGCTGTTTTCCGCAGCGACGTTTCTCAAATTGATAGCCTTGCTGGCGCAAAACATACATAGTTGCTGAAAACCGATGGCTAATACTCACGATTAACTCATTGGCACTATGCCAATGCCCGTCAGACATCAGCCGCAGCATTCGATCGGGAAGATTTTCTGTCATGGTTGTATTTGCGTGGGTTTACCAAAAAGCTGGATGCAGCGTAGCGGAGGGTTAAAGCCCCATCTTTCCAAGACGGCTTTTTGATATAATTGAATTGTCTCAGGTAGAATATCCGCCGATACAGGACGACTCAGGCAGAGTGAAACACGACAGGTCGGAAAACAATAAAGACAACTCGGTGGCGAAAACGAGTCTAATCAAAGCTAGGGAAATCAACAAAGTACCATCCACCAGAAAACCAAATATTCAAGGAGAGTAAACGTATCGTGGGGCGCACGATAACGCTAGGCTTAGTATCCTAGTTACGTCTCTGGAGATACAGCCCTCTGGGGTTAGCTCGCGTTAGACTCGTTGATTTGTTCTATTGAACGGTTAATTGGTTTAAGCATTGCCAGCAATGGATAGTTGATTTTAAGGCTTGTCGGTGAAAGAGAAAACCTAAAAAGCAATTTTTAGAATCACTGCCCTAAAAGTGCGGTGAGAACGTCAAAACCAGACCTGCCGTGCTCTATTCTAGGAATTAAGTAATTTATAAATGCGGGCGAGCTGGCTTTATATCTGGCTTGCTTTTTTATTGGATCTAAAGTTTGCGCAGAAATATGCGTTATTCCTGGTTGTGTAATTACAATAAAATTATTGTTACATCTGAAATCCAATTTGTCAAGCTTGTAATTACAAATTTATTGATGCCTCGCAAAAAAGAGACAATTACACTGTCAATTCCCTCTGGAACCAAGGAACAGCTAGAGGCGATCGCCCTTCGCCTCGGCATCTTGTGGGGCAAATCCCCCAGCATATCTGGGTTGTTGGTTGCGATCGCCCAACAAACACCGGAAGTCCGCAAACTCTTTACCCTGACACCGACTCAGGTGGAAGCACTGCTGCAAGCAACTAAAATTCTCACAGATTCAGGTCAAGTCGGACAGGCTCAAACCCTTTTAAGTATGCTGTTAGACCAAGGAGAACTCGCGTCGCCGATGAGCCAATCGCTTTCGCAACTGATCGAGCAGCCTAGCTTGGCATGGCGAACTCAAGTCGAAGCGCAGATCGACAAGCAGCAGCCTTTTCTTGTCCTGTACCGCAATCCTCAAGGAGAGGATTTAGCTTATACAGCCCGCTATGCCGAGATTTCCTTTGAAGAAAAGCGCTTTTACCTGGAAATTTGGTGCGAAGAGACTGATGACATCAAAAATCCCGGTTATCCAGAACTCATCCACAATCGCTGCCTGCGGTTCGATCGCATTCAGTCGATCGTACCAACACACGGACAGTGGCGGCAGCAAGGCTTAGATTATTTAAAAGTGTACTTACACTATCATCGCGGGATGGTGGCGGCCTACGAAGCGAGGGCCAGAGATATCAGCAATGAAGTCATCGGAGATGTCCGTCAAGTCGTGCGGCGCGTCTCTAATCCCTTCTGGCTGATTCGAGAAGTCTTTCGGTACGGCAAAGATTGCGTTATCGTATCGCCGGAAAACGTGCGATCTCGCTTCCAACAAGAGCTCAAATCCATTTACCAAAACTACGATCTCTAAATCCGAGATTAATGCTTGAACTTTTCGACACTTAAGCCCCACTACAAACCGGAACAATTGCCAGAAAAAATTGTTGTGTTAAATTTTGGATAATCTTGTATTGACTTGCTTCCCAGTTTTGTTTTACTATGAAATTGTATATTTAATAATGGGAATAGTGACATCTATATATTCACGCACAGATTCCCATTATGAAAATAAGTGTATGCCAATTTATCAAAATTTGCAATACGAAAAATACCTTTTTACGACCGATCGCACCCAAACATCAATCAATGAAACATTCCGCATCCAGCCCCAGAAATAACAGCAAAACCTCTCGCTTTGACGGCTTATCCTTAGACGATCGCAATCCCGAATTTATCAAACTTTTGCTGCCGCTGTGGGAGTTGCTGTACCGCTATTATTTTCGCGTACAAAGTGACGGCTGGCATCACCTTCCTAAAAGCGGAAAAATGCTCGTTGTCGGTTCTCACAACGGCGGACTTGCCACTCCAGATATGTTTATGTTCCTATACGAATGGTTCCACAGGTACGGTACGGAAAGATTGGCTTACGGATTGATGCACCCGACGGTTTGGCAGGTTTCGCCAGAGGTTGCTAGCATGGCGGTGCAGTGCGGTGCTCTCAAAGCAAGTCCGAAAATGGCGATCGCGGCTTTGCGGAAAAATGCTACTGTTTTAGTCTATCCGGGCGGCGCGCAAGATGTGTTTCGCCCCCATTATTTGCGCGATAAAATCTATTTTGCAGGGCGCAAAGGATTTATCAAATTAGCACTGCGGGAAGAGGTGCCAATTGTGCCGATTGTTTCCCACGGTGCTCACGATACTCTGATAGTTTTGGCGGATGTTTACGAGCAACTAAAACAATTGCATGAATGGGGAATGCCTTGGTTGTTTGGCATCGATCCGGTGGTATTTCCGGTGTATTTGGGATTGCCTTGGGGATTGGGTATCGGGCCTTTGCCAAACTTGCCTTTACCCGTGCAAATTAAGACTCGCGTGTGCGAACCTATTGTATTTAAAAAGTATGGAAATGCAGCGGCGGCCGATCGAGATTATGTTGATGCTTGTTTCGATTTGGTTACGACTAAAATGCAGCAGGAATTAGACAGTTTAATCGGCAATTGATAATTGCGATAAGGTGCGTCAATCCTGTAGGGGCTGGTTCACCAATAGCTTTAAACGCAGCAAACAGGTTAGATAAACCCGCCCCCACCTCACGAACAAATCCTTTGTTAAGGCTGCACGCAAGATGTTAAAGTAATTCCAAATCCTACAATATTTGGTGATGTTAATGGTTGTTAAGGTAGCTTGTCGCTGGGTTTAGGGCGGGTTTTTGAGATGGTTGGTTTGAGTCGTTGATGGTTGGTGAACCCGCCCCTACAGGTTATTGAAAATCCTGCAAGATTTCAGATTATTTGCATTTTAAACCGGCGGCGGTGGCAGTGGGAAATTCGATCGGCACAAATGTCACGCCAAACTGCTGATTAGCACACTTGACAATATGCACTAATTTAGGTTGAAAGTTTTTCCGATCGCCCGTTGGTTCAAATTGAATCGTTCCAGTTGCTCCGCTGGCGCTAAAATTGAGATTAGCAATAGTTTTTTGCATTCCTTCGCGGGTAGGTTGCGGCTGCATTTCTATCGCTTGAATCAATGTTTTAGCTGCATCGTAAGTTAAAGCCGTGCGGTGACTGACATTTCCTACCCAAAGCTTGCGAGTATCCGCCGGAAATTTTGAGTTAGGAGAGTTTAAAGGATGCCAAGAAGTTGCCACAGCAAATTTCTTGAAAGATGGTAGTTCAGAGGCAGCTTCCAAAGTTTTTGGACCGTACATTCCCCCGGTTCCCACTACCCAATTGCGATCGAGATTGGCTTTGAAGAGTGCGATCGCATTTTCCAGAGATTTCCCGTCATGACTCGGATTTAAAACGATCGTTGTTTTCCGATTTTCTCCAACTTCTTCTATGGCTTTTTTCACGTCAAAATTATTTTTTGCAAGATCGAATTCGCTAATATTTGCCACACTTCCACGCCGTTCTTTAAATTGCCTTTGAAATTCTTCCCAAAAAGAAGAAGTGGATTCGCTGGCAGGATTGTAGAAACCAGCTATTTTCGTTTGACTTTGCTGTTCTATCAGATACTTCACGAATACTTCAACACTAACTTTAGTGCTGGGAACAGTCCTAAAGAAAAATTTGCGGGGATTTTCTGTGATTTCTTCTGTTGTACTCCCAGATGAAATTAAGACCAAATTATTTTGGTTGTAAATATCGACTGTCGAAGTTGTTATTTTGTTAGTATAGTGACCGATAACACCCAAAATATTCGGAATTTTGATTAGTGAATTGGCACGGGCGATCGATTCTTCTTTGACATTAGCATCGTCAGCAATGATGACTTGCAAACCTTTGCCTTTTATGGTTTGTTCTTTTTGAATATCTAAACCTGCAAGATTGGAATCGAGTTCGGAATTGAGTAACTTTAAATTAAATTCTGTTTGTGCTTGCGCCACTCCCCGCAAAATTTCTTTTGCCAAATTGATATCGAATTGCTCTTCTGCGTTTTTCTTAACGGGAATGGCAATTGCGATCGTATAATATTCAATTTTTTTAGCCTTTAATAAGGCATTGTTCATATAAATTAAAGTTTCGGGATCTTTGCGTAATTCTTGATTCCAAGATCTTTTAAAAAAATTAAATGCTTCGCGATAATTAGATTTAGCAAATTCGTCAACTCCTCTTTGTTTCAAGCGAGGAGTCGAGTATTTTAACAGAGCTTCTTCGCCGCAGCTCAAACTATCTCCCTGTACCAAAGAGCAAGTTTTGGGAGTGAGAATTTTGTGACCAAAAATGGCGATCGTACATCCGGTAAGAATTCCTATAGTTCCCAACAGCAGCCAGCGAAAATTTGATTTAAATAACAGTTTAAACAACTTCAACAACCAATCTTCCGGCGGCACATAATCTATGTCGCGTAAAATCTCAGCAACATTTTCGTAGCGTCTATCCGGGTCATAACACACCATTCTGTTTAAAATAGCGGTCAAACGATTGCTAAGCACGATCGGTCGATCGGGAATCGATCGCCAGGTATTGTTGAGAATATATGGTAAGAATTCTCTAGGAGACAATCCAGTCAGTGCTTGAATGCAAATGATGCCGATCGAGTAAATATCACTACAACCTCTCGGACAGCCGTAAAATTGTTCGGGAGCCATATATCCACAGGTGCCAATATTTACCGTTCTAGTTCTTTCCAACTCAGGATTGTCTAAGGTACTGATTTCTTTAACAGCCCCAAAGTCGATGAGAACAATTCTGTTGTCAGATGAACGCCGAATTAGATTAGAAGGTTTGATATCGCGGTGGATGACATTGTTTTGGTTAACGAATTCGATAACTGGCAAGATATCTTGCAAAAATTCAATTACTTGTTGTTGAACCCATCGAGTATTTTGAGTTATTTCTTGGTTGAGCGGATTGCCTTCTATGTATTCTAAAATTAAGTAAAAATTCTCGCCTCCTTGAGAGCAAGTACGTTCTTGAAAAGAAGCTAATAATCTGGGAATGCGATCGTATTCGCCTAAACGAAGTAGAGCTCGAACTTCATTGTCAAATCGCTCTCGTGCTCTTTGTAAAACCGACGGATCGTTGGAACATGGCGGCTGAATTTCTTTAACAACGCAAATGAGTTCCTCCGGTATGTCTAAATCTCTAGCCCTATATGTCGTAGCAAATCCTCCGCGACCCAATTCATCGATAATTTGGTAGCGATCGTGCAGAATATCACCCGGATTGAGACACATAAATTTTGGTTATTACTTAACTGGCTGGGAGATTTAAAATAGATTTTACCGCAGTTTGAGAATGTTTTCAATTAAGTTTTAATAATTCAGTATTGCGATCGGGAAGGCTTGTAATATCGCTTTTATGCGATCGATCGAACTGCTGTCACAAGTAGATATAATTGGTGCACGGGGGCGGGGTGAAGCATTCGGATATAGTCTTGAAATTTATTGTCGCAGATTGTCGCCCGAATGCTTCATCCCTACAAGTATCTACGTCGAACACGCGATCGACTATCAAATGAAGCAAGAAGCAAGAAGAAAGAAGTAAGAGGGAAGAAGGGAGGAGAATAACTGTCAACTGTCAACTGTCAACTGTCAACTGTCAACTGTCACCTGTTAACTGACTAATTGCTTCCAAAGCCTCCACTGCTGAAGGATATCGATCGCCGAAAGCGTAAAGCACCATCTTGTCTAAAATATCAGCTAATTGCGAGCAAACTTTTGCTCGATCGCGCCATATGAGATTGCCTTTACTATCGACTCTCAGTTGTCTCGGACGCATCCCCGTTAATGCTTGAATGCCGATGATACCGATAGCATAAATGTCGCTGCACGGCCGAGGGGAACCGATTGCTTGTTCGGGGGGAATATACTCTTGCTGAGTGCCACCGTGCGATTTTGTTTGACCGCTGTTTTGCGAACTGTTAATCTCTTTAACAGCTCCAAAATCAATTAACACAATTTTGCGATCGGACTTGCGTTCGATTAAGTTTTGAGGGTGAACATCTCGGTGAATGATATCTTGTTTGTGAACGAAAACCAGAATTTCTAAGATGTCCTGCAATAAAGCAATGACTCGCTTTTCTTCCCAAGGCTTACCTTCAATTAATTCTTGAGCGATGGGTTCCCCTTCGGCGAATTCATAGACTAAATAAAAGTAGCCATTTTCTTCAAAGCGAGCTAACAATTCCGGTATTCGATCGTGCTTGCCCAAGCGATACAATACCCGCGATTCTCGATCGTACATTTGGCTAGTTTTGTCCGACTGGCTTTTCAAACGTTTGACGACGCAGAAAGGGCGATCGGGCAAGTTTTCATCTTCAGCAAGATAGGTATCGCTGTAATCGGTACTCACCAAATGTTCGGTGATTCGATAACGCATCCGCATCAGTTTGCCCAACATCGGGTCTGTTGATTTAGGCGGTTGCATACCTTGTTGTAAAGCTCTCATGATACAGTCCCAAAGATTTGCTGCAACTACTCTTTCGTCTTGTCCGATAATTTCTGCTTTCTTCAGTATCTTTGTGAGTTTTTTCCACAAATTGTAGCCGACATAGCGGCCTAGGTAGCCCACGCAGTACCCGCGGGCGATCGGATCGTTTGCTTGAATTTCTTTGTACGTCCAAGACTGTAAAACACCTCGAATTATTGACTGCTCTAATCGACTTAGGTGTTCAGTTGTTTGTTGGAATACCAAATTATCTAAAAATTTGCTGGCTTCGTCTGGTGTCATAATTTCAGGCTTTAAGCTAATTGTACTTAAGCTGACCATTTTTTTGCTCCTAATTTCGATTTTGATAGTTACGATATTGGGGCCGGCGAAGACAGCGCTACTACTAACCTTGCGGCGCTGAAGCGCAACTACAAACACAGCGGCGAAGACAGCGCTACTACGAACTGATTTTCATGGGGCTGTGGTGTAATTACTGTTATATAGGATTTAGCTGAATATTGCTAAGTTGTCTAGCGATCGCAATATATTTTCACAAATATGACTTTTATGACTTTAAGTTATGAACTTTATGAATTGACTTAGGTAAGAGTTTATTTAATTATGTCTGTGCACGAGATTGAAGGTGCGATCTCTCAAACAGTTGACAGTTGACAGTTGACAGTTGACAGCGAGATTTTCAGGAGCGAGATCTGATGGAGCAGTTTGAAAACACGCCCTAGCAAAAAATACGAAACCCAAAATATCACATCGGGGAATTCAATCATGGCATTTATTTTTGCACCCAATGACAATGACACTTTACTAACAGGAACTGCGAACAATGACACGATATTCGGAGCCGCAGGAAACGACTCCCTCGTCGGACTAGCAGGTAGAGACTTTCTGTTCGGCGATGAAGGCAATAATTCGATCGATGGCGGGCTTGGTGATGATACATTGCTTGACGCACTCGGAAATTCGACTCTTAGCGGCGGCGAAGGCAATGATTTTCTTAGCAGCATTGGCGGTAATGACCTCGTGCAGGGCGATGCGGGGGATGATACTCTCATCAGCAATGAAACTATCGGTGGTGCCAACAAATCTGCAACCCTTCTAGGCGGGTTGGGAAACGATGACATATATGGCGGTTTTGGCAAAGACTGCCTCGATGGTGGAGATGGTATTGATTTCATCACGGGTTTCGATGCCGATGATTCTATTTCTGGAGGAGATGGCAGCGATTTTGTCTTGGGCAATAACGGCGATGACACTCTCAAAGGAGGTTTCGGCAGCGATTTTCTAGTTGGAAATGCCGGCAGCGATTCAATCGACGGTGGAGAGGGTTTCGATATAGTTTCCTACGCGGAAGCAACAACTCCGGTGCTGGTAAATCTCGTAACAGGAATTGCCACCGGAGAAGGCACCGACACTCTCTTCAGTATTGAAGACATTCAAGGCAGCAGTAGGGATGATTCTCTGACAGGAAATACTAGCACTAATTACATAATTGGTTTGGCTGGAAACGATTCTCTGTCGGGATTGGATGGCGGTGATTTTCTCTTCGGCGGTGATGGTAATGACTTCCTCGGCGGCGGGTTGGGCAACGATTTCTTATACGGGGAAGCTGGGAATAATACGCTTGATGGTGGAGAGGGTTTTGACCTAGTTTCTTACAGGGTTGCAACTAGCCCGGTCATCGCTAATTTAACAACTGGAACAGCAACGGCAGAAGGAACGGACACTTTCATAAGTATTGAAGATATTTTCGGCGGCAGCGGCAACGATTCTCTGACAGGAAATACTAGCTCTAATTTCCTCAGCGGTTTGGCTGGCGATGACTTTCTGTCGGGATTGGATGGCGAAGATTTCCTATTTGGCGATGATGGCAAGGACATCTTGAATGGGGGGGCGGGCAATGATTTTATGGGCGGGGATGCTGGCGATGATTCTTTAAATGGGGGGTTAGGTAACGATTTTCTGTTTGGGGATGATGGCAATAATACGCTTGTCGGTGGTGGCGGTGCTGACTTCTTGTTTGGAGAAGCGGGCAATGATTTTTATCAGTTGGATGGTACGACGGCTCAAGGTAGCGTAATTTCAGATATTGGCGGCACAAATTCCTTAAGTCTTCCGGGAGTCACGCTGTCACTCAATCTTGCTGCTGGAAGTACGGGTTTGGGACGAGATGGTACGAGTTTAGTAATTGACTTGAACCAAGACGGCATAATTAATGTTCAAGATGTGGAGATTTTGGACTTCTTTGCGACGGAAACAGGAACTACTCCCGGTATTGGCGTCATCCAAACATTGGGAAATTTCAGCAGTACGGAAATTTTCAGTAGTTTTGCTGTCTCGCCTCCACCGCCTCCGCCGCAACCGCTACCTCCCACGCCGACACCTCCAACTCCACCGACGCCAACGCCTCCACCGACGCCTCCAACTCCGCCACCGCCTACTCCTACACCTGAACTGACAGTACCAACACCCCCACCAACTCCGACTCCGACTCCGACTCCAGACTCCAACTCCAACTCCCAACTCCAACTCCAAACTCCGACTCCAAGCTCCAACTC
>JAAUPF010000353.1 GCA_012034575.1 Richelia sp. CSU_2_1 | reverse complement strand
TTTTATAATCTCGTAAATGTAGTAAATGTAGGGTGCGTCGCTACGAACAACTCTCGTTGCTATTGGCAGATCTCATAGCGACGCACCATACCAATTATAACGGGGATGGGAAACCCGGATTTGGTATTAGTCCTCTTTGAGAGGACTTCTGCTTTGAGGCGGGTGAGGCGGGGGTTTCAACCCCTGCCTGTCGGTTTAACCTGGTTGTTGACACCGATGCAGCGCAATAAAATCGGTTCCAGCCGATATTAAAAAAGGGAAACTTTAACAACACTGCGCGATCGACTATTTAAGCTCCCATGCCCGAATATTGTTTCAAACCCTGACGCCACAGCCACCGATTCCACACAAAAAACACCGCGCCCCAACCAAACATTACCAACAAACCGCGCCCTAAATCTACGGGAAGTCCGATTAAAATTGAAGCTGGAAAATGAATCAAATATGGAAATGGCGTCCACAAAATTACTTCGCGCACCGATGCTGGGAATACTTCCAGCGGCGCGATGATTCCCGATAAAAATAGGTAAATTAAAAACCAAAATTGTTCGATCGCACTTGCCCTCTCCAGCCAAAAAGCAAACAGTGCAAAAGTATATTGTATCAGAAATCTCAGGCAAAAAGCAAATATTATTACCAACACAAATAGCAAAAAATTACCCAAACTCGGCAGCCAAAAAGACTCCGGGTAAAGTGCAAAAAACAGCAGCACTAATCCCAATACAAATGGCAGCCGTGCAAACCTTTCGGAAACGTGAGATGCAAAATGATGCCATACGGGGTCGATCGGCTGCAATAATTTAGGAGATAATCTACCTTGCACTACTTCTTTCTCAAATTCCCAAATCACCCAAACTACGTTAGTTTGTCTGACAATGAAAGCTGCTAAAAAATACCGGGCAAAGTCGATCGACTTTAGCCCAAATTCTCCGGTTTCGGCCGCCTGCATCCACACACCCATCAAGATAAACGGCAAAGCTCCCGACAGCGCCCACAAAAATAATTCTGCTCGGTATTCGAGCATATAAGCGTAGTAGGTAATTAGCAAGGTTTTAGCAATTCTGATGAATCTTGTCATATAGTTAACAGTTGACAGTTGACAGTGAATTTTTAGGATGGGATTTAAACAGTTGACAGTTAATAGTTAATAGTTAACAATTGACTGTGGATAGTTAACAGCGAAAATACGATCTGGATTTCTGCTGTTCATTGTCCACTGTCAATTGTCAATTGTCCACTGTTAAAATTATAATTGCCAGATATAGCAACCGATGAACCTCCCGCGCGGACATAAATAACCTCATGAATAGATCCCTGAACCCTTGCTTCATAAACGGTTTGATTCGGGTACTATGTAACAGTCAACTGCCTGCCCTGAGGGTAGTCGAAGGGTCAACTGCCTGCCCTGAGGGTAGTCGAAGGGTCAACTGCTATACGTGCTCTGCCACTAAAAGCGAATGAAACTAGCCTTATTGTCGATACAGGGTTCAGCAATGCTAGCGATCGTAACAACTGTTGTGAGTGCAGTGGCGATACAAGCACAACCTATTATTCCTGCACCCGATCGCACTGAAACTACTGTCGCACCCGATGGCAACCGCATCAATATCACAGGCGGCCAAACTTCTAGAGATGGAACTAATCTTTTCCACAGTTTTCAACAGTTTGGACTCAGCGAAGGGCAAATTGCTAATTTCGTCTCTAATCCCGCTATCCGCAACATTCTAGGGCGGGTAGTAGGTGGCAATCCTTCTCTGATTAACGGTTTAATTCAAGTGACAGGTGGCAATTCTAACCTGTTTTTAATAAATCCTTCTGGGATTATTTTTGGCCCTAACGCTAGCTTGAATCTCCCTGCTGCTTTTACTGCTACCACTGCTACTAATATCGGTTTTGATTCCGGTTGGTTTCATGCCACAGGCGCGAATGATTATAGTATGCTGTTCGGAACTCCGAGTATTTTTTCATTTAATCTCAGCCAACCAGGAAGTATTATTAATTCAGGTAATTTAGCAGTTTTGCCTGGACAAAATATAACTTTAATTGGCGGGACTGTCGTCAGCACGGGTTCTCTGAATGCTCCTCAAGGTAATATTATTGTCGCTGCTGTCCCCGGTAAAAATGCAGTTCGCCTTAGCCAAGCAGGGCATTTATTGAGTTTAGAAATCGGCGTTGGTGACGCGGGATTATTGGCACAGAATGAGCAATTATCTCTGCCTTTGTCTCTTCCACAATTGCTTGGGGGTGCAGGTGGAAGTCATGCTACTGGTATCTCGGTTAATGGTGCAGGAGAAGTGGTTTTGACGGCGGGTTTGAGGGTGGAAAATGGGGATGTGGCAATTGCTAATTCTACTGTTAATAGTCAAAATGCTATACTTTCGGCAGCACGCAATCTCACATTGGTAGAAAGTCAGCTACTTACTGGGGGCAATTTGTCTCTGTTGGCAGCAGATACGGTGCGGGTGCGGGATGGAAGTTATCCTTTCAGGGCGATCGCGGGTGGCAATCTGACTGTACAAGGCGATCGAAATATTGATATTTTGGCGCTAAATTACCCTAACCCTGCATTCCAATCCGCAGGGAATATTACATTATTAAGCAATGGCAATGTTTCGGGCGATGCTCACTTCACTGCAGGTGGTAATCTAAGTATTCTCACATTAGCTGGCAGGGATGGCAGATTTGTGAGTTTGTACGACCCGATTATTAGTTCCAATGGAGATGTGAGCTTTGGGGATTATACTGGAACCTCACTTAAGGTAGAAGCAAAAGGCGCGATCGCGGCGGGAGATATTAGCATCACGGGGCCAGATACTACTTTATCGGATGCCACCGATCCTGATGCAGCGGTGCTTTCGGGTAGTCCAGCTTTGATTCTGCGATCGGGCGTTTCGACTCTGGCGAATCCTGCGAATGTGCCACCGAATCTAACAGCAGGGGAGACATTTTTTGCTTCGACGGGTGCTGCTTCGGGCAACAGCATTGGGGTGGGAGCGATTTCGACAGCGGGCGGGCCTGTGATTTTGCAGTCGGGAGGCGACATTGGGCTGGATGCGATCGCGACTTCTGGTGGTAGTATTACTCTCCAAGCTGCTAGCAACATCGCCGTTACAGGCAATCTCCAGTCTGCTGGCGGCAATATTAACATCACTGCTGGCAATTTTCTCACAGTCAGTGGCACTTTTACAGATAGTAGCGGTCTAAATGCGAGCATTTCTAGCGCTAATGGCAGCAATGGAGGTGCGATCGCGATCCGTCACGCCGGGAGCACGACTACACCTTTTATTATCGGCGATGCGACAACGAATGGGACGGCGGGAGCTATTACATCAGGTTCCGAGACAATTTCGCCGCAGTTATCAGTGCCAGTGCCGCCCAGTATTTACGCTCAGGGCAATATTACGATCGAGACTTCTGCGCCATCTCCAATACCGGAACCAACACCATCTCCAATACCGGAACCAACACCATCTCCAATACCGGAACCGA
>JAAUPF010000118.1 GCA_012034575.1 Richelia sp. CSU_2_1 | reverse complement strand
CCCCCCATTTTTAGAGAAACTTTGAGGCTCTTACTCCCCCCTTTTTAAGGGGGGCTGGGGGGGATCTCGATCGCCCTCACTCAAGTCATTCAAAACACAAGGAGACAATTATGACCAGCACATTACTGCCCAAAACAGAATATGGTGCCGCCGCTCGCTTTTTGAGCACCTCCAAAAAACTCCTGATTGATGGAGAATGGGTGAATGCCGCATCCGGGAAAACCTTTGAAACGATCGATCCCGCTACAGAAAACAAATTAGCAGATATCGCTCTAGGAGGAGTTGAAGACATCGATCGAGCTGTCACGGCGGCTCGTAAAGCCCTCGAGCAAAGTCCTTGGTCGCGCATGACCCCCTCGGAACGGCAGCGCATCCTGCATCGATTGGGCGATCTAATTCTGGAAAACGCCGACGAACTCGCATGGCTCGAAAGCCTGGATAATGGCAAACCCGTCAGCGTCGCCAAAGTTGCCGATATTCCCCTCACTGCCGACTTATTTCACTACATGGCAGCTCAAATTCGGGTACTAACCGGGGACGTTGTACCAGTCTCCGACATTGCAGTTCCCGGTGCCGAGTTTCACGCTTACACCCTGCGCGAACCCGTGGGCGTTGTCGGATTAATTACGCCCTGGAACTATCCCCTGTTAATCGCCGCCGGATGGCAAATGGCAGCTTGTCTCGCTGCCGGCAACACCGTTGTCCTGAAACCCTCGGAAGTTACCCCCCTATCGATTCTCCGCTTTGGCGAACTCGCTTTAGAAGCTGGTATTCCGCCCGGAGTCATCAACATTGTTCCAGGCTTTGGTGCGGATGCTGGGGCGCGGCTTTCAAGCCATCCTGATGTCGATAAAATTGGCTTCACAGGTTCTACTCGCACCGGGCGCGGCATTCTCAAAGCTGTTGCCGATAGTAACTTGAAAAAAGTAACGCTGGAGTTGGGCGGCAAGTCCCCAGACATCATCATGGACGATGCGGATCTAGACGTGGCGATTCCCGGTGCGGCCGAAGGCATATTCTTCAATCACGGTCAATGCTGCTGTGCCGGATCGCGGTTGTACGTGCAGGAAAAGATTTACGATCGCGTTGTTGCAGGCATCAGTGACTATGCCAAAACCATCCGCCTCGGTTCCGGTCAAGATCCCAACACCCAAATGGGGCCGCTCGTATCGCAGAATCAGGAAAACACAGTTCTGGGTTACATTCGATCGGGTCTGGAGGAAGGAGCTGAACTCACCGCAGGAGGGCGTAAAGTTGGCGATAAAGGCTTCTTTGTGGAACCCACCGTCTTTGTGAATGCGAATCGCAATATGAAGATGGTACGCGAAGAAATCTTTGGACCCGTACTTTCGATCGAACGCTTTACCGATTTGAACGATTTAGTGCGCAAGGCAAACGATACGGAATACGGCTTGGGTGCTGGGATTTGGACGACGGATTTAAGCAATGCTCACAAAGTCGCCAAAGCGATTCGATCGGGAACTGTATTCATCAACTGCTACAACGTGTTTGATGCTGCCATGCCTTTCGGTGGCTACAAACAATCCGGCTGGGGACGCAATCGCGGCAAAGAAGCTTTTGAAGCCTACACCGAAACCAAAGCCGTGTATGTGCGATTAGACGGCATTCATCACACTTCCTTCGCGTGCCGGTAAAACTCGATCTAACTGGTTTAGAACTTACGCAAAGAAACCGGGTTTCTTAGAAAATCTTGGCTTCATAAAAGATCCACGAAGAAACCCGGTTTCTAGCCTCGACCTGCGTTTCACTTTCGTACCGCTACGCGGAAGCAAGCTACAACCCAACCTACGAATTTTCTCACTATTGCCGATCGAACCCTTCAAAAAACTGTTTAGCATCCAATATCTCAAACTTAAGAAGAGGTGAATTATGGCCGAATACTTTTTCATGCCACCCATGAGCATTACAGGAGCCGGTGCGCTCAAAAGTGCCGGCGATGAAATGGTGGCAGAAGGCTACGGCAAAGCATTGATTGTGACCGATGAAGTCTTGCACCGCAAAGTTAGAGCCACCAAAGTTCTGATGGATATGCTGACTAAACTCAGTATTGAATATGCAGTGTACGATCGCGTCACTCCCAATCCCACCGTTGCTGAAGTTCAAGCAGGTGCCCAAATGCTCAAAGCAGAAGACTGCGATTTCATCATTTCCTTTGGCGGTGGTTCGCCGCACGACTGCGCCAAAGGCATCGGCATCGTAGCCAATAACGGCGGCTCAATTCGAGACTATGCCGGAGTGAACCGGATGAAAACAAAAATGCTACCGATGTTTGCCGTCAACACAACATCGGGAACGGGCAGCGAAATGACCCGCTTTGCCATCATTACCGATGAAGAACAACAATCTAAATTTCCCGTCGTCGATTGGCGTTGCACTCCCAGCGTTTCGGTGGACGATCCGGAACTGATGGTAGGGATGCCACCTGGATTAACTGCTGCAACAGGCATGGATGCGCTCAGTCACGCGATCGAAGCCTATGTTTCTACTGCTGCGACTCCGCTTACCAATCCCGGTGCGCTCCACGCGATGCAACTGGTGGTAAAATCCCTGCCAACGGCTTACAAAGATGGCAAAAACGAACAGGCGCGATCGGACTTAACCTATGCTGAATTCCTAGCAGGAATGGCGTTCAACAATGCCAGTCTCGGTTACGTTCACGCGATGTCCCATCAAGTCGGTGGAGTGTATCACAACCTAGCGCATGGTGCAATCAATGCCGTGTTGATGCCTTATGTTGAAGCTTACAATGCCAAAGCAGTGCCCGATCGCTTTATCGATATTGCCAATGCAATGGGAGCCAAGGATCGGAATCTTTCGGCAGAGCAAGCCGTAGATTATGTGCTGACAAAAATTCGCGCGCTGAATCAGGAATTAAATATTCCCTCCACTCTAGCTGAATTAGGCGTTGAAGAGTCTGCAATTCCCCACATGGCAGCAAATGCGCTCAACGATCCTTGTTGTCTGACAAATCCCCGTCAGGTTTCCTCAGTACAAGAAATGGAAAATCTGTTTCGGCAAGCATTGCACGGTAATTAACACTCAGCAAAAACGAGGAATTGGTATGAACCACATGAAAGCTGTTCGCATCCATGCCTATGGTGGACCGGAAATGCTTGTCTGTGAAGACGCGCCCCGCCCTGTTCCACAAGCCGGAGAAGTTTTGGTGCAAGTCTATGCAGCAGGGGTGAATCCTTTAGATTGGAAAATGCGAGAAGGCTGGCTGAAAGACTTCCGCCACGATCCATTACCGCTGATTGTTGGTGGGGATATTTCTGGTGTAGTTGCCGAACTTGGAACGGGTGTCGTTGGCTTGCAAGTCGGACAGGAAGTTTACGGTGTATCCGGCTCAATGACAGGTGGTTATGCTGAATATGCGATCGCGCAAGCAGATGCGATCGCTCCCAAACCCAAAACCCTAAATCACGTTCAGGCTGCGGCAGCCCCGATCGTTGCAATGACCGCATGGCAAGCCTTATTTGAAGTTGGTCAACTTCAAGCCGGACAGTCCGTTCTGATCCACGGGGCAGCAGGAGGCGTGGGCAGTTTTGCTGTACAGTTTGGTAAAATGCGCCGATTGCAAGTGATAGCTACAGCATCGGCTCAGAATGTGGAATACGTTCGCGGTTTAGGAGCCGATCGAGCGATCGACTACAAAACAACACCGTTTGAGCAAGTCGCCCGCGAGCTAGATATGGTGCTAGATACTGTGGGAGGAGACACTCAGGTGCGATCGTGGAATGTCCTGAAATCTGGCGGAATTCTAGTTTCTACAGCGACTCCACCCGATCGAGAAATAGCAGCAGCACGCGGCTTAAAAGGAGCGATGATGGTGGTACAGCCGAGATCGTCTTTACTGACTGAAATTGCCGGCTCGATCGATGCCGGACAGGTAAAAATCGACGTGCAAAAAGTGTTTCCACTTGTAGAAGCCCGTCAAGCTCAAGAACTGAGCCAGCAGGGAATTACTCGAGGCAAAATCGTCTTGCAAGCGATCGCTGCCTAGAGCGTGTTTTCAAAGTCTAGATCCCCCCAGCCGGGGCAACCACGGGGGGATTGCCCCTACAAAAGGGGGGAGCAAGAGTCTTCAAGTCCCCCTTTTTAAGGGGGATTTAGGGGGATCTAAATTTTCGGCAATTCCCCCCTTTTTTAAGGGGGATTTATGGGATCTAAACTTTCGGCAAGTCCCCCTTTTTAAGGGGGATTTAGGGGGAACTAAATTTCAAGTATTAATTGGAAAACACGCTCTAGTCCTCTGATGCGGAACTATCTTGAGAGAAAGGCAAATTTTGGTTGACAAAATCGATTTCTTGTTGTTCTCTGTCGTTGATTTGACCGATGTAAGATGTGAAAATTTGCGCCAGCCGGTTGTTGTAAAATCGATGCACGCTGTAATTGGGCGTAGCTGGAAAGCCGCGCCTTTTTTTGTGCCTGCCACCGGCACCAGGATCGAAGCTTTGGATGCCTCGATCGATCGCCCATTCGATCGGCGTATAATAGCAAGCATCGAAGTGCAAGCAATCGATTTCTTGACAGCTTCCCCAATACCTACCGTAAAGTCGATCGCCCTTATACAAACAAAATGACATTCCGACAGGCTGCCTGTCATCTTCTTTGTCGTAAGCTGCTACAAATAATACGCGATCGCGGTAATTGTGATGCAATTGTTCAAAAAATCGCTTGGTTAAATACTTGCTGCCCCACCAACCGAATTTATCGCAGGTATTCTCGTAAAAACCGTACATTTTTCCGAACAAAGCTTGAGGAATTTCCTCGCCCGCCAGGGTTTTTACCAACAATCCTGCTTTTTCCACAGCTTTGCGTTCCCGCTTGATATTGCGGCGCTGGTTGGCATTAAATCCGCCCAAATAGCTGTCAAAATTTTGATAACCTTGATTTTGCCAAATATAGCTGTGGTGCAACCAAGCGCTAAAACCGTGTTTTTCTATAATCGGTTTCCATTCAGGATCGACGTACAAGAAATTGCAGCCGGAGATGTTGTGCCGATCGCAAAAATGGTCGATCGCGCTGACCATAATTCCCGTTAATTCGTCTTCATCTTCCCCTTGGGCTATCAAAAACCGATAGCCTTCAGCAGGAGTAAACGGCGTCATTCCCATCAATTTGGGATAGTATCGAACTCCCAAACGTTCGGCTAAATCCGCCCATTGATTGTCGAACACAAATTCACCGTAACTGTGACTTTTCACGTACAACGCAGCGGCGGCAATTAACTGTTTGTCCCGCCATACAGTTAAGTGATGAGGCAGCCAACCTGTTTTACCCGTAGCACTCCCGGAAGCTTCGAGATTGTTGAGCCATTCCCATTCGAGAAAAGGAGTTTTTAGCGGCATTGCCAAGGCATCCCAAGAGGCTTTGGGGATTTCTGCTATTTTGCCGATCCAGGCTACAGAATATTGAGCTTTTGTTTGTTCCAGCATAAGTAAATTTGTGCTAAGAGCGATCGAATTTCACGTAACCTTCGGATCGAAATTATTTGGTGGATGCGGACAATTCGCGCATTATTTCCACAATTTTTATATCGTACTACTAAAATCTAATTTAGTCACCCTCAGAATAGACGAGATTAGTGTATAATATTTATCAAAAACAGGTGAGATAGCTAAATACAGCGCATCGCCCCAAAAAGTAGGGTGCGCCGCTGGTAACATTTGCGGTAATATCGTTTCCGGTTGTATCGGAATGTTTTAACCGCAGAGGGCGCAGAGAAGCCAGTGCGTTGCGGAGCCAGTGCGTTGCGGAGGTTCCCTCCGTTGTAGCAACTGGCGTGAGGTTCCCTCCGTTGTAGCAACTGGCGTGACGCAGAGAGAGAGAAGAGAGAGATGAATACAGGACGATGCAATCGGATTTGATATAATTTCCCGCCAGCCAATAGCGACGCACCAGACAATACTTGGAACTGCTCGATCGAGATTTCTGTGCTTTAATATTCAAGCTGATGTTTTTTCTGATGTTTTTTAATTAATTATGGAAGTCGATCGCAACTTTTCGGAATTCGATGGCGAATCTGTCGGTTTCAGCGGTGAGGAAGCCTCAAATCGGGGCAGTCGGATCGCGAGTACGGTATTGTCTCCGGCGGTGGGGTTGTGGCTGCGATCGCAAGTCGAGCGAGTTGATGATTTAAAAGTGAAAATCGAAGGGAGCGATCGACAGTTGTTTGGCGGTAAAATACCTCAAGTAACTGTTGCTGCTAGCGGTGCTGTATACAGAGGATTGCACCTGACAGAAGTTGCTCTGTGCGGGGCAAAAATTCGCGTTAACCTCGGTCAAGCTATCAAAGGTCAACCCCTCCGGCTGCTGGAACCGATACCCGTTACGGGCGTTTTGCGCCTCAGTCAAGCCGATTTAAATGAGTCGCTGAAAGCGCCTTTGCTGGCTGATGCTTTGAGCGAATTCTTGCTGCCGATGCTGCCGATCGACTGCGGGGAAAAAACGCTAAAATTGGCAAATTCGCAGATAACAATTGATGCGGGCTTGCTAATGCTTTCTGCCGCGATTGTTGGTGCGGGTGGCGCGCAAATTCCTTTAGTTTTGCGGACTGGTTTGCTATTGGCTAGCGGTCGCGAATTGATGTTTGAATCGCCGGAAGTTGAGTTCGATCGAGAATTATTAAATGCGAGCAATTTCAATGATTTTAAAATTGATTTCGGCCCGGAAGTCGATATCGCAGAATTAACTTTGAATCCGGGCGAGATAGTCTGTCGCGGTGGAATTACAGTTTTACCTTGAGCGAGAAAGAAGCAAGCCGGGAGTGATGTCAATTTAAGGTAAAACCCTCAGTTCGGAAGGGGTTTAAACCCTGCCTCATAGCTAAAGTCAATTTAAGCTGAGATCTTGCACCTTTCTCAATTAGCCATACTGCCAGCCGCTAACAGTGATGTCAAAACCTTGCTGGCGAGCTAAACTTTGGGTGCGATCGATATTAATTAATAACCCCAAAACTACTTACTGTTTGCTGTGTTTGCCTGAGCCATAGACAAACCATAGACAGCCTGTTAAAGTCAAAGGGTATTTTGTTGAGGTGTTTATGTCTTCTGATACTTTGTCTGGCAAGGCTTCTAAGGGTTGCGCAAGTGTCGAAAACATCCAAGGGCGACTGCGACTGCATCTCCCCCGCGAACTCTACGGAGGCAAAAACAAATACTTAACTATGGGGTTGCCCGATACTCCAACCAATCGTGCGATCGCAGAACTTAGGGCACAGCAAATCAACCTTGATATTGCTAGCGGCATTTTTGACCCGACAAGCTTAGAAAAGTACAGACCCGAAAGAAACCTAAAAGTTGTAGAGAAGGTTGCAGAGCCGCTAAAACGCAAGTCACTCAACCTGCTGCAAGTTTGGGACAAATATATCGATTTTAAGAAAGCTTCTGTCAGTCCGTCTTATTTGGCAAACCAGTTGCAGGCAACCAGAAACCACCTTAACAAACTTCCTGCTTACAGTGAATCGGATGCTGTAGCTGTTCGCGACTGGGCTGTTACAAACTTGACTGCTGATTCGGCAAAGCGATTTATTACTCAGCTTTGTGCTTGCTGCAATTGGGCGGTCAAAAGCAAGTTGATTGATGCAAATCCTTTTGCCTCTATGGCGTCTGAAATTAAGCTGCCTCAGGCAGAAAAGACTGATGCTGAAGATACCGATATCAATCCTTTTACGGCAGAAGAACGTGACAGAATTATTGAGGCTTTTCGGACTGATAAGTTCTGCCACAACTGCACTTCAAAGGGTAGTAAGCACAGTAATTATACTGCCTACGTTCAGTTCCTTTTTTACACGGGTTGCCGTCCTAGTGAGGCGATAGGTTTGCGCTGGAAGCACGTCAACTTTGAAAGTTCTGTCATTCTTTTTCAAGAGGCTGCGGTACAGTCAGGACGGGGTATTGCCAGAAAGAAAGGTTTGAAAACTCAGGCGTTTCGGAGATTTAAGATTAACGGTCAACTGAGGGAGATACTTATTCGTGCCAAACCAAATAAAGTAAATCCTGATGACTTGGTGTTTCCCGCCCCTGAAGGAGGTTTTATCATTCAAGGCAATTTTAGGAGTCGCGTTTGGAAAAAGGTATTGCAAGGTTTGGGGATTGAGTATCGAGTTCCCTATCAAACCCGCCATACTTTTATTACGCTTTGCCTTGAGAAAGGTATTGATGCTAAGGATGTAGCTAAATGGGTTGGGAACAGTCCTGAGGTTATTTACAAGCACTACGCCGGAAACAGGAGGGATTTACAAGTACCAGAAATCTAATATCTGCCGACTTAATTAACATAAATAAGCGACCGATACAGTTATTATCAGTCGTTATATTCGCTTGCTTTGTTGATATTTTGTGGCGTCATTTATCTTCACCCCACATTCCGCAGATATTCGATCGAAATCTTTTATCAGTTGTGAAAACTTGGAAGCCCAATGCTTTTTGGCTGAACTTATGCGATTTTAGCGTTACAGAAGTTTGTCAAATTCATCTAAACCAAGTAAGTTGAAATAATTTACTTTTCTAATATGTTCGCATTGCTTTTTTATCGCGATCGAACATATTTTGAAGCAAGACAAATTATGCCAAGAGCAAATTGTCTTGACTAATTAATGAAAATTATTCACAAATATCTACACCTCGCGATCGATCTTTATCCACTTGGAAATATTAAATATTATTGACAGCAATACTCTCCTAAATGCTGCAAGATATCTTGACGCTAAGCAGGTTAAATTACTGACCTGCTTCGATCCATTTATCGTCACTAAATGTACTGATTGAAACATCTGGAATATCCAGCGCATTGTCGGCTTATCGGTCAATTTTTTTACCTGATTTTTCACTCGATAGTTGGTAGCTGATAATTGTTGTCTCAATTTCCTTTGCGCTAAATTATAGACCAACAAGCACAGTCCCATTATCATTCCGATTGCTTCAACTCGCTCCGGCTTTTTCACGAATACGCTCGAAGTAAAAAATAACGGATCATAGACAAACCATAGACAAAACCCTCAGGTAGGAAGCAAAATCATAGACAAATCATAGACAAAACCTCAAGGCTAAGAGCTGGAAACAAGAGATATCAACCCGTTCGAGCGCCAGCGAAACACGAAAGACAAGCCATCAAAGGGTTACAGGTAGTGTGTTGAAGAAAGCCGATGATGAGATTTGAACTCACGACCGCTCGATTACGAATCGAGTGCTCTACCACTGAGCTACATCGGCACAACTTTGAATTGTAGCATAATAGAACAAAAAAACAAGTATCGTTAACTGTTGGTTGTGGTTAGTGGGGTGCGTCAGTCGATCGAGCCTGAATTTTTCTTACTAACCTGGACGCTAACGCACCCTACAGCGCCGTCAAAGCGTAACATTGCCTGAGTTCAAAGCTAGTTAAACTGCCAATTCTGCGTCATTCGGGCCACTTCTGGAACCGGAATAAACCAAACCGCGCTGCATATCCAGCGTCAGCATAGTTCCGTCTCGAATCACGCGCATGGCATTCTCCACTCCCACCATCACCGGCACGCCCAAACGCAAACCGATAATGGCGGCATGAGAAGTCAAACTGTCCTCTTCCGTCACCACTCCCCCCGCTTTCCGAATCATGTCTACAAAATCCGCGGTAGTGTTTTGAACTACTAAAATGTCTCCCGATCGAAAATCTCCCACATCGGCAGCAGAACGCGCCACCCTTGCCAAGCCGCTGACAGAGCCCAAACCAACACCGGTTCCCCTGCCCAAAACTGCTGTTACCATCTCCACCTTAATTAAATCCGTCGATCCGGCGACTCCTTGGAGAGTTCCCGCCGTCATCACTACTAAATCGCCGTCTGAGAGCAATTCTTTGTCCTGAGCGACACCTATGGCAGACTGAAATGTCTGGCCGGTCGAGGGCAAATCCAACACCAGTAGCGGTTTGACTCCCCACACCAGTTGCAGTTGCCTCGCTACATCGACGTGAGGTGTAACTGCCAAAATCGGTGTTTTCGGTCGGAACTTCGATACATTTCGGGCCGTAGCACCAGTTTTCGTCAGCGTCATAATTGCTGCCGCGTTCAACTGTTCGGCAATTTGACTGACGGCTTGGCTGATCCCGTTGGGGATCGATCGACCGACATCTTCCACATTTCTGATGTTGCGCTTGATACCTTCCTTCTCGATCCGCACTGCGATTCTCGCCATCGTCGCCACTGCTTCGACGGGAAAGTCGCCTACAGCAGTTTCATTGGAAAGCATCACCGCATCGGTACCATCGAGAATCGCGTTTGCCACGTCGGAAATTTCCGCGCGGGTGGGACGGGGATTTTTCACCATGCTGTCGAGCATTTGAGTGGCGGTAATTACCGGAATTCCCATGCGGTTGGCAGTAGCAATCAAGCGTTTTGCAAAATCGGTACGTCTTCCGCCGGCAGTTCCACGCCCAAATCGCCGCGGGCGACCATCACACCGTTGCACAGAGCCAGAATAGCCTCCATTTGTTCGATCGCCTCGTGCTTTTCGATTTTGGCAATCACCGGTACTTGCTTGCCGGCACTGGCTATCAACTCTTTAATTTCGAGCATATCCTGGGGATTGCGCACGAAACTCAGGGCTACCCAATCGACACCTTGATCGAGACCGAACATTAAATCTTTGCGGTCTTTATCCGTCAGCGCTTTAATTGACAGGTAAACACCCGGAAAATTCACACCTTTATTGTTAGAAAGCGGTCCGCCGACGACGACGCGACAGTAAAGTTCCCGCGCCGCCCGGTCTATTTTTTCGACGCGCATTTCTACTTTGCCATCGTCGAGCAGAATCATCGCTCCTTCGGGAACTTCCGAAGCTAGAGGCTCGTAGGTGACGGAAGAAATGAGTTCAGTACCGGGAACCGGACGGCTCGTCAAAATGAAAGGATCGCCGTTTTTGACAACAATTGAACCTGTTTCAAAACGTCCCAAACGAATTTTTGGGCCTTGAAGGTCTTGGAGGATGGCGACCGGCTGGTTGAGTTCAAAGGATGTTTGCCGGATCGAGCGAATGCTGCGTTGGTGGTCTTCTTCTGTTCCGTGGGAAAAGTTGAGTCGCAAAGTTGTCGCACCAGCTTCGATGAGATTGCGCAACACTTTTGGCTCCAAAGTGGCGGGGCCAATAGTGGCGACGATTTTAGTCCGGCGTAGGGCTTTTGGCGGTTGCATCGGCAGTGTTCGGGGGAGGCAGTTGGAAAGACAGTTGAGATGCCTATACTACAAGAAAACTCTACCACTGCGGCGATCGCATTGGCGATCTCGCTGACTTTAACTTGCAGTCTGCACCACAGTCGATCGAAATTAAGGTTCGATCGCGCTCAACTTCAAGCAGCTTCATAAATAAACTCACGCTACACGCCAAGAATTGTAAGAAATAAATTTACAATTTTCTGGCATTGCATTTTTGCACAATCGTTTGCCTGTCGTTAGACTGTGCAAACTAATTGTTTTTCGGTCTGGGTCTTTTTTTGTAGGCGACTCTTCGATCGCGCGCGATCGGATTTTTTAGCAACAATCTTGCTTGCAGATCGGAAAATTTAATTGCGTTGGTAGCACGATATGTTCTTTATTTGTACGGTTTATTTGAGGTCGATCGGTGCTTTTCTTCGATCCCAATTCCTGTCTGTTGAATGTTGAAAAATAAAATTTAGTTGGGACTTGACAAAGATCGAAGTATATACTTCATTTTTAACATATCTAGTGCAAGAGCGCGAAGATTGGCAAGACCTGCATCGTAGATAGGCGTTGAGACATGAGTGTTCGACGCAGTTTTTTCACAAAACTTTACTATTTGAAGGCTTGTATCTTATACTACGCAAGAGTGAAATATGAAGGAGTGCTAACAAAGATGTCGGAGGCAGGGCGGCCGCTGACAGTGCCGAAAGAATTTCTCAGTCCTCCGGGTGACTGGAATCCGACACTGCTGCTGTTTTTGAGTGCATTAGCGATCGTCGCAATTTCCTTTGCGGGTTACTGGTACGGGGATTGGCCGGATTGGTGTTGTTTTTCCCTTAACGTGCTGGCTTTGCACATGGCGGGAACAGTGATTCACGATGCGTCTCACAATGCGGCGCACCGCGATCGCGCGGTTAATGCTATTTTGGGACACGGCAGCGCGCTGATGTTGGGTTTTGCTTTCCCGGTGTTTACGCGGGTACATATGCAGCATCACGCTCACGTTAATGACCCGGATAACGATCCAGATCATTATGTTTCTACCGGCGGACCTTTGTGGTTGATTGCTGCAAGGTTTTTTACCACGAAATTTTCTTTTTTAAGCGCAAACTGTGGCGCAAATACGAACTGTGGGAATGGTTTTTCAGCCGTTTGTTTGTCATTGGAGTGGTTTATACCGCTATTAAATGCGACCATTTAGGTTACGTGCTGAATTTTTGGTTTTCTCCTGCTTTAGTGGTGGGATTGGCGTTGGGGTTATTTTTCGATTATTTGCCGCACCGCCCGTTTCACGAGCGCGATCGCTGGAAAAATGCCAGAGTATATCCGAGTCCGATTCTAAATATCTTAATTTTGGGACAGAATTATCACTTGATCCATCATTTGTGGCCTTCAATTCCTTGGTACAATTACAAGCCAGCTTATGAAGCTGTGAAGCCGCTGTTAGATGCAAAGGGTTCTCCCCAAAGTCTGGGAATATTGGAAGGTAAAAAGGACTTTTGGAGTTTTATATATGACATTTTTTTAGGGATTAGGTTGCATCACAAAAAAGCTGCTGATTGATAAAAACCCGGTTTCTTCTAGAAGCCGGTTTTTTTGTATTTGTTTGTCTGAGGAAATCCCTACCTAAAAAGGTAAGCTAAAATAAAAACCGATCGATCGCCCTTGATGAGTTGTCCGGGCGCTCGATCGCAAGAGCGAGGTTTATTTTTCCCCAAGCACCGCAACGGCTAAATTCCAATCAGGTCGCAAATTTTGAGCTCCGCGCAAATAAGGATGATAAATTTCGGTATGTGCGGGCCAATTGACATGAATTAAAAAGCGGATGCAGCGTTCTAAAGAACCTTGAACGTGCATTTGCTGGACATCCAATAGAGGAACGTTACACCAGCGAGGGCGTTCGCGGGCGATCGAGGCTGGAAAGACAGCATCCAAATCGCGGGTAGCAGTAAACGTAGCGCTAATAATCAGTTCTGGATCTAAATTATTTCTAGTTTCTAATTCATCTAAAAGTTCTCTCACCGCTTCTCTAATTGCTTCTACTGAATTCTCGCTAGCTGTTGTTGCCCCGCGAATTGCCCGCACTTGCCACTCCACGCAAATATCCTCCATTTTTTGTCAGTTGATAGTTGACAGTTGACAGTTGACAGTTGACAGTTGAAGGTTGGTAGGGGCAGCGCCCCCGTGCCTGCCCTCAGGGTTGGCAGTTGTTCGAGAGTTGGGGAGTTTTAAGTTATCGGTTGTGAATGCGCGAACTGTCAATACTCAAAACTCAAAATTTAAAACTCAAAACTCCCGATCGATTACCAATTACCAATTACCAACTACCAATTACTATTGCCAACTGACTGATTTAATTACGGGCGATACAGCCACAGCGGCAGACCGCTAGTCGAAAGCTCAAATTCGAGCAAATTCTTGTAAGCTGAAAGCCCGGATGTATCCAGACTACTCCCCAAGACGCGATTTAGGAAAGGTTTTGGTTTTTCTAGCGTGCAGCATTCGGTTTTTTCCGGATCGAGGCCTGCGAGTTCGGCAGTCCAGCGGCGGGCGTCCTCTTCGGTTCCGAGTCGATCGACCACGCCCAATTCTAAGGCTTGCTGGCCGGTAAAAATCCGACCGTCGGCAAAACTTTTCACGTTTTCCACCGGAAGTTTCCGGGCTTCGGCGACGGTTTCGACAAATTGCTGGTAGCTGGTATCGATTAAATCTTGCAGGATTTGCTGTTCCGGTGCGGTCAATTCTCGATCGAACGCCAAAATATCTTTATACGGGCCGGATTTAATTACCTGAAAAGAAACGCCTACTTTTTCTAACAGCCGTTCTATGTTGTTGCCCCGGATGATCACGCCAATGCTACCGGTAATTGTACCCGGATTGGCAACGATATGCTCGGCTCCCATACCGATGTAAACTCCTCCAGAAGCCGAGATATTGCCGAAACTGGCAACAATTTTGATTTTCTCGCGCAGGCGCTTCAGGGCGCTGTAAATTTCCTGGGAATCGCCGACTGTGCCGCCGGGGCTGTCTATCCGCAGCAGCAAGGCGGGAAATTTACGTTCTTCAACGGTTTTGAGGGCTTCTAGAACTCGCTTGCGGGTGTCTCCGGCTATGGCACCGGTGATTTCGATGCGGGCGATTTGTTTGCGATAACGGGGCTTGAATGGCCAAATCATGGGCAATTTTCGGGCAATGTTATGAAATTTTGTTCTTATCTTCTAGTGTGACCGATTTCCAGGTATTCGTCGGGCGCGCGGGGCCAACAAGGGCCTTAAGTCCGATCGAATTCACTGCAACAAAGATATATAATTGGAAAAATTGCTTAACAATTCTACATCAATCGCGCGATCGTCGCTCTCATCAATATATTTGGAGTTTCTGCCATGCAGCTCAAGCTTACCGATTCTAAACTGCCATTTGCCCCGCTGTTGCTGATTGCGCCGTTTTTCCTGTGGGGAACGGCAATGGTAGCAATGAAAGGGGTGATGCCCCACACGACGCCGCTGTTTGTGGCGGGAGTGCGTTTGGTGCCGGCTGGGATTTTGGTATTGCTGGCGGCGGCGTTGATGGGAAAAAAACAGCCGCAGGGTTGGAAAGCTTGGCTGTGGATTTCGCTGTTTGCGCTAGTTGATGCTACTTTGTTTCAAGGTTTTTTAGCAGAAGGTTTGACCAGAACCGGCGCGGGTTTGGGTTCGGTTACGATCGACTCTCAACCTTTAGCTGTGGCGATTTTGTGTTTGTGGTTGTTTCAAGAACAAATCGGTTTTTGGGGCTGGTTGGGATTAGTTATTGGCGTGGCTGGCATCAGTTTAATTGGGTTGCCGGAAGGCTGGATTGTAGGGCTATTTCATTCTGAAAGCGCGCAGGTTGCTGTTGGTATGGAACAGTTGTTTGAGGGCGGACAGTGGTTGATGCTGTTGGCGGCTTTGTCGATGGCTGTGGGTACGGTTTTGGTGCGCTGGGTTTGCCGCTATGTCGATCCGGTTGTAGCGACGGGCTGGCACATGATTGTGGGCGGTTTGCCGCTGTTTGGATTGTCGGCTTTAACTGAATCAGAACAGTTTGTAAATATCGATTTTTCCGGTTGGCTGGCCTTAGGTTATTCTACGGTGTTTGGCAGCGCGATCGCCTACGGTTTGTTCTTTTATTTTGCTTCTAGCGGCAGTCTTACGAGTTTGAGTTCTCTGACTTTTCTGACGCCTGTTTTCGCTTTGCTGTTCGGCAATTTGTTGTTGGGCGAAGTTTTAAATCCGCTGCAATCGATGGGAGTGGGGCTGACGTTGGTGAGTATTTATTTAATCAACCAGCGGGATACTTTAGGTGAGAAATTGGGAAAAGTTCGATCGAACGTTGCGCCTAATTCTGATGGGGAAGTGGCGGAGTTATTGGAGAATTCTGAGTTGGATGCTGTAGAGTTGCGAGTGCCGGTGCGATCGACTGAATTGGAATCGGAAGTTTAGATGTCTTGCCACTCTTTTTTAACTAGCTTTTTAACTTAAGCTTGGTGACTGAGTTTAGTGACTGAGTTTTTAGTGAGGACTTTAGTCCTCCCATTGTGAGGGCTAAAGTCCGAGGCTGCAAACTAATCTGAGATGGCGATCGTTCGAGCTCAAAAGATGAAAGATGTAAGATTTTTATTTTTAGTTGCGCTTAGCTACTAGCCAGCAATTCTCAACAATTCCACATCAAAAATCAGCGTTGCATTGGGAGGAATTACCCCGCCAGCACCGCGAGCACCATAACCGAGTTCGGGAGGAATAATTAATTTGCGGCGGCTGCCAACCTTCATCGTACCGACGCCTTCATCCCAACCCTTAATTACTTGGCCGACACCAATTTTGAACTGGAAAGGAGAATTGCGATCGCGCGAACTGTCAAACTTGGTGCCGTCTTCCAAAGTACCGGTGTAGTGAACTACTACCGTCTGGCCGGTTTTGGGAGTTGCCCCATCAGCCTCTTTCAATTCTACGTATTTCAGACCTGAATCTGTGGTGACGGTTTTCTCAGTATTTTCAGTCATGTTATTGCCAGCGATCGTAGCTGGTACTTGTGTTAAAGTAGCATCAGCTACTAGCAGGTTATCTGGATTTAAAGACGGTGCTGACATCTTTTGGGTTGATATCTTTTCAGTTGATATCTTTTCAGCAACCGTCATTTCCACAGCATTCTCGGGTAAAGAATTTTTTAATTCCGCGGCAATTGCTTTCTGTTGACCGTCGGTGAATAGAGCGACGACCAAAAATACAAAGCAAACCAGCATTACCCCCAAGCTGATAAGAATTCCTCGCAAAATTAACCCTCCTTGTTACCTTCTGTGAGTTGTGAATTGTGAGTAGTTAGCGATCGAGTGTCGATTTTATCACAAATTAGCAACCCACAATTCATGTACTTTGTCTCAGCGCCAGTGACGGTTTTCCAGATCTCGCACTTGACGTTCCAAACGATCGAGCCTGCCGCGCAACTCATCCATTTCTGACTGTCGGGGAACTCCCATATCTTGGAGGATATTCCGCAGTTGCCGCTGCAACTGCGTCTCCCAATTCCCTTGCTCGGATTTGAGGTGTTCCGTCATGTCATCGACAAAGGTTTTGGCTTGTTCGGGATTGATTTTGCCATCTTTGACCCACCGATCGCTAGCTTCCTGCAATTTTTCGGCTACCAGGGAAGTGGTACCGATACCAAGCATGAACAGTTGTTTGAGTAAGTCGCTATTGTTATCCATAAATTTTTCCTGTTGTTTGCCCCAAAAGACCCGATCGACTCAAGTCCCCTACCACTATATTTTGAAGCATCTCGCTGCCTGGTGGCGAGTTTAACCCGGCGATCGGCGTTCGGAAAACCCGCTAATCTTAAAGTTGATGTACTTCCCCCGGCTAAACTCCATGCCTGATTGTCCCCGCTGTCACAAACCTGTGGAGGCTCGATCGATCGCTTGTCCCCACTGCAAAACCCCGCTCAAAGCTTTCGGTCATCCGGGCATTCCGCTGTACCGATCGCCAGCGGAAGAATTTCTGTGCACTACCTGTATTTATCACGAAGACGACACTTGCAACTATCCGCAGCGTCCGTTTGCCAAAGAATGCACGCTTTATCACGACTCATCCGAACCATTAGTTCCCGAGACTGTCAAATATATCAGTGGTGGCTGGCCGCAATTAGTTAAAAATTGGTGCAGACAAAATATAGTTTGGTTGGTCGTGTTAGGTTTAATTATTGTTAGCGTAGCTCTGTCAATTTGAGTCGATCGACACCGGAAAGCTGGCGACAGTACAAACCTCCTCCGTGGCGCTGCGAGCGGAAACATGACGATCGCGAGCCATCTTAGGCATCAACGGACAATTTTTCGGAACGAACGGATTTGCGACGTAAGTCTTGATACAGCACTAGCTGCTGAAAATGTTAAAATTATCTATTGGGTCGATCGTGCCGTGTTATGTATTTTATATCACAAACGTTGCGGAAATTGAAGGTAAAAAGGTGAAAATGCTGGTATCGACTCGAATCAATTAACCTAAATTTAAGGGAGCAAAAAATTGGAAACTTTGCAAAGGGCCCAGCGAGTGCAGCGCCCCTCACCGCCAATTACTGTACTCCAATCTTTTTCTAAAAAAGCTAGTCTTGCAGTCAGCGCGATCGGCTCGATTGCCATCTTGGGTTGGATTTTTGACCTACAACTGTTGCAGGGCATCTGGCCCGGACTGCCCAGCATGAAAGTCAATACTGCAATTTGCTTGCTCTTGGGAGGATTTGCTTTATTCCTCCAACAGCGCAGGCGCTCGGGATTAACAACAATTAAAACTCAAAAAATCGATCGAATTTTAATTTATAGCAGCTTGTTTTTAACGATCGCGATCGTCACGGCAGCGCTAATTGAACGCAGCTTTAACTTAATTTTAGGCAGCGATCGGGGGCTGTTTTCAAGCAGCAGCAACTTGACAGTAGAAACAGCGGGACAGATGTCCCCAAATACTGCTGCTGCTTTTTTATTGCTGGGTGTTGCCATGCTGCTGCTGTCAGCGCGCTGCCCCAAATACCTCGGGGTGCAGGTATTAAGTATCGGAGCATTTGCGATCGCATTTACGGAATTTTTATCCCGCACCTACAACCAAGCTTTTTTTGACAATTTTGGCACGTTAACAGGAATGCTCCCGAACGCGGCAGCAGGATTGATGCTGTTGAGTGCAGGCATCTTATTTGCCAATCCAGATAAGGGATTGATGGCAGTAATTGCCAGCGATCGAGCTGGTGGCGTCATGGCTCGTAACTTGTTGCCAGCGGCACTAATTCTGCCTCCTGCATTCGGTTACTTCATACTGTTAGGAGAGAAGCTGCAATTCTACAGGTCGGAATTAGGAATATCCGCATTTGGAGTATTAAATGCCCTAATCTTTGCGGTTTTAATTTGGCAAAATGCGAAAACTCTCTGCACCTTAGATCGGAAAAAATATCGAGCAGAAATGGCGCTGGTTAAAACTAAATCTGAATTAGAAAGTTTAGTTGAAAAGCGGACTCTCCAACTGCAAACAGAGAACGATCGATTGCAGAAACAAATTCTCGAATCTAAAGCAACAGAGCAAGCGCTGCACAAAAATTACAACCTGTTGCTGACATTGGTTAACAACGTAGCAGCAGCTTTATTTGTCAAAGACACCGACGGCCGCTACACGACAATTAATGCTGCGGCAGCTAGCATCATTGGCAAACCTTTTGAAGAGATTATCGGGCGACTTGACAGCGAATTGTTCCCGCCGGAAATTGCCAGCAAAATAGTAGAAACAGACCGAGAAGTTATGACAGGAGGCAAAACTAAAATTCTCGAAGAAGAACTGCCGATCCAAGGAAATTTGCGGACTTTTCTGACGACAAAAAGCGCTTACCGGGACGGCAAAGGAAATATCAGCGGCATCGTGAGCATATCGCGGGATATTACCGATCGCAAACAAGCAGAAGTGGCTAACAGAAGTTTGGCCGCAATTCTCGAAGCAACCCCGGATTTTGTAGGTATTTGGGATGTGCGGGGACTCGGAGTTTACATCAACAAAGCAGGTCGAAAAATGCTCGGTTTGGATGAGCAAGAAGAGATATCCCACCGACAAATTGCAGAATTTGCGGCAGCCCGCGACACTTTAGCAGCAGCGATCGCCACGGCTGCAACAGGAGGCGTTTGGCGGGGAGAAATGACTTTCGTATCGGTATCGGGGCAGGAAATTCCTGTCAGCCAAGTTATTGTCTCTCACAGCATCGGCGGCGAAAAACCCGAATATTTTTCGACGATCGCCCGCGATATCAGCGATCGCCAACAAGCCGAAAACGCCCTGCGTTTGAGTGAAGAAAGGTATCGATCGCTGGCAATTGCTACCGCCCAAATGGTGTGGACTACAGATGCTAGCGGAGTCCCGACGGAGCCCCAGAGGGATTGGATGGCTTATACCGGCACGAGTGTTGGAGATTTTCACGATCGCTGGATCGCAGCAGTGCACCCAGAAGATCGCGATCGCACGCTGCAAACTTGGATGCAGGCGGTAGAAACCAAAAGTCTCTACGAAGTCGAACACCGCTTGCGGGCCGCCGACGGTAGCTACCGCCATTTTTGGGTGCGGGCAGTCCCGATTTTAGCAGGCGACGGCAGCGTTCGCGAATGGGTAGGAACTCACACAGACATCCACGATCGAGTGCAAGTTTTGGAAGCGATGCGGCAGTCAGTAACGCAGTACCGATCGCAAGCAGCCCAGTTGGAAAAGGCGATGCGCGACTTGCACGAAACCCAAGCCCAACTGATCCAAACGGAAAAAATCTCTTCTCTGGGGCAGTTAGTGGCAGGAGTAGCCCACGAAATTAACAACCCAATTAATTTTATCTACGGCAACATCACTTACGCCAGTCAATACGCTAGAGAATTGCTGAATTTACTCCACCTTTACCGCGAAAATTATCCCGATCCAGCCCCAGAGATTGCCGCAACTGCCGAAGAGATTGAAATCGATTATTTAATAGATGATTTTCCCAAAATTTTGGAATCGATGATCGTAGGTGCCGATCGCATTCGCGATTTGGTGGTATCCTTGCGGAACTTTTCACGACTTGACGAAGCGCAGATGAAAGCAGTGGATATTCACGAAGGTATTGAGAGTACCTTGCTGATTTTGCAGCACAAGCTGAAAGCCAAGTCCGATCGACCTGAGATCGAGATTGTTAAAGAATACGGCAACTTGCCAAAAGTCGAGTGCTATGCAGGTCAGCTCAATCAGGTATTTATGAATATTTTAGCAAATGCGATCGATGCTCTCGAAGAATATAACAGCAAGCGCTATTCCCGAGAAATATATGCTAAACCCAATAAAATTACGATCGTCACTAGCTTGGTGAATTCGGAGACAGTAAAAATCCAAATTGCTGACAATGGCAAGGGAATCGATCGAGCGGTAATTAACAAATTATTTGACCCATTTTTTACGACTAAGCCCGTGGGTAAAGGCACGGGTTTGGGATTGTCGATCGGCTATCAGATTGTAGTCGAAAAACACAACGGCAAATTGCAGTGTTTTTCGGCACCGGGGCAGGGTGCAGAATTTGTCATTGAGATTCCCATTCACCAGAAGAAGCTGACTTTTTGTACTTCAAGCTGCGCGCGTGACGGGCGATCGGGCTGATTTTTTCTTCCCATTATGACTCGGCGGTTGAAACCGCGTCTATACGAACAAAGTCCGCCTGCGCGGACTAAGAAAATAGCGGGGTCAGAAGCCCGGATTTGGTATTAAACCCATCGGTAGGGTTGAGTTTATCTATTTCTCAGGCGACTACGATTATCGTTTCCAACTAATCCGATTTAAACCCATCGGTAGGGGGTTAGCTGATTTCATTACCATTGAACCGGGAAAAAGTTTCCAACTAATCCGATTTAAACCCATCGGTAGGGATCCCCCGGCAAAATACCGGACTCCACCGGA
>JAAUPF010000117.1 GCA_012034575.1 Richelia sp. CSU_2_1 | reverse complement strand
CTTCCTTCGTTCCTTCTTCCTTCTTCCTTCTTCCTCTTCCTTCTTCCTTCTTCCTTCTTCCTTCTTCCCTCTTCCTTCTTCCTTCTTCCTTCTTCCTTCTTCCTTCTTTATGACTTATTGCCTTGGTATCATCACTCGTAGTGGCATTGTAATGGCCGCGGATTCTCGCACGAATGCAGGCGTTGACCACATATCTACATACAAAAAACTGTTTGATTTTTCCTGTCCCGGAGAGCGAGTAATTTGCTATGTACTGCGGGGAACTTGTCAATGACTCAAGGGGCAGTTAACGAACTGCATAAAGACTTGAAAGTAGGGGCGGATATCAATTTGCATACCTTACCTGCCATGTCTGATGTGGCTCGCTACATTGGCAGCAAAATCCGTCATATGGCTGAACTAGACGGCCCTTGGCTCAAAAAAGATGGGATTGAGGGTAAATGCAGCATGATTTTGGGAGGCCAAATTAAAGGGCAAGAACCAGAAGTGTTTTTGATTTACTCTCAAGGCAATTGCATTCAAGCTGCGGCGGAAACTCCTTTTTTGCAAATCGGAGAAACTAAGTACGGCAAGCCGATTTTAGATCGAGTTTTGACATTTGAAACTTCTTTGGATGCGGCGGCTAAATGTGCTTTGCTGTCGATCGACTCAACTATGAAATCTAATATTTCTGTAGGACCGCCGATTAATTTGGTGATGTACACTCGCGATCGTTTGACGATCGATAATCGATTGGTGTTGCGTTTGGGAGATCCTTACTTAGCACAGATGCGGAAAATGTGGGAGGTTTCGCTCAACCAAGCGTTCGATCGCATCCCCGATATCAACTGGCAGTATAACTTGGAAACTGATGCTGCGGAAAAAATGATAATTGATTAACAGTTGAGAGTTGTTCGGGAGTTTTGAGTTTTGAGTTTTGAGTTTTGAATTGAAGAAAAAGTTGGGATTTTTCGGGAGTTGTTCGGGAGCTTTGAGTTGATAGTTGATAGTTGATAGTTGACAGTTGAGGGTTGATATTTAATATTGGAGTCAGTCAGCCATGAAAGGACGATCGCTTTTACCCAATCGCTGGGCATAGCCTGAATTCGAGCGTGGAGTTGTTGGATTGACTGAGGCATTGGAGGATCTAGCGTCACTTGTTGAAGTATATACTATAATTGTACTACTATTAGCAAAATCTCTAATTTTAACGATATCGGCTTCAAGCAGCAGAAAGACGGGCAGTTTGAAGCAATTATTTCCTCCTACGATCGCGCTTACAGATATTCGCAAAAATGGCTGGACGAACTAACTCAGCGTTATGGCTATCACGCTTTGATGGCAACAATACCGGAACAGGGATTTGCGATCGAAGCAGAAGAAATTTTAGCAGACGGCACCATTCGGGTCGTAGTGGCAAAGTGGGTTTAAATAGTTGATAGTTAACAGTGCGAGCGTCCCCGCTCGCGATCGTTATCTGAATGATTACCAATTCCCAATTACCAATTACCAATTACCAATTACCAATTACCCATTACCAATTACCCATTACCCATTACCAACTATTTAACATTAGCTTGCAAGTAAGTTTTCGGATCTTCAGCAACCCAACCCAAACCAGTATTGTAGCGAACTTCAAAATGCAAATGCGGCTGCGGCACATCCGGTTTTCCCGTCGTTCCCACAGTTCCCAAAACTTCGCCCGATCGCACTTTTTGGCCTGTTTTGACAGCAAGATCTTTCAAATGAGCGTAGCGAGTTTGCTTCCCCGCTTGGTGGTTCACCACGACTAAATTCCCGTAAACTCCTTGCACTCCGGCAAAGGCGACAGTCCCCCCACCTGCTGCTACAACCTCCGTCCCTTCGGCTGCCAAAAAATCAATGCCGCTGTGGAAAAAAACCTGCCGGGTAACTGGATGCGTCTGCCAGCCGAAACGCAAAATTTCCGGGGCTGGTGCCTGCAGCGGAAATCCTTGCACCGATGTATCTTCGAGATTTACTGAAGGTTGGGGAGTCCAATTCACCGAAGGCACAAACGCTACTTGCCCGATCGGCCTGCACCCATTCGCCTCAAATAACAAATCTGCGCGCACATTGTACTCTTGAGCCATTTTTTGCCAATTCCAACCCGCAGGCACCTCGACGAGCCTGCCATCATAGGGAGGAATGACAATTCTGCTGCCTGGAGATACCCGACCCGATCGCAAGCTGGGATTCATGGCTCTAAGGGTGGCGGGACTAACGTTGTACTGTCGGGCGATGCTTTCTACAGTGTCCCCCTGGAGGGCCAGGTGGCCGCGCAAGCGGGACATCGCCGGCGGCGGGCAATCGCGGGCGGGGTCGGGTTTTTCTTCCTGTATACCTGTGGGAAGATTTTCAGGGGCTGTAGCGGGATCGGGCGCTGCGATCGCGACGGGGGCGATCGAGCAAATTATGCTGGAAACTAGAGAAAATAAGCGTGGAAAAGCCATTAGTTGAAAAGTCATTATCTTAAGAAAAAAGTATTCCGTTTGAGGAATGCAGAATTTTTGATTAGAGTAGAAGTTAACTGTTGAGGGGGGAGAGGGGGGAGCTAAATGCCGGAGCATTGAGTATAGGAGCAGTAACTATTTTAAAGCTGTCGGCGAGTTCCAAACTTTGCATCGCTGCAGGGTCAAGTTAGTATTGTAACTATAGGTTCTGGTCTGAACTTTGAAACTGTGTTGGCGATCGTCCTTGCAGCAAAACTGAATAACTCCGAAGCAATTCGGACAGCTACAGGTCGATCGGTGTTCGCGAGGTCTACAACAAGGGCTGAAGTTGGCTGATGCAGATTTATGGAGATTTATTAGATGAGTTTATCTTTTAAGCAGTTGACGCTATACCTGACTTTGCTGTCAATTGGAGGGGGCATCGGGTGGTTGGGCAATCGCTATCTGGCAGGGCAAAACGGTTTGGAAACTAGGTCGATCGTACCAGTAGTCAGGCAGCAAGTCCCGCTGTATACGCCGGCACCAATTCCAGAAAATCGCGAGGTCGATCGCAGCAATCCCAATTTTATTGCCGAAGCTGCTGAAAGAATCGGTCCGGCTGTAGTGCGGATCGACGCTGCAACTAGAGTAGCGAATCAAGTGCCGGAAGCTTTCAAAAATCCTTTGTTTCGCCGTTTTTTTGGGGACAATTTGCCGCAACCGGAAGAGCGCGTCAAGCGGGGCACGGGTTCGGGGTTTATTCTCAGCGCTGACGGGCGCATCGTGACTAACGCTCACGTCGTATCCGGAACGAATACTGTAAAAGTGACGCTTAAAGACGGGCGGGAGTTTGAGGGAAAAGTCCAGGGAGTCGATCCGCTGACTGATGTGGCTGTGGTGAAAATTAATGCTAAGGATTTGCCCCAGGTGGCTTTAGGTCGATCGGACAATATTGTACCCGGACAGTGGGCGATCGCGATCGGCAATCCTTTGGGTCTTGACAATACGGTGACTGTAGGCATTATCAGCGCTACGGGGCGATCGAGCTCTCAAGTCGGCATCCCCGACAAGCGAGTTCGCTTCATCCAAACCGACGCCGCCATCAATCCCGGCAATTCAGGCGGGCCGCTGCTGAACGATCGGGGTGAAGTAATCGGCATCAATACAGCCATCCGGGCGGACGCTCAAGGCTTGGGATTTGCAATTCCGATCGAAACCGCCAAACGGATTTCCGACCAGTTATTTGCTAAAGGTAAAGCCGATCACCCTTACTTGGGCATTCAAATGATCGACCTCAATCCCACCACCAAAGCAGAAGCCAACAAACAGCTAGATAATAAAATTGCCACAGACCAAGGCGTGGGCGTGACGCGAGTTGTGGAAAATTCCCCGGCTCAAAAAGCTGGGTTGCGTGCCGGAGATGCGATCCAAAAAGTTGACGGAGTAGAGGTTAACAGCCCAGCCGAAGTGCAGGAACGGGTAGAAAACACGGCGGTTGGCAAAGAACTCGAAATCGAAATCAACCGTCAGGGTCAAGTTTTGAACGTTAAAGTGCGCCCTGGTGCTTTTCCCATATCGGGAAGCGCGACCGGTGGCTAGCAACCGCTTTGAAATTAGCAGGTCAAGATGCACCTAAGGATGAATCCGATTCTCAATTGTTGGGAAAACTTTTCATCCTTTTTGTGGCTGGGAAATCGGCGGCGAGCTCTGACTGTAGACTCTGCTAAGCCGAGGGCAAAACCTTTAAACAGATTGAATCTTGCCAACAGCCAACAATCGAACAACTTCAACGATCGACTGTCAACTGTCAACTGTCAACTCTCAACTGTTTGGAGAGTTATTTGGAATCGAACTGGTGCTGGCCAAATTTTCTTCTAAGTGCATTCTCTGCTCCATTTGCCTCAGAAAATAGCCAGTCATCATGGCTGAAGCCAGCAAACCCGCTAAATTTTCGCGATCGGTGGTAATTTGGACGTTGAAATTATCTGAAGGCAAGACTCCTACCAGTCCTTGAACGTTGTGAGAGATAATTTCCTTGATTTCTGGGCTGACGGACTTGGCAACGCGGGCTAATACCTCTGGGGATTGGTGTTGGAGGTACTTTAGAAGCGGGTTAACTGCCGTTTGTTGAGCATTGGAACCGTTAAAGTCAGGGTTAAAAACCATTTGGCGATTCTATATTTCTGGCTTTTTACATTCTAGTTGAATTTCTTCTTCTGCGCTTGGGTACAGATTTGCCTGAAAGTCAATTTGCAGTTGTTTGGGGAGTTGGTCTACTTGAAAATACCGATGGAATTTGTCGGTAACTTGCAGCCAGTACGATCGACTGTCAGCTTGACGCCGCTTGCGGACAAAGCCGAGTTCGACCAGTTCTTGCACTTGTTGGTAGGCCCCAGAACCCCGCAAATCCACCAAATCTGCTTGGGCGATGCCTCCTTTAAGGGCGATCGCAGCTAAAGTCCGCAGGGCCCCAATACCTAATTCTGGAGGTATTAAAGTTTGCATTAAACTGGCAAATTCTTCTCTCAATTGCAAGCTGTATCCCGTGGGGGTTTCCACAACTTCTAAGGCACTGTCGCGGCGGGCACTGTCGGACATCAGTTCGATGATGGCATCTTTGGCATCAGTTCGATCGCAATTAGCAATCTCGGCAATTTCTGCGATCGAGACCGGCTGACCTTTTAAGTAAAGAATGGCTTCTATTGTTGTTGCTAAACGCTGCATTTGGTAATTAAGTTGATAGTTGATAGTTGATAGTTGATAGTTGATATTTGTCAAGATCGAAGAAGAAAGCATCAACAATCTCTAGCCAACCTAAATGAAATATGAACAAAGAATACTTGTCTTGCCTGGGATACAGCAATCGAGAGTTCACGAATCAACTAGGTTGGCTATAGTATCAGTGGAGACAAATGGATACCGTATAGCGTTACTCATGGTCTTGAACTTTAGCAGCCTGTAGCACTTTTAACATCGTATCCGCTGCCTCAACCGCATCATAGGACGACCACACTGGATAAGCCCGATCGGGTTTAATTAAATCTGTTTCTTGTTGGGCTAGTTCGGAGAGTAGAAGCTGCATAATATAGAACTTATCTGAACGACTCAGTTCTCTCAATGTTGAGATTAATTCTGATGAAACCATAAAAATCACTGCCTCAAATCTCAAATCAATCTAACTGTCTTCCCGTCAATTCTACAAAAATATCCTCTAAATTAGAAGGACGCACCATCATCCCTGTTTTATCTGATTGTCGATCGAGATAAACATTAGCTTCTGCAAGAGTGGGAAAAAATTTATATTCCCACCTCTCATCTATTTGCTTCATCACCAACCCCTCGCCGTACTGCTGCCGCAATTGCGCTAAAGTTCCCAATTGAATTAACTTACCGCCGTCCATAATTCCGATGCGATCGCACAAATACTCCACTTCATCCATGTAATGAGTTGTCAGCAACATCGTCATTCCTTGCTTGTTCAAATCGAGAATAATTTCCCACAAGCGGCGGCGCGTTTGCGGGTCTAAACCTACCGTCGGTTCGTCCAAAAATAGGATTTGCGGTTCGTGTAACAGTGCTCTAGCAATTTGCAGCCGGCGCTTCATTCCCCCCGATAAAGTTTTGGCTAAATCATCTCTCCTGTCAGTTAATTCTACATAGTCCAACCACTGTTTAATTAGTTGCTGGCGCTTCGGATTGGGGATGTGGTGCATTCGCCCGTGAAATTCCATATTTTCCCACACGGAAAGGTCTGTATCGATGCTGGTTTGTTGGAGTACGACGCCGATGCACTGTTTCACTTGCAAGCTTTGCCGCCTCACGTCGTACCCGGCTATTTCAATATGACCGCTGCTGGGTTTAGTCAAAGTAGTCAGCATCCGAATTGTAGTCGATTTTCCCGCACCGTTGGGACCGAGCAAACCGAACATTTCCCCGGCTTCAATGGTGAAGGAAAGGTCGTTGACAACCGGGATTTTGTTGTAAACTTTGCGAACATTTTCCAGGGAAACAGCAACAGACATAAGTATTTCGGTATAGATTTTTTTGGATTTATGCCCCAAGCGGTTCGATCCGGATTGTTAAAAAGCTCGATGTACGAGCACTCCTCCTTCTCTCCTCCTTCTGCCTTCTGCTTTCTGCCTTCTACTTGTTAATATTCCCAAGTTACCTCAATATCAAATCCAGCGCAACAGCCGCGAATCAAGCTCAAGAAATCGGGCGAGGCTTCTCCAAATAGATGGATGCGTTTTTGGCGATCGGGATAGGATTGGCTGTAAATTAATACTTGTCCTACGGCGCATTTCCAACTGTTAACTGATTTCACTTCTATCAGCTCTTTTGCTGTGAGAATATCTATTTTTCCTGTTAAGGTCTGCACTTCTCGCTGCACTGTACCCAAACTTTTAGCTAGCCGGCTTTGAACTTGTTTTTCAGTGAGCTTAACTTCTCGCTTAACTTGCAAATATTCCCAATATTTGTAGGCAAGTTCGTCAACGGCAAAAGTACCGCCATTTTTGCCGCGTTGAGTTGTATAAATCTCGGATTCTACTTGAGTTTTTAATAATTTTACCAAAAACTGAGTTTGTTTTTGTCCGAGCCAGCGAGAAGGTATTTTATTTTTCATACTTCCCGCTACCCGCCACATATCGTTGAGGCTAATCAGACCGTTTTTCCTGCGAACTTGGGAGCTGGGAATGTTGTTAGAATCTAGAAACGGGTCTTCTACTTTCCATTCAAAAAGTTCTAGCTGTTTGAATTCTGGCCGCTCGTCCGATCGCTCGATTTTCTCCTGTGCTAATTTTACAGATAATTTCTTGTTTAATGTTGCTGTAGCTTTGCCCATCGTGACTGACCTGCCAATACCGTAGACTCTCTATCCAACCACACAAAGGTCCCTGCGCAAAGTTTTTTAGGTAAATTTTTAATAATAGTCCCCAAAGCAGAGTTTATATATAGTGTTTTGTAAGGGCAATCCCAGTGACGGCCCTATCTTTTCTTTGTCTTCTCAAATATTTTGGTTTGATTCTAAGTGTAACTCTTTGGCTGTCAAGAATGCGGGCGATCGATCGCAATTACTGCGGCTCAGTTGAAGTGGGTGGCATTAGTTCAATCAGGCGATCGTCAAGTTTCCGCGCTAACCCCTCAATCGGTACAATTGAATTGTTACCTTCCACATACAGAGTCAGCAAAGCAGCTACTAATTTACCGCGACCGAAGATCCCTACATCCATACGCACGGGTATGCCTTGCATTGTTCCTCTGACTGTCCATCCTGCTGAGAATTTGCCAAGATTATCTGGTAAAGGCAGTGTTGTTACCTTGCCTAAATTAGCTGAATTCCCATCTTTTAAGGCTGCGGTCAACTTTTCTGCAAAGTTGTATTCACTCAAAACAGCATCAAAGCCAGCTCTATCTAGCTCCCCAGGTGCCAGCACTGTAAAGCCTAACACTAACTGAAAATACTTTTGCTGGACGATGTTTTGGAAAGCAAAAACGGTTTCAGGTTTAAACCCTCTCTGCTTCTGGTTTAACATATTTTTGAAATTTTCTTCTTGAGATACTTCCCGCGTAAAACCTGGGGGAAGATCTTGCAAAGTCAGGGTTGCTTTGGATAAATCCTGTGTTTGAGCCAAACTGTTTGGCGATCGAGTATAACTTCGATCGATCGCAACTTTTGCAATCGATCCTGAATTTATGGCTCCTGTCAAGCTAGCACCGATTAGCCAGCAAGCTAAAAGCAACTTTTTTTCTTTCATTATTTTATGTTGTTACGATCGACTAAACTTAATTAGGAAAATATTAATATTCCCCAATAGCTCTCTCTCAAAAACATCCTACTGCCGGGAGACTCGAAAAGCAAGTTTTGAAAGTAAAATTTTAAAAATTACTCTCCGCTTCTAAGTCTTCTAATTCTTGCGTAGATTGCCATCCAGCTTCCCAGAGCGATCGGTCTTTTAGCTGCTGGGCGTTCAGCCAAAAACGCACTTTCGGATCGCAGGCGGCCACCATCTCGGCAAATACCCATTTACCTTGATTTTTTCTGTTTACTACTTGGAAGTGCCGCCAGCCCCAAGTTTTTTGGTGCGCAGTCCATTTAGAACCGACTAGATAGGGAAATTTTTGTTTTTTTGGCATCGTTTTTTGAGTATATTTTTAATATAAATGAAAATCGATCGACAGTTCAAGCAATGCACCTTATGCCCGCTCAAACAAGTTCTAATTCTCCAACTGTTACCGTTTTTCTCAACTCAGAGGGTCCCCCTGGAGCGAGATTTCAAGTGGTAGCTTGCGGTGCGCCAGATACAGCACCGCGTCCCATTCATACCTGTGCTACTCAGGGAGATGTGACTTCGTGGCTGATTTGCAACGGCTACAAGTGGGTAGAAAACTCAGATCCCCAACAGTGGACAAAATCTTGATTTTTGCTGTTCTTCGCTCTTGCAGATGTAAATGGGGCGTTTAATTATAACTTGCAGGAGTTGCATTTTGCAAGCTTAAAATTGGGGGCAGTCGCAAGACTGCCCCCACAAATTGTTATAAGCAATAAATCGGGATTGTTTTTGAGTCGATCCACAAATAGCGAATTTATGAGCAACGAGATAAATCGTAAATCTCAAATGTAAAAGCAATTAGCCCTGGCGATAGTTGTGGCCGCACTAATCCCTCGCGAGCAAAGACCTTTACGGCTTTTGTCCTGACAAATCCAGAGGGAGTTGAGGCAGCCTGAGCCGAACGGCATTTGTTTGCAGCCATAGAGTGATGGCGTGTTTTCGCTGCGGGGTCACGTATTCTCCAGGTCTGATCACGCCAGCGCAAACACCAATGTTTTTAATGAGGGTTTCTCGTTCCGATGAACTTGCACCCTGTAGCAACCTGACTTGGGCTTTGATAAAATCCACGTTCATAGCTGAAAGTTAAACTAACTAAAGAACTCAGTTAAATAGCGATGCTTTGATTCCGATTGTAACTCTAAAACCGCTGTTTACCAATCAAATTGATTCAACTTACCCGAAATGGGGATCGCGGCGTTTAAAGTTAGGTGACTTTATTTACCTTATCTGTTTTTGCTGGTAAAAGTGTCACCATGCTAGCCGTCTTGAAAGCAGTTTTGATGGTTAATAAATGTAACAAAGCAGTAGATCTTACTGTAACGCAGGACACTTTAATGCTAGCGCTACAATCTTGAACTCAAATTTTGAACTGAAATCTTGAACTCAAATTTTGAACTGAAATCTTGAACTCAAATCTCGAACTCAAATCTCGAACTCAAATCTCGAACTCAAAAAAAGTTCAAGATGATATCTGACTGCTTGTCTGAGAGGTTTTACCCCTCATTAGAACCCCGATCGCCCGACGGGTATTCCCGCACGATCGCCCCCCTTGAAACTCAGGCAGCACTTACCTTACCCTGTTTTTTAGTTTCGCCGATGCCGATCGGTTTTAAATACAACTTAAGGAATAGGTACTGTTACTGGCCCTGCTGCAATCCCTGCTATTTTCTGATATTGTTGCTCAATTATATATTGCTTTGCCACTATCGCCATCACTTTTTTGGGTGTTGGGGAATTTAGCTTGAGACTGTTAGGATCGCGCTTTCGGGAAGACCGCCTTGCGATTTCTGACATTTTGCTGTAAAGGCTGCCCAATTGTTTTCCGAAGAGATTGCAGCAAGACGATCCCCCGAGCTGCGTCTCCTAAACTTAGAGTTTTGTATAAGCTATAACAGATTACTAAGCCAATTGTAACTATCGGTAATTACCGACACACTTGACAGTATAAATTGCGCGCTCGATCGCTCTTGTTTGGCAGGCTAATATCAATTTATTCCGATCGATCGATTGACAATTTTTAGTTAGTTTAAACATTAGTTTGCTTAAACTCTGAACTTGGAACTGACGCTACAAACTTATCCCTTAAGACACCCCTGCACTGGGGAACTGGTTGTTTAACCGGAGTCAAGGGCAAAAAGCAGTGTATTTTTGGCCGTGTATTGGTGTCCCTCACTTTCGGTTTCTGGAGTCGCGCAAAGCATCACGAAACTTCTGGAGACACAGATAGCGATTGCCCGCCGCTGTCGATCTTGTAACAATTAGACTGCGGTGACATCTAACCAAAGAAAGATTATAAATAATTTATAAAAATTAAAATATAACTGCCACATCCTACTAAATCCGGCTGAAAAACCCCTCGGTTGCTTGAGGGGGGAGGGGAGAAATTGCCTTGCGATAGTCAATTGCCAGATGAGTAACTTCGATCGAGCATCAATAGCTAATCTGCTACTTCCAATTGAGATATCGCATAGCGGGCGACAACCAAACTCACTCTGGCCTGTTCTATTTCCGACAATTCCGTCCAAGGTCTGCTTAAAGCCACTACAGATTCCTCCGCATTCCCATCAACCTCTCGCATTGCATAAGCCAAAGGACGGGCCAAAACCTGCAAATCTTCCTCAGGCCATTGAGGCAAAACATCCAACGCAGACTGCACCATGCGATCGGCCAAAGATTCATATTTAGCGACAGCGTTTTGGACGCTTTGAGCGATGCGGCCGAGCAAATCTTGAGGCAGGCGATCGAACTTTTGCCGCAAAGACTTTTGCAGGTCTGCCGCCGTCCAAACTTGTGCCAACTGCCCGAACAGCAGTTGGGACTTTTCAGTAATTTCGCTGTCTTTGAACGAATCTGACAGCAAAAACACCTGTTCTAAAGCATTTAAATAAGATTCAGATTCAAGTTCTGCCGGATTCCAGGGATAAGCAGCATCAACACTAACAATAGCTGCGAGCATTTCCATCTCGGCCTGAGTTTGAGAGTCGAAAAAAAATTGAGAATCAGGAGGGGTAGCCATGATGTAGTACCTAAATAGAAACAGGAAAATAGATGGGGGGCGGTGTTAATTACCAGTTGGGAGTTTTACTTTTTAATAACTCTGGCGATCTCTTTTGGCCCTACTCAACGCCGAAAACTTTGTTGTCTCGATCGCCAATTGCCAAAAGTACCTACACCAGCATCTTGAGGACTTACGCAAAGAAACTTGATTTCTGGGAAAAATCCTTAGCTGGCCTGATGTGGAGTCAGAAATCGGGCGATTCCAAATTCAGTTTTGCTACCCCTTGAGAATTAGTCGTACTGCGGTTCATCCCCCCTCCCGATCCGGGCGAGAACCCTCACTTTCGGTGTAGCCCGGAGTTTTTGGCTCCTCAATGGTAAACTCAAAAACTTGACCTTGAGAACTGCCAAATTTTAGCTGAGTACCCGATCGCAGCAGCACTTCTTCATGGTGAACCCTTTTCCACCCTTGAGGCTCCAAAACTAAAGTCCCGTACGAGAAAAATCTCGCAGAAAATAGTTAGGTTCGCCCCGCAAATCCCCAACACTGTTCCGACAGAAAATCTCGGCGTGTTTTTGAGAAACCCACTGTTCGCGAATCACCACATCATTTTCTTCCCAACGTCCGACACGCACCAAGTTAGCCCGAATCGGCCACACCTGGCTCGCGTTTGAACTGCGCGACTTGGGATTCGGCTGACCGCACCCCCGCAAGAAAGCGCAAGAAGGCAAGCGCCCCAGCCAGGTAGAAGAATTAACAGGCAATTCCGTTTTCAAATCATCCGCCGGTTCAGTCAGTTGACCGTCAAACTCCGGGTGCATATACAGCACCGGCAGCGTCCAAGCCGGTTGGTTGAACTTGTAAAGCGTCAGCAGTTGCTGTCTGGCGACGGCCACAGCTCTATCGACCGACATCCTGCCGGCCAAAGCTTGAGCGAAAGTTTGGATAAAACTCAAGGCCTCACGATCCGCGATCGAATCCCGCATCCCCAAAACCGCCGGTACTCCGTGATGGATCAGCACCTCAGCCAAACTGCTGCGGGCGATTGCCTGCTGCTGGCCCCCGAGCGATGGTAGCTTCTCCACCGCCGGCTGCGCTCCCCAACAGGCATTGAACACCGCCAGCGTTACCCGGCACCGTACCAGCACCTGAGCCAGTTCCGTGCCGTTAATCGCGGTGTCCGGTCTCAAAAATAGCAAGCCCCCGTCGGGACCCGGTATTCCGTGACCTGCGTAGAACAGAATATTGTAAGTTTGCGTTTCCAGGCGCGAAATAAGTTCTGCCGGAGTCGGCTCGATCAAAGTATCAACCCGAGTCGGAACGCTGATGTCGAAGTATTGACCGCTTTCATCAGTATGCGAGGCGTTTTCCAAAACATTAGCCAGCGCCTGTGCTTCTGTTTCCAACTGCAACTGGCGGCTGTTAACTGAAAATTGAGAATTGGCATTGCTGCTAGTTGGTTCTGCTTGTCCCAAAACTAGCAAAATGTTGAGGGACTCAGCCAGACGCAGCGCCGGCAACGGCTCAACATTGCTGGTAGTGCGGCTGAACAGCAGTTGCTGCGACAGAGAAATCGCCGGTTGACCGGCTTGAGGCTGCATAATTTCCCAAGGCAAAGCGATTAAATAGGGTTCCCGCAAGTCGATCCGGATGCGCAGGGGTTGATTTTGCCCGATCGCAATTCCTTTACTTTCGTGGAGGCTAGCTTGAATCGGTCCTTCAAACAGCCACTGCCACAGGCCTATCCCCAAATGCTGCATGAGGCGACTGCTGTAGCTGGCGGGTTGCGGTAGCGGATTTTGCTCTCCCCTGTCGCCCCATCCCCCTTTACCAGGCGGAGAGACGGACACCGATGGCCCCGATAGAGGTAGCTGTAGCGGATGGGGGGTCGGTTTTTCCGGGTCTTCCTGTATCTTTTTTGAGTTTTCCAGAAAGACGAAACTGCCATCGGGATTTAAGGGCAATTCGTGGATTGTCCCGGAAGGAGAAAACATTTCCTGCCAAGCCTGCCACGCCTGGGATAGGGTTTCGGGCCACATACAGTCGTGGTGAACGTACCCGCTGGGATAGGGGGCCTGCAGGACCCAGGTGGCAAAATGGTTTGCCCCAGCGGTTCTCAGGCGAGCGATCGCTATACTGAGGCAAGGACTTTCAGGCGCGCCATTAAAAACTACCAACTCTGGATATAGGGGTTGACCGAGTATATATTAGTAGTCTATCGGTTTTGGCGTTGATAAAGTTTTGAGTTTTGAGTTTTGCGATCGGGCTTTTATCTATCCCTCAAAAATTTATCTAAATTCGGTATATTTACCCAGGTTCCGGTAGCATTTGACTCACGGGTCAAGTCCATTAACAACTGGGAGTAAACTCCTTCTCTCAGAGAGGGTGTCAGGGATTCGCCAGCGTCAATTGCTTCTACCCACTTATCTACTACTCGAATAAACGGGGCGATTCTGCCGTCGGGATACACTTGCGGAAACTCGAATTTTTGAGGAATTTTGATTTCGGCTAAGGGCTGTCCGCCTTGGGAACCCCACAGGCGAAATCCGTGCACGTAATCTTGCTGGTTGTCGCTTCCCAATACTAATGTTCCCTTGCTTCCGTAAATTTCTACCCAGTGTCCGCGCCCTTGATAGGTAACGGAACTCAAGCAAACTTGGCAAGGGATGCCACCTGCTAGTTCCAGCATCAAAGTGCAAGAATCATCTGCATCTACTGGTTTTAATTTATCCGCATCATTCGGATCTGGACGGGCAGTAATTCCTGTAATTAATTGCGCTGATAGTCTCTGAACTGGACCGAACAGCCAGTTAATATAATCGAAAACGTGGGAACCCGTCGCGCCCAAAACTCCCCCTCCCAGATCTTTTTGCGAGTACCAATTCCAAGGGCGAGTGGCGTCAGCGCGACTGGATACCAGCCAGTCTATTTTTATTAAACGTTTTTCTCCCACATATTCTGCTGCTAGTAATTCTGCTAGCATTTGCCAAGCGGGGATGAAGCGAAATTCAAAATCCATTGTGGCGATCGATCGCGAATTACCTCTGGATGTGGCGGTTTGAGAGTGGGGATTTGCTAAATAATACAGTTCTCTGGCTTCCTTTGCTGTCAGGGCTGTCGGTTTTTCTAATAATAAATGCTTGCCGTTTTTCAATACTGTTTTTGCCATTTCAAAATGCAGGAATGGCGGGGTAGAAATGCTGACTCCCGCTACTTCTGGAATGGCAACTGCATCTTCGATCGAACTGCAAGCGTAGGGTATATTGTGGGTTGAGGCGATCGCCCTGGCTTTGTCTAAATTGCGGTGGTAAACCGCTACAACTTCGGTTTTGTGGTGTGTCTGGAAGCCGGGTAGGTGCACTTTCTGACCGAAACCCGTACCGACTATTGCAACTCCTATTTTGGACATAATTTCAATAGTTGATAGTTGTTTGGGAGTTTTGAGTTTTGAGTTTTGAGTTTTGAGTTAAAAGTTAATAACTACGCCCAAATTCAAAAGTTTTAAGGCTTTTTGATTTTTGATTTTTGAGTTGTGAATTAACTGATGACTTCTGGCTGATGACAGATGACTAATAATTAACAATCGCTGACTAATTACAACTGTCAACTGTCAACTGTCAACTGTCAACTGACTTTTTCACCTTTGATACTGTCCATTCAATTACTTGTTTGCCCAAATTAACGCCGTCGAGCAAGTCAATTTCTCTAAGTCCGGTAGGGCTGGTAACATTAACTTCAGTGAGATAGCCCCCAATAATATCAATCCCGACAAAATAGAGTCCGTCCCGCTGAAGTACCGGAGCCAATTGAGCGCAAATTTCGCGTTCTCGATCGATAATTTCGGTTTTAGCAACTCTGCCGCCGACAGCCATGTTGCCGCGAAATTCATTGCCGGTGGGAATGCGGTTGACAGCACCTATCGGCTCGCCATTTAACAGCACGATCCGCTTATCTCCGTCTTTGGCTGCTGGTAAATAAGTTTGAACCATTACAGGGATTTTACCTTGTTGAGTGCTAATTTCGACTAGAGAATTCAAGTTGCGATCGCCCGCTGCTAAAAACAAAATTCCCTCCCCAGCTTTACCGCCCAAAGGTTTCAAAACAGCAGCTTCTTTTGCCTCAACAAATTGCCGGATTACCTGCTTGTTTTGAGAAACAATTGTTTCGGGAATCGCTTCTTTAAATTGCAAAGCATACATTTTTTCATTAGCCGCCCGCAATCCTTGAGGGCTGTTAACTACTAAAGTTTTAGCGGGATCGATGTTGTCTAAAAGGTAAGTAGCGTACAGGTAAGGAATGTTTACTGGAGGGTCTGTCCGCATAAATACTGCGTCCATTGCTTCTAGCGGCTGCAATGTTGGTGTTTCCTGTTGGTACCAATTCTCAACGCTCCTCCAGCGTCCATCTATCAACTGTACTGAAGTTAGGGTCGATCGGCTCAGCATTCCCCAAGTTTTGCCACCGATGACGCTTAACTCGTTGGCTTGAGTCGTCCACACTTCGTGACCCAACTCTTGAGCTGCCTCCATCAGCGCTACGCTGGTATCGTGACCTGGAATTAGCTTTTCGAGGGGATCGATGATGAATGCAAATTTCATTATAAGTTGGCGCTTGTGAAGTGGTAGCTGGAAAATTTAGCAGACGAGTAATTATACATCGAATGCCTAATTTTCGATCGTTAAGTTCTAGTTTTTAAGTGTGTCGTATTTGAAGTAGGGCGGTCGCAGGATTTTTAGATTGTAGATGGCGATTTGAGAGAAAATCTAAAATCTAAAATCTAAAATTCACATAACCCACCCTACCGCTACAGAAAAAGCCCTGTTCTTAACTGGCCAGCAGAGGATCTAACTTTCCTCTAGCGTCGAGTTCGTAGATGTCATCGCATCCGCCTACGTGTTGGTCGTCAATAAAAATTTGGGGCAGCGACCGCCGTCCGTTAGCCCGTTTTGCCATCTGAGCCCGCGCTGTTTCGTCTCCGTCGATCGCGTATTCTGTAAAGTTAACATTCTTTTGCTTCAGCAGTCCTTTGGCGCGGATGCAAAACGGACAAGTCCTCCAAGTGTAAATTTCTACTTTCGCGGCCATCGCATTTTCACCTAATAGCAATATTTTTAATTATAATCTTTACGAATCTTATATTAATTTTTATATAGTTTCTGGCTGCGAGTTAACTTTCGGATTATCGATCGGGATTTATTTCGTGCCTGCGCCGTTCCGATGGGTGCTAAAAATCAAAACAATATTTGCACTACCAGAAACAAAGTGGTTTTGGAAAGCAACCACTGCTGCGTAACGGTTAGCGCTGTTGACCCACCTGCTTGCTGCGCTTTATTCCGGAGCAGAAAATTCCCGCACCTGTAAGCAGGAGTGCGGTAACAGTACCGGGCTCGGGGATCGCAGTTGACCTGGGAACACTCGCACGCGAGTATATGCTCGATATGCGAGGCGACGGTGCCAGGATAGGCGATGGAGATGGTGCCAGTAGAATGGGTGCGGGATCTGCAGAGGCTGGTGCTGCTAGTACGGGTTCTGGTGGCGCAGGGGCTGGCGCTACAGGTGAGGGTTCTGGCGCTACAGGTGCGGGTTCTGGCGCTGCTTTTACTCTTGCTGCAGGCGATGCTTCTGGTTGCGGCTCTGTGGGAGACTGTTCCGCTTGCGGGCTAGGAGAATTGTCCGCGCAGGGAGAGGAAAAATTTCCGGGTCCGCACACGTCGATTACAGCAGCAGCCGGGGGAGCTGCTGCTAGGTAGTAGAACCCTGTTGCTGCTGCTGCAGAGAGTCCAATTGCTAGTTTTGCCAAGGGCGTAGACATAACTCTTTAGTGAAACAGCGGTAATATTGGAATACGAACATAACAGACTGGGATAGCGGCTGGGATAGTGGCAGTATTTACGGGCAGGTATCTCAAAACTGTTAATATTACGTGAATTTAGGATCTTGCGGGAGCTTGCTAATACTGTTCAAGCGCTTGAAGAGTTCGCCCAAACGCTGAAATTTTGTTGTGTTTCACAGTTGTGCTTCGTTTCACAGTTTCCTTTCACAGTTGTGTTTCACAGTTGTGTTTCGCAGTTGCACCAGCTTTGGTGCCGGATTTGTGTTTGGCGTTGCTTGTTGTGCGCCGTTGGGCAACTTCTTGCAAAATAGCCTCTACAGATATGTTACAGCTATTAATCAAGATTTTTTTTGCCTTGTAGGGTCGGCCTCCTAAAATTAATAAATAATTTAGTCTTCCGAAAACAAGCTCTGCTGTATCTTACCGGGCGGACTTGGCGCACTAACTTGTGACTATTTTTTAATAGTCTCATGTTTGCCAAATATATGTCCTCAGTATATGTACGTATTTTGAGTCCTGTCAACTGTTCCAATGGAATATTTAAGTATTTACCGAGGGGAAATTGCGTACTGCACTAGCTGGGCTAGCCTGTGACGGAGGGTTTCCATACCTAGAGCTTTGGCGGCAGAAATAAATACAGCTTGAGGAAATTCTTCCCGAGCGATGGCTAGAGTTTCTCCGTCAACGGCGTCGATTTTGTTAAAAGCTACAAGAGCCGGGCCTGGAGTTACGGGCATTTCGGTCAAAATATTCATGACCGATCGAATTTGGTTTTGCCAAGCAGGATGGGACAAATCGACGAGGTGCAGCAAAGCATCAGCGTCGGTTACTTCTTCGAGGGTAGCGCGGAAGGCGTCGATCAGGGCGGGCGGCAGTTCGTGAATAAAGCCGACCGTATCCGTGAGGACGATAGATAGTGGTTCGCCCGTTACTGCTGCGGGAATTGTCAGACGCCTGGTGGTGGGGTCAAGGGTAGCAAACAACTGGTCGGCGGTGTAGACTTCGGCGTTGGTGAGGACGTTCAGCAGCGTAGACTTGCCTGCGTTAGTGTAACCGACGATCGCGATCGAGGGTACTTCTCGGTGGTGGCGCTGCTGCCGCAGCCGGAAGCGGTGGGCTTGCAGTTGATTGACTTCTTGCTGCAAGCGAGCTATGCGTTTGGCAATCGCCCGCCGTTCTGTTTCGAGTTTGGTTTCGCCGGGTCCTCTGGTACCGATTCCGCCGCCCTGTCTGGACATTGCTTGACCGCGACCTCGCAGTCTGGGCAAACTGTACTGCAATTGAGCGAGTTCGACTTGCAATTTACCTGCGCCCGATCGAGCTCTTTGGGCAAAAATATCGAGAATTACTTCTGTACGATCGACTACGCGGATACCGATCTGAGTTTCTAGGTTGCGTACTTGAGCTGGGGAAAGGTCGCGATCGAACACTACCAGATTAGCACTGATGGTTTGAGCGGTGAGCGAAATTTCTTGAACTTTACCTTCGCCCACGACGGTTTGGGGATGGGGGCGCGATCGTTTTTGCCGCAGAGTTTGCAGTACCTGACCCCCTGCCGTCTCAACCAAGCGGACCAGTTCTACAAGTCCGTCCTCAAAGTGCTGCTGGGTCATTTCCTGAGTCATCACTCCCACCAGCAGGACTTTGTCTTGGTCTGCATCAACCTCTTTGGCGACAAATTCCCCTTCAAACTCGGCTTCGAGTCCTTCGACTAAATCCAAAAAGTCTTGACTCGCGAGGGTTTCCAAGCTCAGCGGTTCTGAAACTTTCCAGAGAAAGGAGGTTTTTAGGGCGGGAGTTGTTGACTGGGTGCCGACAACTGGGGTGTCAGCAGACAAAGCAACTTCCGACAATTTTTCTCCTTTATCTATCTCCTCTGGCTTGTCTTCGGTAAAATTTTCCCCTTGAGGTATCAAGTGAGCTAAATAAGCTGCTTGGATGTAACCTGTCGCACCGCCGCCCCGGCGCTGAAATCCTCCCCCTGTCAGCGTCAGCCAAACTAGAGCGTCCAAGCGTTGAATTGCCATTGCCGTCAGGGCGGCTTCGCTGGGTGTTTCCGGTTTGAGATGAGTGGCGATGCAGCGGATGCCACTGAGGCGACCTCCGCCGTAGCGGGGCAGTTCTAGGGGCGGGATTTGAGTTTGGCGGGGAGTGCCGACCCCGACGCGGATGACTTGCCCGCGGCGGTTGATGTAAACACAGATGGGTTCGTCAATTTCAGTGCTGATGGCGGCCGCGCGCTGGGCAAATTCTGGCGTGGTGAAACGGTCGCCCGGTAGTCGCTGGTGGTAAAGCCGTTCGAGTTGCTTGAGCTGGCTGGACTTTAAACCCTGAATGTTGCCGTAGATGGTTTCGATAAGTTTTGCTCCCAATTTCTAAGTTTCTCTTATTTTAATTAAGTTCCGGGCGATCGTGTTTCGCTTTTGAGTCGAACTTTGCAGCGCCTTACCTCCCTTAAAGGTAGAAGGCAAAATATGTTTTGCGATCGCCCTGCATCTATCTCCCGCAGTTATTTTATTTGTTTATTGAGTATTGGTCGATACAATTAACAATAATTACACGTAGCTCTACAAAACTTAACACACTTTTTTAGAGATTGAAATCTGCCTTTGGACTTGTGTTAATTTTGAGACTGCAGGCAGATAGCAAGGTAGAAAAGCGGCAGTTACGATGATAGGCGAAACATAGTTAAGGAATGTAAATCGATGGAAACCCGTCCTACTAACTCTACGAACTTACCTCCTACCGCTAATGCCTACAACGGCAAAGATCGGAATGCCTTTATATTCGGATTCAACCCTCAAGCAGAGCTGTGGAACGGTCGTTTAGCGATGATCGGTTTCTTGGCTTATTTGCTGTGGGATATGGCAGGCTACAGCGTTCTGCGCGACATCCTTCATTTTTTGCCTACCTACGTCGCTCATTAATAACGCCAGCAGTTTATCCTGTCTGGTCCGATCTGCAAATGCTGACCTGTCAGACAGGATAAAACATACAAATGGTAGCAATTGTTGCCTCAGAATGTTGCAGAGATCGGCAATTTTCACGGGCATTAAAAGAGTTTCGACTTCAAGTCAATGATTTGGAGCAGCGACGATCGCAATTGCGCAGTGAAACTTGCGTTCACCAGATAATTATTGTGTAAATGCGATTGTTGCTGCTGTATTTTTGGCAAGACTTATTTCGGCCAACAGGTTCGATCGAACATTTCCGATGATTTATTGAAAACAGGAGGAATTAATCGTGGTTAACTCAAATATACTCGCAGTAGTAGAATCTGCTCTGACTGACACAGCATCGGGAACTTGGCAAAAGCCGGTCATCATGTTTGTTTGCAATCTTTTAGCATTGCTAGTTCTCAGTCGCAGAATTTGGTACCCGCACGTCGGGCCGAAAATGCCTTTGCCCTTTCCATCTTTGTTCAATAATGTTAGCGTCCCGGCATTTCTAGCTTGCATGAGTGCGGGTCATTTATTGGGAGCTTTTGCGATTTTATCGCTGAGTATCGACAAGGTTATCTAGGATTAAATAGTTGAGAGTTGAGAGTTGATAGTTGATAGTTGAATTTGTAGGGTACGTCGCTGCCAACCGTCCCAAACCTCAATCGACTATCTAGTAGCGACGCATCAGAGAGTTGATAGTTGATAGCTTGCCCGCTCGCTTATCGAAGGGTTGAGAGCTGATAGTGGGTGTACATTTCCATTTTATACTATTTTTCTAAAGGTTTGCTACAATGCCGATCGAGTTTCACAATAGATTTTATTCGATCGGCACGCGCTACTGCTGCATTACTTTGGAGAAATGGTATTACTTCGACCTCAAGTGTCAACTTTCAATTTTTTTACAATTAATAATCTCGCCACTATGCAAACTGTCAACTGTCAACTGTTAACTGTCAATTGTTAACTATATTTATGCGATATTCTGGCAGAGGTGGGCGGAGACAAAGATAAATTAGCGGCCCTAACAGCGGAGTAACCGTTCAGGGGGTGCGCCTGCGGCGCACCACCCGGCAAGCTTTGGTGGTAAAGATTTGAGAGTATTGGCGTAAGCTGCAAAAACCAGCACTCAATTATGGTAATGTGAGAATTATGGAACAGC
>JAAUPF010000352.1 GCA_012034575.1 Richelia sp. CSU_2_1 | reverse complement strand
AGTTTCTTGGTTTCAACAAACGCATTAGCGCTCAAAGCAATAATCTTTGTGTTGGAGCCGTCCGTCCGAGAACGAATTTTTCGAGCAGCTTCAAAGCCGTCTATAACAGGCATTTTCAAATCCATCCAAATTAAATCCGGCTTGTACTTTTGCCACAAATTAACAGCCTCAGTTCCGTTATCCGCAAACCACACAAGAAAGCCGGCAGACTTCAAGATCTGAGTTAATAGCAACCGATTTGCAGACTCATCGTCCGCTACCAGAATGCGATAATTTTGTTGGTTGGGTGCCAGTCCGTTCACTCGTTGTTGAGGCTGGATGTCGCGGACTTCGCCCTCAGTTGCATGGCTGACTTTAATGTAAAAACTAAAAACCGTTCCTTTTCCCACAGAACTTTTGACCTTAATATCGCCGCCCATCAGCTTGACGAAAGAGCGGCTGATTGGCAATCCCAAGCCCGTTCCCGTTTGTGATTTTCTGCCAGTTGCTGTTTGCACGAACGGCTTGAACAAACTGCTAAGTTCGTCAGCGGCAATGCCGGGGCCTGTATCCTTCACAGAGAACTGAAGAAAGAATTTGGGTAGCGGTTTTTTAGTCAATAAATGGAGGCATTTTACTGTCAGCTTCACCCTACCAACTTCGGCAAATTTAACAGCATTCCCCAATAAATTAATCAAAACTTGGCGCAGCTTGCTTTCATCAGTTCGGATGTATTGCGGCACATCCGAACTGCGTTCAAAAACAAGTTGCAAGCCTTTAGACTGAGTTTTGAGCTGAAATAAAAGTTTTAAGTCATCGAGCAAACCGTACAAGTCAACAACACTTTCTTCGATGGTAGTTTGACCTGCTTCAATCTTGGATAGCGACAAAATGTCGTTGATTAGTTTCAACAAATGTTCGCCGCTGCGATTGATAATATCTAAACTCGACTGCTGTTCCGGTGCAGTTTTTTTGGAGCGGACTAGGAGGTGCGCAAAGCCGATAATAGCATTGAGAGGCGTTCTCAGTTCGTGGCTCATATTAGCCAGGAATGTACTTTTAGCGCGATTGGCACTTTCGGCAAGAATTTTGGCAAACTCTAGTTCTTTGGTTTTCTGCGCCACTTGTCGCTTTAAATCGCCAGAATACTCTTCTAACCGCTTGCGAGACGCTTTTAACTGGCAATTCATGCGCGCGAAAGCACCCGCTAAAGCTTCGAGTTCGGCAACACCGCTACCTGAAACCGTTGAATCGAAATCGCCGCCAGCTATTGCCTCTGTTGCCGAAACTAATCGCCTCAACCGCTGCTCTATTCTTAGGGAAATGGAGATCAAAAGCCAGATAGAAAGAACCAAAGCCAGCAGCACGAGCAAAATAGTGTTGCGGGTGTTAGCCTGAACTTTGTCCGTGAAGTCAGTTACCGGGACAACTGCTGCAATTAGCCAGTTTAAGCCTTTCGAGTTTTCAAAAGGTCTGACATGCAGCAAGTATTTGGAGTTGCTAGCAGTAAAGTTAAGATTTTTGCTGCTGTTAATAGCAGCGAGGTTGCCAAAATGCTCGAGCAAATATGCTGTTGAAAGCTGAATGACTTGTTGTTGGTGCGAGATGTGCCGGATTTGTTGGGTGCCGGCAGAAACAGACTGTTCTGGTTCCGTTACCTGCGAACCAGCAACTAAATGTCCCGAACGGTCTAAGATAAAAACTTGACAGTTAGGGCTGATGTGGAAATCGTGCAAGTTGATTAATGGGGCTCGGGTTGGAAAAGCAGGATTCGTTTTTTGTTGCAGGAATATTGTTTTTGGAAAATCTTGCTCCTTTCTTTCCACGTTTGGTTTGATTGTAACTCCGGCTGTTTTATGGGAAGGAAGCTGGTTCCCCGAAAGAGTCGGGATTTTCTTGTTAGCACCTTCCCCGAACTCCTCTTTGAACTTAACTCCAGCCTCCTCGCTCAAATAGTTGTTAAGGCGGTCCCAGATGCGACCAGTTGCTTCTCCTAATAGGTGTGCAACTAGGTCATTCATCGTTTGCTGTCCTGTTTGAAAGGACAGCCATCCCATTAGACCCAGTAAAGTCGAAATTAGGAGGGCGTTGGGGACTGTAAGGATAACGCGCAGCGGGAGGAGTGGCTTTTTCTGGAAAGAGTTTTTTGGGCGAAACATTGGTTGACTGTTTGAGGAAGTGGAAAATGAGAAAAAAAACCTGCGGCGGTCAGTAGGAAGTTCATCTGTTCTTGTCTCCCTGCTTACCGTTTTTCAAGTTGAGTTGTGGCGTTAGACTAATCCAGTCTCGGACGCAATTTTGTACCAAAAATTAAAGTAAGAGAAAAGCTTTGCGGTCTAGCTTAATGTCGGCCTTGTCTCCCGTCATACCCTTCGGGCTTTGCCGCAAGCTGGTTTGAGGATGCAGGGCTTTCCCAGCAGATGCGTGCGGTCATCTTTGACCTTGAACTCTAATAGGACAGTCTCCCATTTTAAACAAGTTTTATCAAAAAGTGAGGGCGCGATCGCGCGCAGGCGGACGAAAGTTTGACTCTTGGGCGGTTTTAACCGCGCCCGTCAAAAAGGAGATATCTCATACCAAATCTGGGTTTGCGGTCTTCTTTATTCTTTAGTTGGCTATTCTTTAGTCGGTCCAGGATACTTTGTTTGTCGAGAAGCGATTTCAATCGCCGAGCGATCGAGTTTAACCTGTTTCTGAACCCAGATTTGATATTACCGATCTAAACTTAATGCAGCAGGTTCTACAGGACTTACGCATCAAAAACGTATTTCTATCATTGCGAGCGCTAGCGCTTGCAATCGCATTGTCTATTTTTCATCCTGGATGCGCAAGTTCCGTTCTACCTGAGATCTTGCACCACTGTCGAGCGAGCCTGTAAAGAGTGGTTTTTCGATCGCTGAAACAACGAAAAATCGAGGATTGCACAATTTTATTGAGAATGGTGCAAGATCTCAGGTTCTACCGGACTGATGCTCCAGAAAAAGTCGATTCTTCAAGAGCTATTTTGCCGAGTTCGACAATCACTGACAAATTTACTCCCGCCCGTGCGGCAGCACCGGCAACAGATAAATTCTGATTCCTAACAAGAACTAAAAATTGTCGCACTCTGTAAACTACTGGGTCGTTGGCTGCCGTGTATCCTTTTTGAATGGCAACAAGCAAACCTTTTTCCACGTCTGATGCTGTAATGTTGTGACCTTTACCAACTTTTAAAGCTGGCGAAGTTTCAGGAGTTAGGGGAGCGATGCGAATTCCCAGGTGTTCGGGTGTTTTGTTAGTAGGAACGATATTGAAGTTGTAAAGTCGCTGTTTCCCTTGTGAATCTACAGTTTTGATGGAGATGTTGGTGATGGTAGCTGTGGTAGCTCCGGGAAAATTAAGCGTTTGAATGGGGCGCAAGAAAACTGTTTTGGCTTTGCCGCTTGCTAACTGCGCGTCGGTGCTGAAAACTACTTTTGAGGGGTCAGCAATTAAAACATAGGTGAGAGCTTCGTCAGTCAAGCTGAAGTCGATCGCAGTTGCGCGACCGGGGTAGACTAAAAGTTCGATCGC
>JAAUPF010000116.1 GCA_012034575.1 Richelia sp. CSU_2_1 | reverse complement strand
CCGCTACTAATAGCATTATATGTAGCATTATATGTAGGGTGCGCACTGCGCACGCAACCGCTACTAATAGCATTATATGTAGGGTGCGCACTGCGCACCGCAACCGCTACTAATAGCATTATATGTAGGGTGCGCACTGCGCACCGCAACCGCTACTAATAGCACTATATGTAGGGTGCGCACTGCGCACCGCAACCGCTACTAATAGCACTATATGTAGGGTGCGCACTGCGCACCTTACTGCTATTATTAATAAAAACAGTTTGCTTTCCAAACAGCAACTACTTCTAATTTGGTGCGAAACATGATGTCTCCCGTCACTTGCGATTTATCAACTCCTTTATCTACACCTGTAGCGGCCGAACCCGGAGGATTTTACGGGATCGGAGAACAGCCAAATCGCAGTGCATCCGTCAGGTGGATTGAAGTATTGGTAGATGCTCCCGCTAGGAGTACCGGAGATTTTACACTAGAAGATAATAAATTATTTACTTATCGCTTACCGCCGGAACTTTCGGTGCAGCTGGGAGATATTTTGAGCGTACCTTTTGGCAACCAGCAACTAGGGGCGATCGCGATTCGTTTCGTTGCTCAATTGCCTCCAGATTTGCCAGCCGATCGCGTAAAAGATGTCGAAGATATTGTCAGCAAAGGTTTTTTCCCGCCTCATTACTGGGAATTGCTCGATCGCACTGCTAGCTATTATTGCACTCCTTTAATTCAAGTCATTAGAGCTTCTTTGCCACCCGGCTTGTTAAGTCGATCGCAGCGCCGAATTCGTTTAATTAAAGACGCAATTCCTCCCAATGCCGAAACTTTTTTGAATTCCGCCGCCAGTCAAATTTTGCAATTACTTCAAGCTCAAAAAACCGGAGATTACACTTGGCAATACCTGCAAAGACAAGTCAAAGGTGCTTACAGGGGACTGAAAGATTTATTACAACGCGGCTGGGTAGAAAGTTATTTGGAACCGCCCAATCCTCCCAAACCACAACTCAAACCTGCAGTGACCTTAGTTGCTAATGCTTTTATACCAGATTTAACGCAAAGGCAGCAAGAAGTAGTGGAAGTTTTGAGACAGGGTGGCGGCGAAATGTGGCTGAACGATTTGCTAAAAATTAGCAGCGCGAGTTCTTCTGTTGTCAAAGCTTTAGAACAAAAAGGCAGCGTTGTTATCGATCGAAGAGAAGTGTTGAGGAGCGATCGGGGCATTCCCCAACAGCCGGATGCACCCAAAACTTTAACGGATTTTCAAGAACGATCTTTGGCAGTTATTAACTGTTTTTATGGCTTCCGTCAAGCATTGCTGCACGGCGTTACTGGTTCGGGAAAAACCGAAGTTTATTTACAGGCGATCTCACCTATTTTAGCATCAGGAAAATCCGCTTTAGTCCTCGTTCCCGAAATCGGTTTGACGCCCCAACTTACTGACAGATTTCGCGCCCGTTTCGGCGAGCAAATTTGCGTTTATCACAGCGCCCTATCCGATGGCGAACGTTACGATACCTGGCGTCAGATGCTAACAGGAACCCCGCAAATAGTCATCGGCACTCGATCGGCCATTTTTGCACCTTTACCGAATTTAGGCTTAATAATCTTAGATGAAGAACACGACAGCAGTTTCAAACAAGACCAACCTGCGCCCTGCTACCACGCCCGCACCGTTGCCAAATGGCGCGCCGAATTAGCAAATTGTCCCTTAATTTTAGGTTCCGCAACGCCAGCTTTAGAAACTTGGATCGAGACGCGCAGCACTAATTATAAATTATCAAATATTCGTTATTTATCATTGCCCGATCGCGTTTATTCCCGCCCGATGCCGCCTGTAGAAATCGTCGATATGCGCCAAGAATTGCGCCAGGGAAATCGATCTATTTTCAGCAATTCTTTACAAAATGCCTTGGAACAACTGCAAGCAAAGCAACAGCAAGGCATCCTATTTATCCACAGGCGGGGACACAGTACATTTGTGTCTTGTCGGAGTTGCGGCTACGTCATGGAATGTCCGAATTGCGATGTTTCTTTATCCTACCACCGCATCAACGAAGCAGCAGCCGAATTGCTGCGCTGTCACTACTGCAATTACACTCAATTGCAACCGCAACACTGCCCGCAATGCACTTCTCCTTACTTCAAAAACTTCGGCAGCGGCACGCAACGAGTCGAACAGGAATTAATGAGAATGTTTCCTCAATTGCGAGTCATTAGATTCGACAGCGATACTACTAGAAATAAAGGCGATCACCGCAGGTTGTTAACGCAATTTGCTAATGGGGAAGCTGACATTTTACTCGGCACGCAAATGCTGGCAAAAGGCTTGGATTTAGCCGGAGTAACTTTAGTCGGAGTTGTATCTGCTGACGGCTTGTTGAATTTGTCAGATTATCGCGCCAGCGAAAGAGCATTTCAAACATTAACTCAAGTAGCGGGGCGTGCGGGGAGAGGCGACGATCCGGGACGGGTAATTATCCAAACCTACACGCCGGAACATCGAGTAATTCAAGCAGTGAAGCGGCACGAATACAGAAATTTTGTCAGTCAAGAATTAGCAGAAAGAACCGAGTTGAATTATCCTCCTGCTGGGCGGTTGATTTTGCTGCGATTGAGCGGTTTAAGCGCGGCGGAAGTTGAAGTAACTGCTGCCGAATTAGCATCAGCTTGCCGGGAGTTAATTCAGCAAGTTTCTCCCGCAGACTGCGAATTATTGGGGCCTGCACCGGCACCGATTATGCGGGTAGCCAATAGGTATCGGTGGCAAATTTTGCTGAAATTACCTTTAGATGAATCAGTGAAGTTGCCGGATTTGGTGAAATTGCGCGATCGAACTCCCCGCAGTGTCAGTTTAACAATTGATGTCGATCCGCTAAATTTTGGTTAACATTAATACAAACTAACTTAAAACCAACCTACACAAAAGGTTAAAATTGATGGTTGCGATCGTCCAAAAAACCCTTTCCTTCGAGGAATTTCTCAACTGGGATGACCAATCTGGCCGGTCATTCGAGTTAGTCAATGGAGTTGTCATGCCCATAAGCGAACCCACAGCCAAAGATGAGGATGTCGTCGATGGATTGTGCTGCCTCTTGGTGGAACATTGCCAATCCTTAAATCTTCCCTACGTTCCCCGACAAAGCAAACAAGTGAGATTGAACGCGGCCTCTGGCGAAAGTGAATCGAGTCGTAAAGCCGACATTGTAGTTTTTGCGAAGGAAGAATGGGTGAGAATGCGTCAAACTTCTGCCTCTGCTGCTGCTTATATTCCACCTCCTTTCGCAATCGAAGTTGTGAGTACGAATTGGCGAGATGATTACCGCATCAAATTGAATGAGTATGAAAATTTAGGCATCCTGGAATATTGGATTGTCGATTACGCAGGATTAGGAGGCGTTCAATATATTGGTTCTCCAAAACAGCCTACAGTAACCGTCAACCGCTTGATTGATGGTGAATATCTGGGGCAAAGATATCAGGGAGAAGCTGCTATTATTTCTCCAACTTTTCCTCAGTTGGTATTAACGATCGCTCAAATTGTTGCCATGACAGAAATTTAGCGAAATTTAGCGTTCGATCGAGATTGATTTAACGGATGCACTATCAACTGATCTGTCATATATTTTTTTCTCCTTTCGCGGTTTTTAAGGGATTAATTTATCTTCATCGCACAGAGAAATAATTCGATTAACAAAAGCTTTAAGTTCCGGACAGGCTTGAATCGCGATCGCCAGATCGTTGTTCTTTAAAATCGCTTTCCCATCAATTGGCTTGTTATAGCTTTTTGGGCGTTTTCCTAATTCAAAAATCTCCTTAATCCAATAGGCAGGAGGTTTTTGGTGATTCACAGTTTCAGGAGTACCTCTAGGAGCAGAACGGTTGTGTTTTGCTAAAATTTGGATAGTTGTCCAATATGGCAGCAACCATGCTTCAAAATCATGTAATGCTGTATGTGGATAAAATTTTGGATTGTCGCCCACCCACTTCGTCATTTTAGCTTTAGCGTCAGCCGCATCTTTAAAGTCATTTTTTCCAGTATAAACATCTGTAAGTGCGATTACAGCATCACAGTCATTATCTAAAAGATTTTCAACTACCTTTTGAGTTTCGTTTCTTTGGGAATGCAGCCATCCTGGCGAATAAATTTCAGCTTGGGCATTTTTTGCTGTAAACGATTTTGCAGAAACTCGCGCAGTTTCTCTCTAAATGCCACTTCCGTAGCACCTTCAACCAAAATAGCAATTTTCATGGACGACCACCCATGATATTCATTGCCCAGATTTGGTCAAGGCTGTAATCTTCTAACCATTTATCTAGGTTCATGGTATCCGCCCAGGTCATTTTTGCCTCACCTTCTTCGAGATCGCAAATTAAAACTTCGTGCGGTTCAAGAAACCCAATCAGTCGATCGGAGTGGGTTGCAACTATTAATTGCGTGTGTTTTGAAGCTTCCCTCATTAAGTATACTAAATGTCGTAAAAGTTCGGGATGCAAGCTAACTTCCGGTTCATCTATCAAAGTGATTGTTGTTAAACTTTCACTTTGCAACAGAGCAACCAACCACAGAAAGCGCAGCGTTCCTTCTGATAATTCATGTACGTAGATAGGTTGAGTAAAATTTCGATCCGTCCAAGTCATCGAAATAGTTCCGGCTGCAACCGGAGGAAAGTTTAATCGCTCAAAATCTGGAAAGGCAGCAGATAGAATATTTTCCACCATTCAAAGCGATCGCGATCGGTTTCCCGAAGATAATAAAGGCAGGAAACTAAGTCTTCTCCTCTCGATCCGGGCAACTTGGCTGGACGCATTGCTTGCGGTAGGCGAATTGGACTTTTCTCTGAAACATCGAGTGCGCCATAATAGGTACAGCCAGCAAGACTCTTTCTCAAGTTTTCAGGTTCGCGATACATTTTAGGAACTTGAGAAAGAGATGTTTCGAGCGGGTTGTGTTCCCAATTTGGCCTCAAAAGCTTGCGATCGTCCTGACTGAAATACTTAATATCTAAACCATAAGATTCAATATACTTAAATAGCTCAGGGGCGTTGGTATCGCTCTGCTGTGTTAAAGTTTCTTCTCTAATTTCATAAGAGAAACTTTTAGGAGACAAAGTTAAACTATATTTTAAAGGCTGTCTCTCCGGTACGTTCATTGAAACAGCAATTTCCAATTCCCGCGCTCTACCTCTAGTTAAAATTTCATTCAACCCACCTTTGAGTTGCAATATATTATGCAAATTTCCACTTGCTGAAGCAGCCAGTACCGAAAAAACATCTAAAAAAGAAGTTTTTCCCGAGCCGTTGGCACCGATCGTCACGATGAGATTTCTCATCTCAAGATCGATATGTTGCAGGCGGCGAAATCCCTTTACTGATATGTTTTTAAATGTATTCATATCGCTAACTATCATTTTTTCAATAGTTAAATTTTTCCAGACGATCGAGCGCAGGTCAATCTTTAGTATACCGTGTATTGGCAGAATTACACTGACCCCAGTGACCGAATTTATTTTTTAGTTTCGCGGTGCGAGGACGCAAGTTCGATCGCCCGACAATTTTAGCAGACACCTAACTCGGATTTGATATAATTACAGTTACTCGCACCTTATGTAAAATATGCCAGTTATTGAAACTCACGAACTTACCAAACAATTTGATGATAGCATTGCGGTCGATCGAGTAAATTTAACAGTCAACGCAGGCGAAATTTACGGACTTATCGGGCCTAACGGTGCGGGAAAAACTACGCTGATTCGGATGCTAGCAACCGCAGAAGAACCCACAGCCGGAACGATTTCGATTTGCGATCGACCCCTAACTCTCGATCGCCCCGATCCAGAAATTCAACGCCGACTCGGATTTTTACCCGATGATTTTCCGCTTTACGATGACTTGAATGTTGTCGATTATTTAGAATACTTCAGCCAGTTGTACTATCTAGATGAACCCGCACTAACGCAGCGAATTAATGAGGTATTAGAGTTAGTCAGTCTGGAAAACAAGCGTACCAGTTCGATCGGTACTTTATCTCGCGGGATGAAACAGCGATTGAGTTTGGCGCGGACGATAATTTACCGCCCGACATTGCTGCTGTTAGACGAACCCGTTTCCGGCTTAGATCCGATCGCCCGCGTTCAATATCGCGAAACAATTAAAACTTTGCAGCGTCAGGGAATAACCATTTTCATATCATCTCACATCCTCAGCGATTTGGAAGATTTTTGTACCTCGATCGGGATTATGGAACGGGGGCGATTGGTCGAAAGTTCCCAACTTCAAGCATTGTACGATCGCGATCGGACTGACAAAGAAATTATCATTGCTGCACTAGCCAAAGCCGAAAACTTACAGCAAGTTTTGCAAGCTTCACCCCTAGTGAAAAATTGCGAAATTTTGCCACCAACCAACTCGAAATCCGAAAAAGTTTGCATTAATTTTACCGGAACTGAGGAAGAAGCAGCTCAATTATTGCGATCGCTCGTCGAACAAGGATTGCCAATTACTGAATTTTCGCCAGTTCGAGAAAACCTTGAAGAGATTTTCCTCAAACTCGGCTACCAGCAAACATCTTAAACTGTTGACAGTGGGCGCAGCGAAGCGGAGGGAATTGGTAATTGGTAATTGGTAATGGTAATCGGCAACAACAATAGCTAACATTCTTACTTAGAGATTATTTCATGAACAACTCATCTTTGGCAAAACAATTAGGTCGCTGGAACCCGCAATTGTTGCGGGAATTTCGCGGGAGACTCAAACCCCGCACGGTCATTGTCGCGATCGCTCTTTCGGCAATATTCCAAATCTTTTTAATGTTAATTACCTCACCAAATACCCGCCCCGCCCCAGCAAACGGCTGGCTGGATGTATGGAAAACTGTTACTTGGATGCTGCCCTACGTTGTATTTAGCCTCGGCAGTTATTTTATTGTCAGCGATTTAGCAGAAGAACAGAAACGCGGCACTCTCAATTTTATCCGTTTGAGTCCCCGTCCGGCGTGGCAAATATTGCTCGGTAAACTGCTGGGAATTCCCGTACTCCTGTATCTCTCGATAGCTTTTGCTATTCCCCTGCACTGCTTTGCGGGATTGCGAGGGGGGGTTTCGCTACCCCTAATTCTCAGCGTTTATCTGTTGCTGGCGATCGAGTGCGCTCTTTGTTTCAGCGGCGCGATGCTGTGCGGGTTGGCGGGGGACGAAAAACAGGGAGGGAAGCGACAAACGGCGACAGCGATTGGATTTGCCGCGATCGTCTTTTCATTCATCGCGCCTTTGTTTATGAGCGCTAACATCAATTTAATCTGGAGGCCACTGCTCGATCGACCTGAAATTTTAGGAGAAAAAAATCCGGTGATTTCGTGGTTTTTTCTGCCGATTAATGACACAGTTTTAGTGTCTCACAGTTTTGCTTTACTAACATTAGGAATTGTGGGATTTTTGATGTGGCGCATGATGCTGCGCAATTTCCGCAAGCCCCGATCGACCCCCATCAGTAAGCGCCAAAGTTATGCTATTTTAGCTTGTTTGGAAGTTTTTGCTTTAGGCTTTTTAGTACAGCTTGGGTTTGCAAATAATGAGAATAACGCGACATTGGCAGCCACCATTATGTACGTTTTGACATTTATATCGACCCTAGTTTTAATATTTGGTATCTGTCCCCAACGGCAAGCTCTATTAGATTGGGCGCGCTACCGTTCTGGGAGCTGGCAAAGCTTAATTTGGTCGGATAAAAGCCCTGTAGTGTTGGCTGTTGTCATCCATTTAATAATTGCCAATGCGCTGCTAGTACCGTGGTTATTTACGATCGGAATCGGAACTAAAAAAGTTGTAGCAACAGTTTTATTAGTTATCGGTACGGTAAATATGCTATTAATTTACGGTACTTTCATTCAACAAGTATTTGCCACCAAAATTCGCAATCCGGTAATCTGGGCGATCGGGGGATTGAGTTTGTGGGCGATCGTATTTCCGACTATGCTGGGATTGCTGCAACTCACGCCGGAACGCTTTCCCCCAATAGCAGCACTTTGGACGCTGTTCGGCTATTCATTTTGGTATTTCGACACGCCACCTGCAGCAATACCTTTTGCAGTAGCGGGAATAGTTTTGCAATGGCTGATTTTGGGATTTATGCTGTGGAAATTTCAGCAAACAATGGACAAATTGAAAGCGGTAAATAGTTGACAGTTGGTAATTGATAATTGGTAATTGGTAATTGGTAATTTTCCTCCTCTTCCTTTCTCCCGATTTAGATTTTGGGTTTTAGGTTAAATACTGATTTCCTAGCACCTAACACCTACCACCTACTACATACCACCTAACACCTAATACCTCCCTCTTCATTCTTCCTTCTTCCCTTTTCCTGGACAAACAACAAAACTGATGGAAACTAAACCACCTCTACCGCCCTTTACATTGGAAACAGCTAAAGCCAAAGTTCAAGCAGCCGAAGATGCTTGGAATACCCGCGATCCCGATCGAGTCGCTTTAGCTTATACAGAAGATTCTCAGTGGCGAAACCGCGCCGAATTCTTCAGCGGCAGGGAGCAAATTAGGGCTTTTTTAAAACGCAAATGGGCAAAAGAATTAGATTACCGTTTAAAGAAAGAACTGTGGAGTTTTACCGAAAATCGGATTTCTGTTCGCTTCGAGTATGAGTGGCACGACGATTCTGGTGACTGGTATCGATCCTACGGTAACGAACAATGGGAATTTGCCGAAAATGGATTAATGCGAAGGCGCGAAGCTAGCATTAACGATGTTCCCATTCAAGAGTCCGATCGAAAATTTCGATAAAAAGTTTGTAGTAGGGACTTCAGTTCTAATTCGCCAAACGCCAGACAAAGGACTAAAGTCCTTACTACGAACTGTTTGCTTGTTTTCAGCTAAATCAAGCGTGGTACATAGAATATTTTATATTCATGAAAATGAAGAAACTGAAGTCCTCTGCAAGCAAACCGCCCTAATGCTCCCTCAAATCTCGCTTGAAACCGCTCGATTAATATTGCGTCCGATCGCATTCACCGATGCGCCAGCTATTCAAAAGCTTGCGAGCGATCGCGCAATTGCCGATATAATGATTTCAATTCCCCACCCTTACCCGGAAGGCGAAGCTGAGAACTATATTTCTCGGAAAATCGCTGAGTTTCAAAACGGGCAATCTGTGGCATTTGCGATCGAATGCCAGCAGGAAAAATTGGTGAGAGGCGCGATCGAAATTCGAGATATCGATCGAGAACATTCAGGTGCTGAATTGAGTTTTTGGCTGGGCGTCGAGTCGTGGGGAAAAGGATACATGAGCGAAGCCTTGCCTTTAATGCTTGAATTCGGGTTTGAAAACCTGCATCTCAACCGGCTTTACGCCTACCATATGTTGAGGAATCCAGCATCGGGTAAAGTATTGCAGAAAAACGGTTTCATACAAGAAGGTGTCCTGCGCCAGCGAGTCCGAAAATGGGAAGTATTTGAGGATGTAGTGCTGTTAGCAATTTTGTATCGGGATTGGAAACACCAAACAGAGGACTGAAGTCCTCATTACGAACAGGTTTGTAGTAAGGACTTCAGTCCTAATTAACTAAATGCCGCAGAGAGGACTAAAGTCCTCACTACGAAATGCTCAATTGCACGATCGCTCCCTCAATCCATCAGCAAACTTGGAGAAGTCAACACGAAAACATCCCTCGTTCCCACACCTTCGGCTTCCGGTTTAATCGGCGTCGTAAAGTGGAAAAACTCGCGATCGTTCACTAACAGCAACTCTCCCGGATGCAGGATTTTATTAAACACGGGTTTCTCTTTCTTCGCACAATACAAATGCGTTTCCCCGCCCAAAATGTTAGTCCTGTCAACCGAGAAAATCCCGATAAAATTAGTACCGTCTTGATGAATTCCTTCCGGTGCCGGATTGCCGAAATTGTGCGGCGAACAACTCGTCCTGATTTGATGCACTCCGATTTCTGCTTCCGGGTGAATTTTGCAAGAATCCAAAAAAGCAAAAATCATTTGTTGGAAATTATCTAGGGCAATCAACCGATCGTCCAATTCTGCATATTCCCGCTTGATATCCCCTACCACCGGATTGTATTCTTTGCTTTGAAACAAGTAGCCGTGAGGTAATTTAACTAACTTGTTTCCGTTGACTGCAAACCGCGATAACCTTCTCGATCGATACTTGCCCTTAATATAAGGATCGATCGGCATATCGTTAAAAAATGGCTTGAAACCTTCTAGCTTAATCGAGTTTACTTTTCTGAAAGTAAACATGAAAGCATAATCCAAATTAATGGATTCTAATACAGTTTTCATAGATACTTCTCCATGAAGCCTTGCTCCCCTCCTTAGTTTTACCTTCAGAGGTGTATGCTTACAGTCTAGCTCAGGTTTTTTGGAGGTGCCGTCAAAGACACTACAAAAATTGCAAAGATACGGTAAAGAGAAGGAAGAAGGAAGTGTGAGGTATTAGGTGGTAGGTGGTAGGTAGTAGGTGGTAGGAAATCAGTCTCCAACCTAAAACCTAAAACCTAATACCTAATACCTAATACGTGCGTCCAGCACTGTTGATATTACTTGCGCGCAGCGCTAACTGAGGGAACGGGAATCTCAGCTTCGATCGCGGGTGCATCCAGAGAAGGAATTGCAACTGTTATCTCACCTGCTGCTGGTTTAGCGATCCAGCACAAAGCTATAGCCGGTACGACTCCCAGCAATACAGCCAGGGCTGTCGGGAACCAAAACCGAGAATCTAAGGAAGTTACAGTAATAATTGCTCCGAAAGCAAAATTTACCAAATAAACAATTAATGGCAAACCCAATTGCGATCGATCGAATCGCAGCGCTGTTTTTCTCCAGAAGAAAGCTGCTACAGACATAAACAGCGCCCCCGTACCCATCCAGCCCGCCAAATTGCGGTAAGGCATCCCGAAGAAAGCCCCAACTTCCTCAAACTCCCAAAACGGCACGGAAGTTTGACTCATCGCCGGATCTAGTACAAAATCCCAAGCTGTCAGCAATAGGGCCCCCAGGGCGATCGCCCCGATTTGGCGCAGCCAGTTGAATTCGCCTTTACCCGCGCCCAATCCAGCCCGAGCAATTACATAACAAACCAGTCCCAGATAAAACCACGACAGCGGAATTGTAAACGGCACTAACCCTGCAATTTTGTAGCCCAAACCGCTCAAATAGTGGTAGTGGCCGAAGGGAAAACCCGTACTCGTTCCCAATAACTCGCTACTCAAAGATAAAAACACCGAAGGCAGCAAAAATGTCAGAGTAGCACCCAAACCCAAAGTCCGATAGGCATAGAGAGCAACTGCGGCTGCACCGAAAATAATATAGACTACTCCACCCCCAGCCATTCCCCACTGGAACAAGGTTTGCCCTCCAGGAGGCAAGCTCATCACCAACTCGGGATGGGGTATGACTATCAGCAAGCCTGCTAATCCAAAAGCCATTGACGCAATGTGGGCAATCAGGCAGACGCGCTCAGCAAGTACAAGTTGCTTCATAGGACTCCTCGAAAAAATGTTAGATGCGCAAAGCACTCCTTAACAGTTTACAAATCTTTAACAAAAAACCAACAATTCAGTGGGGAGATGGGGATGGGAAGATGGGGAGAGTGGGAGAGTGGGGAAAAAGAGAGAGGAGGAGAGGGGGAGAGTGGCGATCGAGCCTGCAACAGGACTTTGAAGAGGATTTGCCACGATCGCGCCTGACTGCGGGATAGGCAGAAACCGGGTTTTTGTGACAATTCTTTGTTTCAGCCTGCAGATTGGGCAAAAACCCGGTTTCTTTGGCCTGAGTGAGGAGACGATCGCGGTGAAATTCACTCGAACAACTTCTCCATAAATATATTGCACGGACTATTGTTGTATCGATCGATTTGGTAAAAGCCAAGCTTTTTGTAAAATTTAAGTGCCTGTTGTTGCCGTTCCTCATTCGCTAGATCGAGCCTGACTTTTCGATAGCCTACTTGTTTGGCAAAATCAAAGAGTATTTGAACCATTTTCCCGCCCCATCCTTGTCCTCGATACTCTTTGAGAAACCACATCCGCTTTAGTTCGCAGATTTCAGTATCGAGTTTTCGGATTCCTCCAGTACCAACAATTTGCTCTTTGTCTAGCAGTACCAAGAATACGCCTCGATTGTCGAAATAATGCGATCGCACCTGTTCGATATCAGACATTGAATCGTAGCGCATCAAATCTTCCTCTGTCCGAAGATCTTGCCAGATTTCCAGACAAACAGTAATAACGATTTGCTTTGCTTGTGCGATCTGATGTTGCTGAATTGGTCTAATCTCAATCATTGGAATTACAAGAAACTATTAACAATCGCGAGCGTCCCCGCTCGCACTATAACTATTAACTAAGAGGGCGGGCACGGGGGCACCGCCCCTACCAATCGATCGACTATCAACTGTTCACTGCCAATTACCAACTAAGATGAAAGGTGCCCAGAAAAATGGATTTCGATATTTGGGATTTTTCAGCAACATTAATTGAGCGTTGCGGATAGCTTCGGCTTTGCTAACTTTAGACAAAACAAGCTGCTTGTAAAACTCTGCCATAAAAATTGCAGTCGATTCATCATTTACTTGCCACAAAGTTGCTGCGGTACTGCGCGCGCCCGATCGAATTGCCGCCCCAGCTAAACCCAAAGCCGCGCGACTGTCTCCAGAAGCAGTTTCGCACGCGCTTAATACTAAAAGTTCGATCGGCTGTTGTTCCCCAAGGCGCGATCGTAACAATCGATCGAACTCTTTAACATTCACTCGATCGTCCCAAGTTAAAATAAAAGTTTCCGCTGCATTCGAGCTAAACTGACCGTGGGTTGCTAAATGGACGATCGGGTAAGCAGAACCCTGAATGCGATTTTGCAATTCCTTAGTCACAAACTGTTCGTTAACCAGTTTGCTTCCCGGTAAAATAGCAGAAATTTGCTGCACTTCTTCGGTAACACCGGGCAAAGCAGAAAAACCCGGACGCGCTTGCGAAAGCGCTGCCATTAAAACTTTTAACTGAGTTTGTTTCAGCGGTTTTGGCGCAATTAGTTGCAATCCCGGAGCGATCGCGATGCTGTATTTTTCTACGATAAACTGTTTGCCGTCGTGCAGCACCGCCATCGGTAAATTTCGCAAATAACCGTCGAGTACGAATACTAAAGTTTTAATGCCGCTGGCACTTAAATCTGACTCGGCAGGACGGATTAACCAGTTGTATACTTGTTGAACTGCGGGCAATCTTTCCCGAGGAAAACCAGAAGGTCTGATTGTATTTTTTGCTGTTCTAAAGGCAATTTCTAATTCTGCCTGAGATTTCTTAGTAGAATAGCGGCGCAGGGGCTTGCCAGGAATTGATAAAATTACCTCCAAGCGATCGCTCAAAATAATCGGATAAATCACTGCCGCCGCCGGATCGATATCTTCGATCGATTGCACTTTAGCATCGGCACAAGCATCTCGAAAAAAGTTATCTAATTCTGCCAACTGCAAAGATTCGACTGTTTGGCGGGCAAGTTTTAAATTCTCTTGACTCGGCGATTCCCCTTCCAACAACAAGCCAACTAATTCTCGATAAACTGGTTCGGCACTTTCCCGAAACGAAAATTGCACTTCGGGATTGACTGTTACTAAATCACCGCGCAGGGAAGATAGAATACTGACAGCTTGAGTATACAGATCGATCGCCCCTTCAATATTCCCCTGAGATTTGCGAATTCGTCCGAGTTGCCACAGCAATTGATAAGCTATATCGGGAGATTGAAATGCCGGCGCTAAACTCAAAGCCCGCACGGTTAGAGTTTCTGCTAAATCATTCTGGTTTTGCTGTTCGTAAAGTTTTCCCCGAGTTCCTAAAATATAGGCTTGCACGCGCGCGTCGCCCAAACGGTTTGCAGGTTCGGCGGCGCGATCGAGGATGTTTTCAATATCGCTAACTGCCGGAGTTTTCACAGGGGACAAAGCTAATTTTGTCAAGCTTTGAGCTAGATTAATTCGAGCGTAAATTCCGGCGCGGTTTTGAGGAAATCGATTGACTTCGGGTGCGATCGACCGCCACAAAATGGCAGCTTCCGACCAATTTTCTCGCTCTACCAACAGACTCAATTGATTCAATTTTGCTTGAACTTGCAGGGGTGCTATTCTTGCCGATCGAGCGTAATAATCCAAGGCCGATCGTTCCAAATCGGTTTTTTCTGCGGCAGTTAAACCGGGTTTGTTGCTTTTAGTGCGGGCTGTATTGCCGAGATTGAGGTAAATTGCAGCTTCTTCTTGCCCCCCCAACTGCCTGCTGGCTGCGACTCCAAATAACAGCAACTCTTCAGATTTTTCCAGTTGTCCCAAAACCCGCAGCACCCTACCTAAAGCATTAATTGCGCGGACATTATCCAGGGATAATTGCTCGCCTTGTAACCTTTGCAAGGCGTCTATTGAAACTTCGCAATTTTTGTTTTCTAATTGCAAAGCAGCTAAGAGAACTTTGCAAGCCTTCGGGTACATTCCCAAAGCTTCCCAAGCTCTCGATCGATTGAGTTCAACTTGTAAGATTTGGTTTTTTGCATTAGTTTTATCGAATATTTTAGCTGCTGTTTCAAGAGTATCGATCGCATCTTGAGCCTGTCCGCGTTCTAGTTGTAACTGTCCTTTAATATTTAGAATTTGACCTAAAATTTGCTGTTGCTGCGGGGTGATTGGCTGCGATCGCACTACAGACAAACTGGAATTGACAGCAGTTTCTGCTTGTTCCCAATCAGCTAACTGCCCAAAAGTTGCAGCCAAATTGCTCAAAGCTGCGGCTCGATCGAGGTTTTCTCCCTTTGCTTCAAAGGCTGCTGCTGCTTGCTGCAACAGCGGTACTGCTTCCGAAAACCTTTCTGATTCGTACAAAGTTTTAGCTTGCTGTAAAAGTTGGATTGCAGCAGGCTGATTTACTTGAGCATTAGCACGAGCTATGCTAATTGTCAACAGGCAGGAGCAGAGAAATAAGATAATTACTTGTCGGAGCGATCGGGTAAATTTCATCTGTTTTTAGATATAATTAAAAACTGCAGATACACGCAGATACACGCAGATACATCCGATTAAATCAGTTTTTAATTGAGCGAGATGTTGATTATTAATTACCAATCTCTCCCGCGTTTCCCGGAAAGTGAGATCCTATCCGAAGATCTATCGATTTTCCTAGGGGCAGTTAACCAAGAGTAGCTGCAATAATTGACAATCTCAAAAACCCGCCTCGGTCGGGATATTATAGTTAATCGATCGTCCAGGATAGGCAATCTTGTCCGAAGAACTCGATTGCCCTAAGATGTTTTTATTGAGGAATAAAGTTTGATGAGTGTGCGGACTCAAGCCCGCAAAACAAACAGTTTCGATCGCGAGCAATGTACCGGGAAAACGGGAAGATATAAATGGCTAAAAAGCTTAATATATAAGTTTTCTTCCTTCTTCCTTCTTCCTTCTTCCTTCTTCCTTCTTCCTTCTTCCTTCTTCCTTCTTAAAACATCTGTCGCAAAACTTGTAAAATTAAGTCTCCATTCACGCGATCGCTCACTCCCGCCGCACCGATAGCAGTAGGCAAGACAAACCGCACTTTTCCATCCTGCACTTTCTTATCTATTTGCAAAGTTTTGACAATCTCTTCAACATCGATACCGGCGGGCAATTTTACGGGCAAATAGGCTTTTTCAATTAATGCTAACTGTCGCCGATCGCACTTTTCATCCCACATTCCCAACTCTACAGCAATCCGGCTGGCTGCCACCATGCCGATCGCGACTCCTTCGCCGTGATTTATGGTTTTGTAACCTGTTAAACTTTCTACGGCATGACCGATCGTGTGTCCGTAATTTAAAATTGCCCGCAAACCCGATTCTTTTTCATCTTTGCTGACCACATCTGCCTTCGCTTGGCAAGACCTGCGCAAAATTTCTGCCAGCAAATCCGGCTTGACAAATTGCATTCGATCCAAGCGTTTCGACTCTTCCAACTTCTGGAACAATTCAGCATCCCAAATTACTCCATACTTGATTACTTCCGCCATCGCCGATCGAAATTCCCTTCCCGGCAAAGTTTTCAGTACATCCGGATCGATAAGTACCAAGCGCGGCTGGTGAAAAGCCCCGATTAAGTTCTTTCCTAAAGGATGATTTACCCCTGTTTTGCCGCCAATTGCAGCATCAACCATCGCCAGTAGCGAAGTCGGAACTTGCACGACATTAATTCCCCGCAGCCAAGTCGCCGCCGCAAAACCAGTCATATCTCCGACGACCCCACCACCCAAGGCTAGCATCGTTGAGGAACGTTCCAAGCGATTTTCCAAAGCCGCGCCATAAATCCTCTGCACCGAATTTAAAGTTTTGTACTGTTCGCCGGGGGGTAAAATGCAGCTACCAACTTCAAAACCTGCAGATTCCAAGGAAGCAGCAGCGTTTTCGCCGTAGTGCCGAAAAATCGACTGATTCGACACCAGCAGCACTTTTTTGCCCAAATTCAGCTCGCCCATCAGCGAACCGAGTTCCTCTAAACCGTTCGATCGAGCGCAAACATGGTAAGATTGCGACCCCAAATCGACTTTTATTGTTGAGTGCATATTAATTGAGTTTAGATATCAGATTTTAAATTATAATTCTCAAAGGTGTTTTTTATTGATTGTTTTGGAGAAATTGCAATGACTCTTAGCGGTTCGATAGCGTACTTGGGAATTTTTGCTGGGATGATAGGTCTGGCAGCAGGTATAATGTTTACTTTGCGTGCAGTCAAACTGATCTAATTTTCCTGTTAGTTAATACAGGAATCAGAGAGTTAAATCTCTGGTAATTCAAGAGCGATCGCCCGCAGTATTTGCACCAAACAATCTCCGATATAATTTGGAGATTTTAGTGCATCGGTGCTGCGGGCAAAAAATTTTAGATTTTAGATTTTAGATTGATTTTTGAGTCTTGATTTCTCCACTGAGAAAGGTTAGTTTGAACGAGATACTTGGAGTGAATTTTATGCCAGTGTCTGTTTTGATAGAATACCAGAGTTAAGATAATTGAATGAAGAGGGTTTTCAAAGCGAAAGAATTATCTATCCAAGCGAAATAATTATCTATCCAATTGAGAAAAATTGAAAAACCTAGATTTAAATCGTATCGATCGCACTGCCTCCAAAAACGCTTTTTCGCGATATAATTAAGAGAGTTTTGCACCTAACAAGCCAAAGTGAAGTTCGGTAAACAAATATGGTTCAGTCCGCAGCAACACTTTCATTAGAAGACTTCCTCGATCGACCCAATATTGAGTCCTCGCCCGCATGGGAATTAATTGCTGGGCAAGCCATCCAAAAAACTATGCCAACTCTGTTTCACTCGCGAATGCAAAATAACTTGGTAAACTATATCAACGATCGCACCGATCGATTTGAAGCAGTCCCAGAGTTGCGTTGTTTAATACCTCCCCATTCACCAGTACCAGATATTTCGATCGTAGCGCGCGATCGGCTTCCCGAACAAGACGGACCGTTTAATGGAGCACCAGATTGGTTAATTGAAATTCGATCGCCAGACCAAAGCACTTTAGACTTACAGAAAAAAATTATTCATTGCCTCAGCAACGGAACGCAATTAGCATGGTTAATCGATATATCTCGCAGGCAAGTTTGGGTATGGCAGGGCGATGATTTACCTGTAGTTTGTTCGGGGACAGATATTTTGCCAACTTTAAGTATTGTACCAGAACTTACTGTTGATGTCGTGATGGCAATGACGCGGCGACAATAGAATTCAGGCGCGACAATCCAGAAACCGAGTTTTTCATCTAAAATAAGCCGCCATTTCCCGTACAATAAATTTTGCTCCCCAATCCCCAATCCCCAATCGCAAATCCCAAATCGAAAATTTAAAATCGATATGTCTCATTCCACCGATATCGTCACCCTCGCCCGCTGGATGGCCTCCGACTTCAGCAACCAAGCCCAAGCTTTTGAAAATCCCCCATTCTTCGCCCACATCCGCGTCTGCATGAGACCGCTGCCCGTCGAACTCTTAGACGGCATCAGCCTTTATCTAGAACAAGCCTACGACATCGAAATTAAATCCCCGTACCGCGTGCGAGTGCTAAAATTAGTCCCCAAGGACGATCGCATCGATATTGAAAATTACGCGATCGAAAACGAACAGCAATTTTACGGCGCATCCCGCGAACCCCACCGCCTCAAAGAAATCAAAAGAGAATATCTCAAACTAATGCCCGGTTGCACCTTTATCACGCACTGGACGGGCAGCAGCTTCAAAGGGCGCGTCGAACCCGGAAAAGGCTGCGCCGTGGTTAGAAACGGCAAAAACACCTATCTAGACAGCGAATTCGAGATTGATGGAGACAAGTTTACCAGCCACGATCGCGGCCGCGACCCAGAAACCGACGCCCACGTCTGGGGAGCCCAAGCCGGCCCCTTTGAATTTGCCCGCCGCGCCAGCTTCGCTGATGAAGTGCAGGATTGACGCAAAAAAATCAGTCGAAATTTCCCAAATCAGGCGCTGAATAAAAAGCTCGCAATGCACCATTGCTGATAAATTAAACCAGTATTGGCAAATACCATTTATTGTGGTTCTGCCAGCACTCCCCATTTCTCAAGCATATTTAGGGCGGTGAAAACCACCCGCGTCGCATTTCCTCCCGGTTGTCAAAACACGGGGTTTCCACAATTCGCGTATTTTTTTTATGAAAGTCCTGGTTATTGGTGGCGATGGCTATTGCGGTTGGGCAACCGCACTCTACCTTTCCAATAGAGGTTACGAAGTTGGCATTCTCGACAGTTTAGTGCGCAGACACTGGGATTTGGAACTGTGTGTAGAAACCCTCACTCCCATCGCACCGATTCAGCAACGAATCCAAAGGTGGCGAGATTTAACCGGCAAGTCGATCGACTTGTTTGTTGGCGACATCACCAACTACGATTTTCTCAGCAAAACCATGAGAAAATTTGAACCTGAGGCGATCGTCCATTTCGGCGAACAACGTTCCGCACCTTTCTCGATGATCGATCGCGAACACGCAGTTCTCACCCAAGTCAATAACGTCGTCGGCACCCTCAACTTGCTGTACGCTATGCGAGAAGATTTCCCCAACTGTCATCTAGTGAAATTGGGGACGATGGGCGAATACGGCACGCCGAATATTGACATCGAAGAAGGCTATATCACGATCGAACACAACGGCCGCAAGGATACATTACCCTATCCCAAACAGCCGGGATCTTTTTACCATTTAAGCAAAGTTCACGACTCTCACAACATCCATTTTGCTTGTAAAATCTGGGGTTTGAGAGCAACCGATCTAAATCAGGGCGTCGTCTACGGCGTACTCACAGAAGAAACCGGCATGGACGAACTGTTAATCAACCGTTTGGACTACGACGGCGTATTCGGTACCGCCCTCAACAGATTTTGCATTCAAGCCGCGATCGGACATCCCCTAACAGTTTACGGTACCGGCGGACAAACCCGCGGCTTTTTGGATATTCGCGATACCGTGCGCTGCATGGAAATTGCGATCGCAAATCCTGCTGAGGCCGGACAATTCCGAGTATTCAACCAATTTACCGAATTGTTCAGCGTTGGCGACTTGGCCTCGATGGTGCAAAAAGCAGGCGCGGCAATGGGATTAAAAGTTGAAATCGAGCACCTGGAAAATCCCCGCGTTGAAAAAGAAGAACATTATTTCAATGCCAAAAACACCAATCTTTTAGAACTCGGCTTGCAGCCTCACTTACTATCAGATTCTCTCCTCGATTCTCTGCTAAATTTTGCAACAAAATATCAGCAGCGCGTCGATAAAAACCAAATTTTACCGAAGGTTTCTTGGCGGTAAACAATTTATAATGGGGAACTGGGAATGGGGAATTGGAAATGGGGAATTGGTAAGAAGTTTTGAGTTGTGAATTGGTAGGGGCGGTGCTCCCGTGCCCGCCCGAGAGTTGAGTTAAACACAATTCTTAATTCAAAACTGAAAACTCAGAACTTCCCCTCTCTCTCCCTTCTCCTCTCCGCGTCCTCTGCGTCCTCTGCGGTTAAATAAAAAAATACCGTGAAAAGTCGAACGATCCTCCTGTTGCTTTTAGTTGTTTTACCCGGATTTCTATCTAGTGCTGTTTGCGCTTATTATTTAATCCCGGAATGGGCGGCACTGACGGCGAGTTATCAAAATTACCGCCGAGTTAGCGAATCGCCTGCTGCCGGCGAAAAAGAAATCTTAATCGCCAAAACAGCCCAGGAAATTCACCGAATTAATTGCTTTGCAGAAGGTGTAGGATTCCTTTTAGGTGGGATAATTGTATCTATAGGAATTCAGGGAATTTGCCTCTTACCCCAGCAACCGCTCGATCGCAATAAGTAAGGTTCGTAGTGTGGACTTCAGTCCGCTCTTTTGTTGCGGACTTTAGTCCGCACTACAAACTTTCGGACGATCTTACCAGCGAAACCTCTCGATCGCACTTAAATTTTCATGAATCTGCTAACAGAATTCTACTCAAACCAAGTTAGTAAATGGCCGAAAAGTGGCCGTCACATCCTAGCGCAATTTGACGAAAATACCGTTGTAGTGTACCAAGCTTACCGTCCGGCGATCGGGCATTTTGCAGCGGAAAACGGTTATTTTGGTGGCGAATTCAGCCTCAACCGGATGAGTTGGATTAAGCCCAATTTTCTGTGGATGATGTATCGATCGTCCTGGGGTACAAAACCCGGACAGGAAGTAATTCTGGCTGTTTGGTTAAAGAGATTCGCTTTTGACGAAATTTTAGCATCTGCCGTCCATTCCAATTTCGTTTCAGCAGTGTACGGAAGCGAAAAAGAATGGCAGCAAGCTGTTAAAAAATCCGATGTCAGATTGCAATGGGACCCCGACCACCATCCCAGCGGAGCCAAACTCGAACGGCGCGCAATTCAACTGGGTTTGCGAGGCAATGTTTTAGCCAATTATGCCCGAGAATGGATTGTTAACATTCAAAATATTTCAGAATTCGTGCAGCAACAGCATCAATATAATACGGGCGATCGCGCTCAATTACTAACTCCGATCGAAACAGTGTATCCTGTCACTGACCCAGATATTTGTCAAAGATTGGGATTGCAGATTTCCCAAACAACATATAAAGAATAACTAAAACATTCTGACTGCTGGCTAATGTTCGCTCTTCGGGGACGCTCGCACTGCTAAAGGTTCGCTCTTCGGTGACGCTCGCACTATCAACTATCAACAATAAACTCTTCCTTCTTCCTTCTTCCTTCTTCCTTCTCTCTCTCTCTCTCTCT
>JAAUPF010000115.1 GCA_012034575.1 Richelia sp. CSU_2_1 | reverse complement strand
GATCGCCCGTGACGCGAGTCGATCGCCCGTGACGCGAGTCGATCGCCCGTGGCGCGAGTCGATTTCACATGAAGGGCGATCGTTAAAAGATGTCAAATGGGTTCTATAGAAGTCGAACGATCGAACACCAACTCGTTCGATTTTCGCCCCGATAAAAACTAATGGGGGCGATCGAGCTTAAAGCTGGGCCACTAGCCGACAGTCACCTGATCGGTTTGCACGCCAGTTGCGCCTTCTTCAGCAGAGGCGATGGCCACCAATTGGTCCAAAATTTCCTGGCTGGGAACCTGGCCTTTGAGCACCACTGTGCCGCTGAGTTGGGCAACCCAGACAGTATCGATATCGGCAACTGATGGATCGCCGTCAAAAGCCAAAGCCACCCGCTTCGCTAGGCCGCTTTCGTCAAAATTCCCGTCTGGGCCTACTTTCGCAGGAGCGATCGATTGCGACTGGGCCGCCTGCTGCACTACCTGCGCCATAGGCTCGGCCGGAGGTTCTGGCTTTTCTAGTCCGAACAGTCTTTTAAACCAACCCATGTTAGTTGATTCTCCTGAAAATACACTTTTTCCAAGATAGCTCTACAATTCCAAAAGGCGGGATAAATGTTGCAAAACTCAGCGAAACTTTGAAAAATGTTTTGTGAACCGGCTTTGACGACCTCAGACCTTCAACTGTATCGCCCATGTTGATGTTGCTATTTTATGTAGGTGACGATCGGTACGCCTTGGACTGCAGGCGCGTAGTCGAAGTAGTTCCCACTGTCGCCTTGAAAAAACTGCACGGTGCCCCGGCGTACATTCCCGGTTTGTTTAACTACCGGGGACACCTCGTACCAGTTGTAGATTTGTGCCAAATGATACAGGGAACGCCGGCCCGCGCTTATTTGAGCACGCGCATCGTCCTCGTTAATTGCCAGTTGCCCGATATTGATGATGGGGACGATCGCAATTTGCAAAAACCCATAATTTTGGGACTGATGGCTGAAAGGGTGACAGAAACCCTCGACAAACCTGAAACTGAATTTCTCAGTCCCACTATTAATTTTGACAACACTCCTTATCTCGGAGGCACGATCGCGGACGATCGCGGTACGATCCAATTTGTCAGGGTAGAACATCTGCTGCCAGAATCGCAAACAAATTATTTACTTCCACAGTAGTGCGATTTGAGATTGGTAATTGGCAATTGGTAATAGGTAATAGGTAATTTGTTAATCATCCCAGGTCAACTGTCAACTATCAATGGGGAATTGGGAATTGATAATTGTCAAATATCAACGATCGACGATCGACTGTCAACTGTCAACTGTCAACTGTCAACTGTCAACTGACTTCTTCCCATGACACAAGCAGCAATTGAAGATTTGCTCCGGCAAAAAATAGGTTTGGATGCTCTCACGGTTGGTTCTAATACAATTGCTAGATGCGTGAATCGGCGCGTCGCAGATTGCGGTTTAACAGACATCAATTTGTACTTGCTAAAATTGCAGGAATCGCCTCAAGAATTGGAAAAACTCATCGAAACAGTAGTCATACCGGAAACTTGGTTTTTTCGCGATCGAGAACCGTTTGTTTTTTTGAGCAATTACGCAGTGTCCGAGTGGTTGCCCAAAAATCCTGGTAAAATTCTGCGAGTGCTCAGCGTTCCCTGTTCTACCGGCGAGGAACCTTACTCGATCGCGATCGCCCTTCTCGAAGCCGGTTTAAATCCGAAAAACTTCACGATCGATGCCGCTGACATCAGCAAAGTTGCGATTGAAAAAGCCCTCAGAGGAGTTTACGGCAGAAACTCTTTTCGCGACAAAAATTTAGAATTTCGCAACCGATATTTTACCAGTAAGGGAGAGCTGTATCAGTTAAACGAGTTAGTGAGAAGCCAAGTTAATTTCATTCAGGGCAACATTTTAGACCGCTATTTTTTAAGCGATCGCAATCCTTACGATGCCATTTTTTGTCGCAACGTGTTAATTTATTTTGACGGTGCGGGTAGAGAGCAAACTATTCAGCTTTTAAATAAGTTGTTAAAAAAGCAGGGAATATTATTTCTCGGGCACTCGGAAACCGGACAAAAACTGCCCGCCCAATTCGTATCGGTGCGCCACACCCTAGCTTTCGCCTACCGCAAAGCCGAAATTCCAGACAGCGAGACGGGGCTGGTTAAAAAAGATACAGCTAAAAGCAATTCTTCGGTATTTGTTCGAGAAGTCAAAAAAACCGACAGCAGAGAAAATTTCAGCAGTTACAAATCTTCAAATAGTTACAGCAAATCCGGAACAATTAAGCCTCAATCCACCGCCAGCGCAGGTGCTGCTCAAATTCTGCCAAATCGAGCTACAGAAGCGACAGCGGCAGATAATAGATCCGGGAGTGGGGATTTAGAAACAGCACAACTTTTAGCCGATCGCGGGCAATTGCAGGAAGCAGCCAAACTGTGCGAAACTTACCTCAGTCAAAATCGCACCAATGCTGACGCTTACGTTTTGTTAGGTCAAGTCTACCAAGCAAAGGGCGATCGGTCCCGAGCGGAGCAGTGCTTCCAAAAAGCAACTTACCTCAAACCAAATCACTATGAAGGGCTAATTCACTTGGCTTTGCTGAAAGAAGAGCGGGGAGATATTACCGGAGCCACCATCATTCGCCAGCGGATTCAACGAATGACAAAATAGCTCCACAACTAATAAGTGAAAATGAGATCGTGAATAACATTTTTCAAAATATGACTTTGCAAAAACGCACGTTTGCTGCGTTTGCGTTCATGGGAGCGATCGTACTAATTGTGGCTTTAGTCGGCACGATCGGCAATTTTTCGCTTTCCGGGCGCTTGGAGACGCTGGCCAAAGATGCTTATCCGAGTACGGTAGCTTTGTGGCAAATCAACGAAGGACAAACACAAGTACAAGCTTCCGATCGAATGCTGCTCAATGAAGCAATGAATGCCGACCAAAGACGCCGAGAAATCGCCCGCATCAACAGCGCTTGGAATCAGATCGATCGGGGATTTAACGAGTACGAAAAGATTCCCCGCAACGAGGAAGAAGAAAGACTTTATCAAGACTTTAAACCGCAGTGGCAAAAGTGGCAAACCCTGCATAAAGAATTTATCGAACTCAATACAGAATACGAGAAGTTGGGGATTGATAACCCCCGAAAAGTCCAAATTAATTTGCTAGAACAGGGGAAAACTAAAGCACCAGAATTAGCAACGGCTAGAGCAGCAGTTGCAGTGCTTGACAGAATGAACGAGCAAGCTCTCAATCAGAAATTCACGACTTTTCAAGCAGCAACAGATAAACTGATCTCGCTCCTGAACTACAACAAAAAACAGACAGAAGATGCTGTGAAAGCAGGAGCGCAAGAAATTATCCAAAGTCGGTTTTGGGTAATTGTAGGAACGATTATCGGTCCTTTGACGGCCTTGCTGTTGGGGGCGTACTTCAGCAATTCGATCGCCAAACCTTTAGGAGCTAAAATATCGGGAGTTGTAGAAGTAGCGGAAAAAATGTCGGTTGGCGATTTAACTGGGGAGGTTCGCGTCAGCGACGAGCAAGATGAAATTAGCAAATTGCAGTCAGCTTTTAGCGCCATGAGACGCGGCTTAGCTTCCCTGATCCAACAAGTGCAAAAATCGGGAATTCAAATTACCGCCTCAGCTACTCAAATCGCCGCTTCGGGAAAACAATTAGAAGCTACAGTCAACCAACAAGCCGTCTCCACCAACCAAGTTGTAGCCACAGCAAAAGAAATTGCAGCTACTGCGGGGAAATTGGTAAAAACGATGGATGAAGTTACCCATATGTCCGAATCAACCGCGAGGGAAGCTACCACCGGTCAAAAAGAATTGGGGCGCATGGAAAATACCATGAAACAGCTAGCAAATGCTACGGCTTCTATCTCCAACAAACTGGGAATAATTAGTGAAAAAGCCAACAATATTAACAGTATCGTTACGACTATTACTAAAGTAGCAGATCAAACAAATTTACTGTCTTTAAACGCGGCGATCGAAGCTGAAAAAGCTGGAGAATATGGCATGGGTTTTGCCGTTGTCGCTAGAGAAATTCGCCGCCTAGCCGACCAAACAGCCGTCGCCACTTTAGATATTGAAAACATGGTTAAAGAGATGCAGTCTGCCGTTTCTACCGGAGTTATGGAAATGGATAAATTCTCAAAAGAAGTCAGTCGGGGTATGGATGACATTCGGAATATCAGCGTGCAGTTAACGCAAATCATCCAGCAAGTACAATCTTTAACTCCCCGCTTTGATTCGGTAAATCGAGGTATGGAAAATCAATCGGAAGGTGCCCAGCAAATTAGCGAAACCATGTCGCAATTGGCAGAAGCTTCGCTGCAAACAGCCGATGCTTTGCGCGAAATCAACAGTTCGATCGGGCAATTAAACGAAGCAGCCCAAGGTTTGCGCAGCGAAATTTCTCGATTCAAAATCAGTTGATAGTTGATAGTTAACAATAGAGATTGGGATCTTATGTTTAATTAGGTGGACTTACTTACTCAGTTAATCTTTGTAGCGCGTAAATGGAAGGTAGATCGAGTGCAGAAGAAATTAACAATTAAACAAATTTTGTGTTTGGGGTTTGGCACAATTTTTGGGTTGGCGATCGTTGCCAATTTTGTTACCCAGCAAACTAAAAATACTTTAATCAACTCTTTAGATAATGTAGCTTTTACTTACAATATTTTAGAAGAATTAGCACAACTAAATATACTTTTACTGGAAGCAGAGACAGGCCAGCGCGGTTATCTGTATGCGGAAAGAGAAGTTTTTTTAGAACCCTACGATCGAGCCAATAGCGAACTCAACGTGCAAATAGCAGAATTGAGACAAAAGATTAGAGATCCAAAACAACAACAGCGACTCGGCGAACTGCAAACCTTGATTAGAGAAAGAATAGATTATTTACAAAAGACTATTCAAATGCAAAAATCCGGTCAAAAACAGGCAGTAAAAAAGATAGTCAGCGCCGGAACAGGACTGGAAATCATGTCCAGGGTGAGGGCGAAAATTACAGAGATCGAGGAAACCGAAAATCAACTTTTGGATGATAGGAAGAGATTGGCCGTGCGGGCTGAGAATTTTTCAAATTACTTTTCCTGGACTAGCACTTTAATTATTTTAGGAGTTGGGATATTAATTTTCTTGGTAATTGTCCGGAAGATCTCCCAGTCTTTAGGAATTGCAGTAGAAGTAGCCCACCAGGTATCTGCTGGCAATTTGACTGCCAAAATTGACATGACTGATTCTGGTGACGAAATTGGTCAATTACTTGAAGAATTTCAAATAATGATTCGCAGCCTGAACGCCTTAATTAAAAAAGTGCAAAATTCGGCCCTGCAAGTTTCCGACTCCTCCAATGAAATTGCGAGTTCTGGCAAGTATTTAGCCACGACAATTACGCAGCAAGTATCCTCAGTTAGAGAGGTAGAAGCCACCAGCAAATCAATTGCTGCAACTTCCAAGCAACTGACGCAAATACTTGAGGGAATTACTTCTACCTTCCAAACTACGGCAATGGCTGCAGAGGGCGGACAGCGAAATTTGAGCCAGATGGAAAATACCATGCGGGACTTAGCAAGTGCCACTATTTCTATATCAGGCAAACTCAGCGATATCAGCCAAAAAGCTAATAATATTAATAGAATTATTACTACAATTACCAAGGTAGCAGATCAAACAAATTTACTTTCTTTAAACGCGGCGATCGAAGCCGAAAAAGCGGGAAAATACGGCATGGGTTTTGCTGTCGTGGCTAGAGAAATTCGCCGTCTGGCCGATCAAACAGCAGTAGCTAATTTAGATATTGAAAAGATGGTGAAAGAAATGCAAGCAGCAGTTTCAACTGGGGTGACAGAAATGGATAGTTTCACTGAGGAAGTAAATCGCAGTGTTGAAGATGTGGAAAGTGTTAGCTGGCAACTAACGGAAATTATCGAGCAGGTGCAGGCGATCGCGCCGCGTTTTGCAGCGGTAGATCGGGGTATGGAAGGCCAATCGTCAGGGGCGCAGCAAATTAGCGAGGTGATGGTAAATTTGATTGAAAATTCGCTGCAAACGGCAGGCGCTTTGCGCGAAATTAACGGTGCTATCTCTCAATTGAACGAGGCAGCCCGCAGTCTCGATCGAGAAATTTCGAGGTTCCAAATCAGCAGTAAGGAAGAAGAAAATGTTTAAAGATATGAGTTTTAAGAAACGCCTGAATGCGGCTTTTCTGTTTTTGGCAGTTATTGTTTTAGCAGTATCTTTTATCGGTTTATTCGGCAATTTTCGGCTCGCCGGACATATTGATACTTTGGGTAATAATAGCCTGCCCAGCATTAACGGGTTGTGGAAAGTTAATGAGGGACAAACTCAAATTGAGTCTTCAGAACGAGCGCTGCTCGATTTGGAGCTCAGTTTGGAAGAAAGAAAAAGCGAAATAACGAGAATTCAGAAAGCTTGGAGTCAGATTAATGACGGTTTTCAAGAGTATGAAAATACCCCCCGATCGCCCGAAGAAGAAAAGCTCTACAAAGAATTGCAGGCAAAATGGAAAACCTGGCAGGAAAATCACGAAGCTTTTTTAGATTTAAACAGACAATTTGAGAGTTTGGGAATTCTCAACCCGTTTAAGAGGCAGATCGAACTGCTAAATGGAGGCGGAGCCAAATCTCCCGCCATAGAAGCAGCTAGAAGGGCTGGTGAATTTTACACTCGGCTCAGCGATCGGGCAAAAGCCAACCGCGCGTCTTTTGAAGCAGCTACTAATTTAATCCTGCAAGATATACAACTCAACCAAAGTAATGCAGCAAGAGCCAAACAGCAGTCAAATAGCGATGTAAATCAAACCAGAATTTGGGTGATTTTGGGCATGATACTGGGGCCGCTAACGGCGGGGCTGTTCGGCATTTTCCTCACCAATGCGATTTCTCAAACACTGGAAAATCAAGTTGATTTATCTGGCATCAAAATTAGCAGTTCTACCAATCAAATAGCTTCTTCAGGCAAGGAATTAGAAGCGACAATGAACCAACAGTTGGCATCGACTAATGAAGTAGTAGCCACAGCTAAAGAAATTGCAGCTACTGCTCTGCAATTGGCGAGGACAATGGATGAAGTTTCCCAAATGTCTCACGAGGCGGCTCAATCAGCAGGCGGCGGTAAAAAAGAGATCGGCCGCATGGAATCTACGATGAATAAATTAGCGGATTCGACTAGCGCTATCTCTGGTAAATTGGGAGTAATTAGCGACAAAGCTAACAATATCAACAGCATTATTACAACTATTACCAAGGTAGCAGACCAAACTAATTTGCTGTCGCTCAACGCGGCGATCGAAGCAGAAAAAGCCGGAGAGTACGGCTTGGGATTTGCGGTGGTGGCTAGAGAAATCCGCAGGCTTGCCGATCAAACTGCTGTGGCAACATTAGATATTGAAAATATGGTTAAAGAAATGCAATCTGCGGTGGGAGTTGGTGTAATGGAGATGGATAAGTTTACTAATGAAGTGCGTCGGGGAGTGGAAGACGTGCAAAGTATTAGTTTGCAACTAGAGTCGATCGTCCGCCAAGTAGAAGATTTAACTCCGCGTTTTGAGGAGGTGAATGAAGGGATGGAAGCGCAATCTCAGGGGGCCCAGCAAATTAGCGAGGCGATGGCGCAGTTGAGCGAAGCTGCTTCGCAAACATCCGTCGCGTTGCGGGATATCAACGGCGCGATCGGGCAAGTTAACGATGCTAGCATCGGTTTGCGTCACGAACTGTTAGCGCTTTTGAAATAAGAACGATCGAGATAATCTCAAATCAAAAATCCTCAACCAAAGATGAAAAATCCGAACAATCTCAAATCAAAAGTCCTTGGCAAAAGATGACAAATCTGAAACATTTAAACAATCTCAAATCTAAAATCATCGCGAAATCTAAAATCTAAAATCCCATGACTGATGATTGCTGGAATACGATCGGAGTTGCGGGCGATCGCACTTGTTCCCAACTCAAAACATTTATTCACTGCCGCAATTGCCCGGTATATTCCGATGCGGGACGCAGTTTGCTCGAACAAGAATTACCCGCAGGATATCTCGACGAATGGACAGATTTGCTGCGATCGAGCCAAGGAGAAACTAACGCTGTCACCACTACCGATACTGTGTCGGTAGGTATTTTTAGACTCAGCGGCGAATGGCTGGCTTTACCGGCCAGATTGTTTAAAGAAGTGACGCAAATATCTGTAACGCACACTTTGCCGCATCGCAGCAATAATATATTTATCGGTTTGGTGAACATTCGCGGCGAAATCCAGTTGTGCATTTCGCTAAAATCTCTTTTAGGATTGGAAGCAGCAGATGCTGGCAAACAAAATATCAGCCCTGTGGTTTACGAACGCATGGTTGTTGTGGAAAGAGAAGGCAGTCGGTGGGTGTTTGGGGTTGATGAAATTTACGGCATTCACCGCATTCTACCCGAGCAAATAGGCAATGTCCCAGCTACTATTTCTAAGGTTGCGGAAACTTATACTAAAGGAATTATAAATTGGCAGGGCCAAAGTGTTTGTTATTTGGATGATGATTTGCTGTTTTATACCTTGGCTAAAAAGGTTTTGTGACAGTTGACAGTTGACAGTTGACAGTTGACAGTTACCAATTGTCCGCGATCGCGTGCTAATTGATTGACCACGTGCTAATTGATTCCTCCTAACTCTTAAATATTAACTGAGAATGAAAAATGACTGATGACGCTACCCTAAAAAACAAATCATTTACATTTGCCGTCAGAATTGTTAATCTGAATAAATACTTGTGTTCGAGCAAACAAGAATATATCTTGTCAAAACAACTACTACGGTCTGGCACTGCTATTGGTGCATTAGTCAGAGAAGCAGAACAAGCCGAAAGTAAAGCAGATTTTATTCATAAACTAGCGATCGCTCTCAAAGAAGCCAACGAAACCGAATACTGGATATTGCTACTGTGCCAAACCGATTATCTCACTCAACAACAAAGCGAGTCAATCTTAAACGATCTCAAACAAATCCTAAAATTACTAACCAGCATTATCAAAACAACCAAACAAAAACTCAATTCAAAAACCTAATCCCTCAACCTCACCTGTCAAATGAAGAAAGAAGGAAGAAGGAAGAATGAAGAGGAAAGAAGGAAGAAGAGAAATAAAAAATCTCAACTATTAACTGTCAACTGTCAACTGTCAACTGTCAACTATCAACTGTCAACTATTTAAGAGGTATTAAAAATGAGCGATCGAGATATGAGCAATTTCTCCATGATGGATTTGTTTCGCATGGAAGCCGAGACTCAAGTTGCAGTATTAAATGAGAATATTTTGGTAGTGGAAAATAACCCCAATTCCCCTGCTGAACTTGAATCTTTGATGCGGGCGGCGCACTCTCTCAAAGGTGCAGCGCGGATTGTGGGAATCGATGCTGCTGTCCAAATCGCTCACGTGATGGAAGATTGTTTTGTAGCCGCTCAGTTAGGCACGATCGCCCTTGATTCGCCGGAAAAAATTGACATCATGCTGCGGGCGATCGATTTGCTGTCCCGCATCAGCCAAATCCACGAAACAGAAATCGAAAATTGGTTCCCCGCTCATCTATCGGAAGTTGAAAGTTTAAAAGCCTCCATATTAGCAATTATCAACCAAGAATTAGATGTCACCGCTATATCTGAACCAACCGCTACAGAAACTAATGTTACTTTAGAAATTGAAATTCCCCAGGATATCGCTTTAGAAAATCATCTTATTTTACCAGCAGACGCTCTCGAAGCCGAGCCGGCAGCAGTCGATCCACCTCAAGAAATATTGCCGATTTTATCGGAAATCGAATCTTCTGAAATTAGCACGATCGAAGCGGATTTGCCAATGTTGGCTTTATTTTCGGGGGAAGTAGAAGCTCAATCGATCCTGTTGCATCAAAGTTTACAGGAACAGAAAAATCATCCCGATCGCTCCTTAGATATAGACTCACTAATTAAAGCAGCTCATTTAATTAAAGGTGCGGGTAGAATAGTTCAATTTGATGAAGTTGTCAAACTTGCTCGCGCCTTAGAAGATACATTGGTGGCTCTTCAGAAATACAAAGCTAGTTTAAATGAAAATCAAGTTGACACTCTGCTTGTCGCAGTAAACTTTTTCGGAAATATGCGGGACGTAGCCGAAATAGAAATTGCAGCTTGGCTGTCTGAAAGGAGATCGGAAATAGATAATATTGTCGCAGAAATCGATCTAATTTCCGAAGATCTAAAAACTCAGCAAGCAGCAATTACCGCCGCCGCTATCGCATCCCAAAGCACCATAACTCCTGCACCGCAGCCCACAGCAGTAACTGCTGCTAGTGCTAAAACAACAGAAAATAACTCAAAGATTTCTTCAAAATCCAATGCTGCATCGGGAAATAGACCGCAGCAAAACGGTCAAATTGTGACGGCACAATCGGGAATTACCAATCTCAGAGATAGCGCTACTAAGTCGAAAGCTGCCGATCGGGTAGTGCGAGTTAATGCCGAAAATTTAAACCGAATTATGGGTTTAGCAGGTGAGTCTTTAGTAGAGGCAAAATGGCTGCAACCTTTCGCTGATTCGCTGTTAAAACTGAGAAACAATCAAGGACAACTTTATAATTTATTGGAAAAATTGCAGGAATCTTTAAATGAAGGAACGCTGGATCGGCGAGCCGAAGATCACCTCAGCAGCGCTCGCAAAAAAGCTAATGAGTGCCGCCATATTTTGTCCGATCGACTCAATGAATTAGAGCTTTTTGCCCGCCGATCGGCAAATTTGTCCGATCGCTTGTATCGAGAGGTTATTGCTAGCAATATGCGACCGTTTGCGGATGGCGTTAAAGCTTTTCCGCGAATGCTGAGAGATTTGGCAAGGCAGCTAGGCAAGCAAATCAAATTTGAAGTAATTGGCAATGCAACTCAGGTCGATCGAGATATTTTAGAAAAATTAGAAGCCCCCCTAACGCACATTTTGCGCAATGCGCTAGATCACGGCATCGAGCTTCCAGAAGCTCGTTTGGCTGCGGGTAAACCTGCCGAAGGTACGATCGGGTTGGAAGCAGCGCATCGGGGCGGGATGCTGTCAATTACTGTCTCGGATGATGGTAAGGGAATAGAACCGGAAAAACTGCGCCAAAAAATAGTTGCTAAAGGCATGGTAAGTGCGGAAATGGCTGAGAAATTAACCGAACCGGAGTTGATGGATTTTCTATTTTTGCCGGGATTTTCTACTGCAAGTCAAGTTACAGAAATTTCGGGGCGCGGTGTCGGTTTGGACATCGTGCAAAGCATGGTGCAGGAAGTTGGCGGCATTCTTCGGGCAGTATCTCAACCGGGAAAAGGCATGAGTTTTCACTTGCAATTGCCGCTAACTTTGTCGGTGATTCGGACGCTGTTGGTAGAAATATCGGGAGAACCCTATGCTTTTCCGCTGACTCGGATCGATCGAATCGTGATGGTAAAAAGTTCGGAAATTGCGATCGCGGAAAACCGACAGTATTTCAATCTCGACAATCGAAACATCGGTTTGGTAACTGCTTATCAGGTGTTGGAGTTACCTGTACCGCCTCATAAATTAGACTTGCTACCGGTGATAATAGTTAGCGATCGATCGAGCAGTTACGGTTTAGCTGTAGATAAATTTCTCGGCGAACGCGATTTAGTTGTCAGACCTTTAGATCCGCGTTTGGGTAAAGTACCGGATATCAGCGCTGCAGCTTTTATGGAAGACGGTTCGCCGGTGCTGATTATTGATGTCGAAGATATGGTACGATCGACCGATAAACTTCTGAGCGGAGTTCGATTAAAGAAAGTCAGCCAAACTGAAGAAGCCGCAGAATCGGCGGTTCGCAAGCGAGTTTTGGTAGTAGACGATTCGATTACAGTCAGAGAAGTCGAACGGAAACTTTTAGAAAATAAAGGATATGAAGTAGAAATAGCTGTCAACGGCATGGACGGCTGGAACGCTTTGCGCACGGGTCATTTCGATTTGGTAATCAGCGATGTCGATATGCCGCGCATGACGGGAATAGAGTTAGTAAGTCAGATCAAAAATCATTCGAGTTTAAAGTCTGTCCCGGTAATCATTGTATCTTATAAAGACCGCGAAGAAGATCGAATTAAAGGTCTGGAAGTGGGCGCGGATTATTATTTAACTAAAAGCAGCTTCCACGATGACACTCTGTTAAATGCAGTTATTGACTTAATTGGCGAAGCTTGAAAGGTAAGCATTCAGCTATCAGCAGTCAGCCATCAGCTTAAAACCCAGAAGTAAGCTTTTTCTTGAGTCAAAAACCATAAAGTCTTATCGTAAGCAGTCAAGTGGCTGATAGCTGATAGCTGACGGCTGAATGCTTACCTTGAAAGCAAACAGAAGTCAAAAAATAACTGTTACTAATTTAAATCAAATGTGGTATAAATAATCTGATGTGTCGGTCATGGGAGGCGATCGACAATAGAAAACCTCTCTGCTGATGCACCAGACAAACGTCACCTTTCATCTTCCTTCTTCTTGCGCGACAACTGACAACTGACCAACTAAGTAAGTCGGCGTGAATATCGATCGTTGGGAGCGGGCAGGAGATAGGAGTCAGGAGTCAGGAGGGAAGAGGGTTTGAATGCGATCTGTATTTCGTTACATAGTGCTGTTTATTTGCGCCTTTCTACTTATCAACTATCAACTCCGTTTGCGAGCGGGGATGCTAATAACTGTCAACTGTCAACTGTCAACTGTCAACTGTCAACTATCAACTATCAACTATCAACTATCAACTATGAACAATCCCAACCTGAAAATAGCTATTGTCAACGACACGCTGATCGCAGCAGAAGCCCTGCGCCGAGTTTTAGTAACAGTACCGGAATATGAAATTGTTTGGATTGCTGCTGACGGGGCCGAAGCCGTAAAAAAATGCGCCACCAATACCCCCGATTTGATTTTGATGGATTTAATCATGCCGGTGATGGATGGTGTGGAGGCGACGCGTCAGATTATGAAAGCATCTCCCTGCGCGATCCTGTTGGTGACTTCTTCGGTGACAGCTAATGCGGGTAAGGTATTTGAAGCTATGGGATACGGAGCTTTGGATGCTATCAATACGCCGATTTTGGGGGCTAGCGGCAATACCCAAACCGGCGGCGTCGAACTGTTAAAAACAATTTCTAAAGTTGCCAGACTGATCGGCAAAACTCAATTTACCCCCAAGTTCCAAAACGCCTCTGTCAAATGCGTGGCCCCGCCCCTGCTGGCAATTGGCTCTTCGACGGGGGGACCGCAGGCCTTGGCAACTCTGCTATCGGGTTTGCCGGCAAATTTTGCTTTCCCCGTAGCCATCGTCCAGCACGTAGATGCTGAGTTTGCTCCCGGCTTGGCAGAATGGCTGAGCCAGAAAACTCAACTGTCGGTGGGTTTGGCTGTTGGGGATCGCCCCCTCGAAGCCGGTAAAGTTTCGATCGCTGCGACGAATGACCATTTAGTATTGCAGTCGAATTTAACACTTAAGTACACTAAGGAACCTTTAGACTATCCTTACCGCCCTTCAGTAGACACTTTCTTTAACAGTGTCGCCCAACACTGGCCCGGCAAAGGCGTAGCGGTGCTGCTGACAGGTATGGGCAAAGACGGAGCAAAAGGACTGAAGGCGCTGCGATCGATCGGGTGGCACACGATCGCTCAGGATCGCGAAACCTGCGTAGTTTACGGGATGCCGAAAGCGGCAGCCGAGTTGAATGCCGCAGTGCAGATTTTGCCCTTAGAGGCGATCGCCTCAGCCTGCAGCCAATATTTATTTTAAGCATTAAATACCGTTGGGCCATATGGCTTAAGGCTTTTGGCATAATGGCCGATGACGCCCGCGAATTCGGAGGATCATGATTAAAGTAGCCAGGGTAGATGTTTGTCAGTTCGATCGGGTTGTGCATCTTCAGCACTCTTGCGTTCAGTAATTTTACGCAGGCTGCCTCAGTCGGCAGCAAGGGCAATTCGCGATCGACCCCATCCCGCGTCCCCAGCAAATCGCCGTCGCAGTACCGCGCGCGTTTGCGACAAAAGCTGTTTTAAGGATGTTAGCCTTTGTGAAGATTTGCGCGCAACCAGCGTTCAAAGTTTTACAAACCTGGTAATATCACCAGGTAAAGCTGTTTAAAAAGCAACACCATCATGATTGGCAGCAATCCTGTAATGGCAAGTAACCTCTGCAGGCTAAGAATCCCCGCGTTTTTAGGCTGGGGAGTGTCAATCTCCTCAAACAATGACAGTTGCCGGATGAAGTTATGAATGTTACCAACTCTCAGGCTATATTAGACGGCAGTTGTTCGATCGCCAAGCGAGAAAGCGAAGAATTTAACGGCAACCTGTTACCATTTAAGGCTAAGGGTAGGGGAAGCAGTGCAAAAAACACAGTTACAGCCAAAGACAGCCCCAGCGCTAATAAAGTTGTCGAAAGCCACTGCCACTCTATTAACTTAAATTTAACGTTAAATTCAGACAGCGAAAGACCATCTAGCTTGACAGAATCCACTGTAACAGTCCTACTGGTAGACGATCAGGAAATGATCGGCGAAGCGGTACGCCGAATGCTTGCCAGGGAAAAGGATATAGTATTTCATTACTGTAGCGATCCAGCAAAAGCAATCAACAAAGCACTGCAGGTGAAACCAACAGTAATCCTGCAAGATTTAGTAATGCCAGAAATAGATGGATTGCAGTTGCTGCGGTTTTTTCGAGCGAACTCACTAACGCGGGAGATTCCGATGATCGTGCTCTCCAGCAAAGAAGAAGCGGAACTCAAAGCTCAAGCATTTTCTTTGGGGGCTAACGATTATTTGGTAAAATTGCCCGATCGAGTGGAATTAATAGCGAGAATTCGCTACCACTCCCGAGCTTACATGAACCTGCTAGAAAGGAATTTAGCCTATAAAACCATGCAGGATTATCTAGTAAAATTGGAACTCGAACAAAAAAAATCCCAAGAGTTACTGTTAAATATCCTGCCCGAAGCGATCGCAGAACAATTAAAAAAAGAACAGGGCATCATCGCCGACGAATTCGCAGCAGTCAGCGTGATGTTTGCCGACATAGTGGGATTTACCCAACTTTCTGCCTCGATAATGCCAAAACAATTAGTGCATTTATTAAACGATATATTTTCCAAGTTCGACTACCTAGCGGAAAGGCACGGTTTAGAAAAAATTAAGACTATTGGCGACTCTTACATGGTAGTAGCGGGGCTGCCAAATCCGCGATCGGATCATGCAGATTCGATCGCCGAAATGGCTTTAGATATGCAGGATGTAATTGCCAAATACAGGACAGACAAGGATGTCAGTCTCAGCATTCGCATCGGCATTCATTCCGGGCCGGTGGTGGCGGGAATCATCGGTAAGAAAAAGTTTATTTACGATTTGTGGGGAGATACAGTAAATACCGCTTCCCGCATGGAATCTCACGGCATCCCCGACGGAATTCAGCTTTCGGAAGCAACTTATGAACTTATAGCAGACAAGTATGAGTTTGAAAAACGCGGCTTAATCAGCGTTAAAGGTAAAGGACCGATGGCAGCTTACTTGTTGAAGGCAAGGCAAGAAATTGAGTTTTAGAGGATCGGTTACGGACACATTCAACCGCCCCCGCCATTAAGGGATATCTAACTCAGATTTAGGAACTCATGTTTTTTAGCTGCCGTTAAATTCAGTTGCAACAACAAATCATCTCCCTTTGAGAGTTTAAGATTAGGCGATCTCGGCTTGACATCCAAAGCTTTCATAATTTGCGCCCCCACAGCCTTTGCCAACAGCGGCGGTACGGAATTTCCTACTTGCCGAAAACCGTGCCATTTTGTAACGTGAAATCTAAACCAATCAGGATAAGAATGCAGCCTCGCACCTTCTCTAACAGTAATACACCTCGGCGCGATCGGGTGAATCGGCCTTGGGGAAGTATAAGCCCCCCGACTGCCATCAGTACCCGCCCTGAGAGTATTGCAAACTCCCTCCTGATGCAATTTGTAAAAACGACCGATCGGCTCTTTTTCGCCCTGGGCGACAGCAGCAAATCTCTCCCTGCATTCTTGAGAATGTTTGGTGCGCAAACTAGAAGAAAGAATCTGCCGATCGTACTCGCGAGTATAAGAAAAATCATCCTTCCAAGACTCTATTCCCCGCAGCAACCTCGCGTAATAACTTTCGCACTCTCGGTACTTTGCCTTTACCCAATCTCGTTCCAGCAACTCTTGGTAGTTTTCCACTTCCGGCAAATCTCTAATTGCGTCCCAAACTGTCGGTACAGGCGGCAAATTGCGATGATTTTTATATCTTGTTGAATTGCTACTTTTAACGTAAACTTTTGACAAATAAGTAATCGGATCTGGATATTTTGGTAGTTCTAAATCTTGGCGGCAACCGATTAAAAATAATCTTTTGCGATCTTGGGGGACGCCGTAGTTAGCGGCATTGAGGATTTGATAATTTTCTTCAACTCTATAGCCTATTTTTCGATAATCATCTATTAAAATATGCAGCAGTTCTTTGTGTTTTCCCGCTGCCAAACCCGGTACATTTTCCATGACAAAATACTTGGGTTTTAATTCGCCAACCAAGCGCTGAAAGTGATAAATCAGAGAATTTCTAGGGTCGCCAACATCGCGCTTGCCCATTGTCGAAAATCCCTGACAGGGCGAACCGCCAATTACCGCGTCAATCTCCCTGTCGCCGATCGACGAATTGTTCCGAATTTCCGACCCGCTAATTTTTGTGATATCCTTGCACAAAATCGACCACATCGGAAAATTAAACTTGTGCGTAGCGCAGTGAATCGGGTCGATTTCAACGGCGGCAAGTACGTCAAAACCTGCTTGTTCAAAACCCAGAGTCATCCCGCCTGCGCCTGCAAATAGATCTACCGCGATCGGTCGCTGTTTCTCGTAGCTTGACATTGCCTTATTTGTTTGAATTTGGTAATTGGTAATTGGTAATTGGTAATTGGTAATTAGTAATTGGTAATTGGTAATTGGTAATTAGTAATTGGTAATTGGTAATCGCTAATTAGCTACTGCAAAATATCAACTATCGACTATCAACTGTCAACTATCAACTGAGGGCAGGCACGGGGGCACTCCCTCCGCTACGCGAGAGCCCCTACCACAGGTCAACTATCAACTGTCAACTGTCAACTGTCAACTATCAACTGTCAACTATCAACTGTCAACTGTCAACTGTCAACTCTCCACTGTTTTCATGATTTCCGCAGCCGCTCGATCGCACGCCCCCACTGCTCCCAAACTCGATCGCATTTCCCGGTATCCCGCTAAAGTTTGCTGTCGCAAATGCCCGTCGTGTAGCAATTCCAAAGCACGGGAAACAATATTTTCCGCCGTTGCTTCATTCTGCAACAATTCCGGGACGATCGGCTTCATTTCCACTAAATTTGGTGGCGACATAAACGGGATCGAAAACTTTAGCAAATGACGGGCAATCCAAGCCGTAATCGGACTGACGCGGTAGGCAACAACCTGCGGAACATCGAGCAAAGCTAGCTCCAAATTAACAGTACCAGATTTAGTAATCGCCAGATCGGCAGCAGCCAAAATATCCAAAGTTCGATCGGCCGACACAGTAGCCCGCAAACCGCAATTTTCGATCGCGCGTTCGATCGCACTTCGGTATGCTTCCCTAGCCAGCGGAATCCAGAAATGAACTTCAGGTACTCGATCTTGAATAATTTTTGCCGCCTCAAAAATTGCCGGCATCAGGTACTTAATTTCTTGATGTCTGGAAGCCGGAATTAGAGCGATCGACACTTGTTCCGGTGCAATTCCTAAATTTTTCCGGGCAACTTCGCGACTCGGCGCATCCTGCATTCTATCCACCAAAGGATGGCCGACCCAACTTACTTGTGCTCCTTTTTCGCGAAAATAACGAGCTTCTTCGGGAAAAATTGCCAACAGCTTGTGGCAAGTATTAACAATTAGTGAAGTATTGCGAGGAGACAGCGACCAAACCCACTCTTGAGGAGCAATATACCAAACCACGGGCAATTTCGGGAAACAGCGGCGGATGTAGCTACCGATGCCGAGATTTGGAGTCAAATAATCGATCAGTACGACAGCATCAGGAGGCGATTTTTTTAAGTATTCTTTAGCTTTTTGTTGAAGGGCGATCGTTGGCAAAATATACGGAACAGATTCAAAAATACCAACCGAACCGATGCCTGCGGTATCTCCTAAAATAGTAGCGCCAGCTTGAGCCATCCGCCAGCCGCCCAATCCGGTAATTTCTAACTCTAAACCGATGGCTGCTGCGTGACGTTTTAAAGCAGTAATTAATAACGCCCCTTGCAAATCTCCAGAAACCTCACCAGTGCTGATAAAAATTTTCATAATAATGAAGGAAGAAGGAAGAAGGAAGAAGGAAGAGGGAAGAAGGAAGAAGGAAGAGGGAAGAAGGAAGAGGGAAGAGGGAAGAAGGAAGAAGGAAGAGGGAAAAAATTCAGATTTGTAGGTTGGGTTGAACGAAGTGAACCCTCCACTTCGTTGGGCCCAACTTTAACACCAAGACTTTGTTGGGTTTGATTAACACCCAGACTATGTTGGGTTTGATTCTTCAACCCAACCTACGCAGATAACTAATTAAGTTGATGCTACTAAATCTACTTTTTACCCGGAATCAAACCGCGCCGCCCTTTAGTTACAGACTGCTGCAAAAACCTCCGCAAATGCTGCAAGTGATGATTTTCCGGCAATAACTCCAACTGTTCCAAAGCTCGATCGAAAGTATAGCCAGAACGGTAGAGAATCCGAAAAGTTTTCTTCAAAATTTGCAAATCTTCCTCAGTTAAACCGGCGCGATCGAGACCGACTTTATTGATTGTCCGCACCCTTGAAGGATTCCCTTCAACTAACATATAAGGAGGCACATCTCGATCGATCCTGCTCAAACCGCCCACCATCGACAACCGCCCGATATGCACGAACTGGTGAACCCCCAAAACACCGCTCAATCGAGCTTGAGATTCGATTTTCACGTGTCCGGCCAAAGCGACAGCATTAGCAATAATTACTTGGTCTCCGATCTCGCAATTGTGACCTACATGAACGTAAGCCATCAACATATTATTATTGCCGATCGTCGTGCTTTCCCCCGCTTGCGTAGCCCGATTAATGGTCACGTATTCTCGAATCAAATTGCCGTCGCCAATGCTTACCCCCGTCAGAGAACCCCGATATTTTAAATCTTGAGGTTCCAAACCAATTGCAGCGCCGGCAAAAATTTGATTGCGAGCGCCTATTTCTGTCAGTCCGTCAATAATTGCATGAGCGCCAATCTTAGTTTCCGGCCCGATTTTTACTCTTTCCCCAATTACAGCATAAGCACCAACTTCTACAGTCGGGTGCAGTTCGGCGCGGGGATGAATCACAGCAGTTGGGTGAATCAATGTAAGCATTTTGTCAGTTTTTAGCTGCTAATTGGTAATTGGTAATTGCTAATTGCTAATTGGTAATTGGTAATTGGTAATTGCTAATTGCTAATTGGTAGTTAAGGAATATAAACTTAAATTTTGGGTGTTTTTATTATGGGCTATTTCCCATTACCAATCCCCTATTACCAATTACCAGATTTAATCCACCATTGAAAACATCAATTCCCCTTCACAAGCTTTTTGCCCGTCCACTTCCGCGCTAGCCTGCATTTTGCCAAAACGGCGGCGTTTTACCCACAGCAATTCTACAGTCATCAGCAGCCGATCGCCCGGTACGACAGGACGGCGGAACTTGACTTTATCAATCCCGGCAAACATCCACAATCCCTGCTCGATATCGGGTAACTGACTCAGAACAATACCGCCCACTTGAGCCATCGCTTCCACAATTAAAACCCCCGGCATCACCGGCCGTCCGGGAAAATGACCTTGAAAATGCGGTTCGTTAAAAGTCACATTTTTAACGCCGACGGCTTTTTGTCCCGGTACGTAATCAACAATTTTATCTACCAGGGCAAAAGGATAGCGGTGAGGCAATAATTTCTGAATTTCTTCAACAGTAAACGTAGTTTTAACTATTGGATTAACTTGACCGTTGTCGGTGGAAACAGATTCGGAAATATCAGTATTGGGGGAGTTAATTTCAGTCAGCGCTGACGACATAAATTGAATAGTTTTGAGTTTTGAGTTTTGAGTTTTGAGTTTTGAGTTGACAGTCGATTGTCGATCGTTTGTTACTAGCTAAGTTGACGTACCTACTATAGGTGTAGGGTGCGCATTGCGCACCTTACACCTATAGTAGTAAGTCTAGCTGCATGAATTCACGAGTCCTGACTGACTTGCTTTTAACTCAGTCCAAGCTTGAGATTGTAAAGCTTTAGCGAGTTCGACGTGCAAGTTGTGACTGGCTTTGTAAGCCAAATAGTGAGCTTTCGGCCAAGTTCCCAGCAGGCTGAGGTCGCCTGCAAAGTCCAAGATTTTATGGCGCACCGGTTCGTTGTCAAATCTCAAAGGCGGGTTGAGCCAGCCGGAGCGATCGCAAACAAGGGCGTTATCTAGGGTACCACCTTTGATTAAACCTGCTTGCCGCAATTGGTCAATTTGGCGGGCCAATCCAAAAGTCCTCGCCGGGGCGATCGCGCTGGCAAAACTTTGGGTCTCTGGCGACCAACTGTACCACTGATTGCCGATCGCGGGTTCTTCAAAATCAATTCCGTAGCTAAATCTAATTTCCTCAGAGGGTAAAGCGGCGGCAAAAGCATCGCCTTTGCGCACCCAAACGGGATTTTCGACTGGGGGATTTTGTTTTGGGTGCAGCGGTGTTTGAGAGATTAAGCCGACGCGGGCGATCGCCTCTACCCAAACCAGGGCAGAACCGTCGAGTAAAGGCACTTCCGGCCCGTCAACCTCAATTCGAGCATTATCCACTCCCATGCCCGCCAAAGCCGCTAAGAGATGCTCTACAGTGCGAATTTTCGAGCCGATCGCACCCACCAATTCTGTTGACAGAGAAGTTTGACAAACCGCTTCAATGTTTGCAGGAATTACCGGAGCACCGGGCAAATCGGTGCGGACAAAATAGCGACCTTCTCCGACAGCAGCAGGCAACACTCGAACGCGAGTTTCTTCGCCTCCGTGCAAACCAATTCCTGACAGTTCAAATTCAGATTTGAGAGTGTGTTTCATGGAGAGGAAGGAAGAAGGAAGAAGGAAGAAGGAAGAGGGAAGAAGGAAGAAGGAAGAAGGAAGAAGGAAGAAGGAAGAAGGAAGAAGGAAGAAGGAAGAAGGAAAAG
>JAAUPF010000351.1 GCA_012034575.1 Richelia sp. CSU_2_1 | reverse complement strand
GGGTGGGGCGGGTTTATTAACCTGTTTGCTACCTTTAAGACTGTTGAGAAAGGTGCAAGATCTCAGTTCAAACTGAGATCTTGCAGCAATGTCAATAAGGGGATTTTTCGTGGGTTTGACCTCGAACTCGAATGATGAACGAAGTACATTCGAGTTCGAGGTCAAATAGGGCGGGTTTATTTAACCTGTCTGCAAGCTTTGAGGCTCAAGAGTGAACCCTTTCGAGGTGAGAATCGAATATGCTGCGCTCGTTATTCGATTCTCACCTTGAACCCTACAGGTTATTGCGACTGGTGCAAGATCTCAGTTCAAACAAATTGTCCGATCGATCGAATGCGCCGAATTCCAATTACCGCAGGCATCGGCGATCGTCGCCTGTCATTCTCAATGTTACTCGGCCACAAACTGCCCCGAGAAACAGTCCGAGTTTGATTGAAAACTGAACCATTTAAATCCAACATTTCAATCGATCGGCGCAATACTGTACCATCATCGATCGGGCAATCTTCTCCCGGATGTTGCACTGCAAGCAACAGCGTATCTCCCACAAAAGTCGGCCCCGTCATTTCGCACCGATTCGGCCCGACAGCAAACGGAACTACCGTTCCCGCATTCGGCCCGGAAGTCGGAATGTAAAACAGCCAATTGTTGCCGAAAATACCTGTAAAATCCGAGACATTTCCGGTTTTTGAATGGTCGATCGTACTTTGTTTCCCAGCAGCGCCAACATCAAAACCGTTGTGCGTAGAAGTAGACATATCGGTGACTCCCCAAACATTTCCTTGAGGGTCAAAAGCCAAATTGTCTACATTAGCAAATCCCGCCCCATCTCGCGTTCCGGCTTCTCCACCTTGGGCCAAACGCTGCCAGCGGAAAGTTAAACCCGCGCCGTCGGAACTGTCTTCAATGATTTTGTAAAGTCCTCCCGACTGCTGGCCGCTGTTGAGTGCGGCAGTGTATTTAGCAACATTAAAAATCCGGGAATCTGGATAGCCGTCGCTTCCCGGCGCGCCGTCGGTATAGGCAATGAAAACTTCATTAGTCCGGGGATGAACTTCCAAATCTTCCGGCCGCGCCGTCGGAGTTCCGCCAACTAAATTAGCGGCTAAGAAAGCATCGACTAAAAGCGCACCTTGGCTGGTGTAAAAATTAGCAAGTGTTTTATTTCTGTAGCCGGGAAGTGCAGTTGCTTCGTTAGCTGTATCCATAACAAAAGAACCGCCATCTTCTGTTTGACCGGCAATTCCCGCGCGTCTGGGCAAGCGAGTAGCTGCATCTCTTTGCGCTTTGCCAAAACTTGCTAATTCTGCTTCGCCAACTCTCGTCGGACGCACCGGATTTGTTGGAGTATTTAATAACAGAGGTATCCACCTGCCCGAACCGTTGCGGTTGTATTGGGCGACGTACAAAACGCCGTCTTCAAACAAGCGACTGTTGCTTTTATCTGCAGGATTTGTAACAGTACCGTTGCTGACAAATTTCCAAGTATGTCCGCCGCGCCGATCGTCCCCCATGTATACTACTAATTTGCGTCCCGATTCAGCGCGAAAAGCAACGTTTTCGTGGCGGAAACGACCCAACCAACTGTGTTTTCGGCCGCGGAAATTCGGATCTTGCGGGTCGATTTCTACCATCCAACCGTATTTTTCACCTACTAAGCCGAATTCCTCGCCTGTCGTGCCTTTAGCGTAGCTTGTTTGACCGCCGTTGGGTTTGACATTTTCCTGAACTCCGACGAAGAATACTTCGCTACCTTGGAAATTTTCTTCAGCAGTGAGGATTGTCCCCCAAGGAGTCGTGCCGCCGGAACAGTTGTAAGCCGTACCGATAATCCGGTTTCCCAGCCCGTCGCTGTTGACTTGGGCGAAAACTTGGGTAGCTGACGGGCCAGTTCCTACCAGGTAGTTATTGTCGCCTTGTCGCGTTCCCCAGGAAGTGACATCTTTGTATTTGTCGGTACGTTCCCTGTTAATTCCTAGCCCGGAAAGTCCGTGAATGCGGCGGTTGAGGGGATCGCGGGGAATCGGCTGAAATCTGCCGTTAGCTTGTTTGGTAATGCGGACGATCGAACCTCCAAGATTGTACAAAAATTCGCCGAGGGTAGCGCGATTTTTTACTGATAAGTCTATGCCGAGAACGGCGCGATCGGCTGCGGGGAAAGGTGCCAAATCTGACGGGGCTTCCGGCGCTACTTTCGACATCGGGAAGGATACGTACTCGTGGTTGACCCACAAATAGCCGTCGTCATTGCTGCCGCGAACGCCTACAAATCCAGTGTAATCGCTGTTGTAGCCGAAATAATCTGCCGGATCGGGAAATACTCGATCGCCCCAACGGACTATCAAATACCGTTCGTATTCTGGAGGTACAACTACATCGTCAACAACGTTGTAACTTGTCAATCTAGTATCCTGCGAGGCTGGCATTACAGTACCCAGCCCGTTCAAACCCGTCGGCATAAAACTCGACTGTTGTCTGTAAATTGGCAGCGGGTGAGGCAGTCTTAAAGGAGTAAAAGAAGTTGGAGTTACTTGGGCTTCGGCGGTAGTAGAATTGACGCCGAATAAAGTTTGAGTTAGCGTGGGAGAAAGTGCAGTGGTAGCGGCGCTGCCACCGAAAAAAATTAGCAGTTGTCGGCGAGTTATTTTAGACATAAATTCCTTTTCAACCCAACATCCCTAGTTAAGTGAGACGAGTCTTAATAGAACTTTACTCCTTAGAAATTAAGAACAGTTAAGCTTTTGGTTAATTAAATTAGGGCAATCTTTTAGTTAAAAACACGTTAAATTAATGTGAGTTCGACCCCGGCATCGCGGGCGGGGAAACACAGACTTGCTCCTCGCCCGAGTTGTAGGGTTCGATCGCGAAAATACTAAAGGCTGACAATCCCCCGTTTTAATGCGAAAATTGCTGCCTGAGTTCGATCGCTCGCTCCCATCTTGCTCAAAATATTAAAGAGGACGATCGCCCTCGCTACAAACTTTAGTCCCGGACGCAGAAACCGGGTTTGATGGACGAAAATACTGCATTCGAGCCTTTAACAAAGAGTGAAAAACGTGGTTTCTTTGGGATTTATTCGTAAGTCCCAAGCAGCTTAATCTGCCTCCCCAATCAACGTGAATGCTGCCCAATTTCGCGGATTAGAATGAGTTTTCATCGTGGCTAACATTGCCTGCCGCAATGCCTGTGCTTTATTCGGGTTTTTCTGAAGATTTTGATAAAATGCCTGCATTAATTCGGATGTAGGCGCATCGGAAACCGCCCATAAAGAAACAATTACACTCGGCACTCCTGCCGAAATCAACGATCGCGACAAGCCAATCACTCCATCCCCGGTAATTTTGCCTTCTCCGGTGTTGCAGGCACTCAAAACCACTAAACTTGCTTGCAGTTTCATGTCGAAAATTTCCTCTGCCGTCAACAAGCCGTTATCAGTGCCAGAAGGAGCCAGGGCGATCGCACTTGCCAATCCGCGCACATTATCCAGCAATCCGTGGGTTGCTAGGTGAATAATCGATGCTTGGGGCATTTTTTGGACGATCG
>JAAUPF010000114.1 GCA_012034575.1 Richelia sp. CSU_2_1 | reverse complement strand
GAAAACACTCCCTTAAGTTTATTTGTTTTTGAAAAAATGCTAACATTAAGAATGCAGGCAAAACATTAACATCATGGAAGCAAAAAGAACCGTTCCCGAACTAAAATGTTTCATGCGGCGTTTTCATCGCGGTCGGCAATATATCCGCAGTAGGGACATTTATGAGTTCTAGTGCTTAATGTTTTCTGCACTTTTTGACCGCAATTCGAGCAGTTTTGACTGGTATAGTGGGGTGGAACGGCTACCGTTACCACACCGAAAACTTTGCCAAAATACTCTACCCACTGACGGAATAATGACCAACTAGCATCACTAATTGACTTAGCTAGGTGATGGTTCTTCACCAGATTTCGCACTTTCAGATCCTCATAAGCTACCAAGTCGTTAGACTGGACTACGCACCTTGCTAACTTCACACCAATCCTTGAGTTCCCGAAGTGCATAGTTGTAAGCGCCTCGGCAGACTTCCATCCACTCAACGAGTTGTTGCTCTTGAGTGGTGTCGGGATAGATTCGATAGCGGTGAGTGATTGTCAGCATTGCTTTATTGTACAGTATTTACTGGCTAGGGTGTAAGTATTAAATGTTAATTCAAGTGGCATCGAACCACTTGAATCAACCTGGGGAGTCCATGTATCCCGCCGCCAAATTGGGTACAATTATGGCGGGGGTCTTATAGCTCCCCAGACCCCTCATCAATATAAAACTTTAAATCTTGTCCTATTTTACGATTTTTCCCACCCAAAATAGCAGAAGTAGAATCCGGCGGACTGTGCCAAACAAGCTCTCGATCGCCCCAAATTTCGTCATCCTCAAATAATTCAGGGCGGTGTTCGTAGTACCAGTCGCGAGCGCCTTCCCACCACTTCCAAGCGCACCAAAACCCGTGAGGGATTATCGATCGCCTCACGTAATACCCATCGATATCAGTTTCGTAAGGATGTTCAACTCGTTCCCACTGGATTTTACAGGGAGAAGCATATCCCAGGCTAGCAAAAAACAACAACTTTTCTACAGGAATTTCTACCTCCCAATCAACCCCGACAGCGGGCAAATTGTCGGGCGAATAATTTCGCTTTTCCCAATAACTTGAATACTCTATTTCGCGACAGGAAGAGTAAGAGTAGGGCAAGTCTTCAGCACAGGCAAATCCGCGTCCTTCCCAAACCGAACCCCAGCTTAGAACCCTGCATTTTCGATCTTCGTCTCGTTGTTGGTGACTTAGTTTTAAAGGCAACATCTCTGCTTGGATCTGGTATTCAGAGTACCATCCAAGCACAGTGTCTCCGTATTTTTGATACGAACTGTCCAGCCAATAATACCCAGATATGTGTACGTATCTTTCATGAATCCACGTTGCAAATTCAGGAAGCTCAATTAAAATAATTTCGTTTATAGCCCTCTTAATGGCGGCAATATTAATTTCTTCTTTTTGCCAAGCTTTTACTATTTTGGTAAATTGAGCTTTACCAACACTTTCGTCGTATTCCTTGGCGATAATTTTGTTGAATGCTGTCTGAAATTTTTCTTTGTGAGATAGCTTTGGCATTTTATTGCTCCGTTTTGAGTTTTGCAAATCTTAAAAATTTCTCAACAACGCTATCTAAGCGATCGCCAACATCGATCGCCGCGTTTACCCCGCAACATCTGCGCCAACCGAGAAATATTGCGCTTCTGCTCTTCAATGTCGATTTCGGGCCCTAAATTTTGAGCTTCAGGTTCGATCGAACTGGCAATTTCACTCTCGAACGCCAAAACAGTCTTGCTCGCTTGCAGTTGCTGGGGCAGATTTTGCTGGAGTTCGTTGAGGGCGATCGCTGCTACCTCATCCGAAACAGATTCCTTGGGTCGCATCCAAGGATCGACAACAGCATTCTGCACGCCGTTGCTAGACTGACGCCGCCACTCTTCCCGCAGGAAGGTGACGCGAGCCTTGATTGCCTCCCACAAAACTGCCATCTGGCGCGGGTTTTCGAGTGTTTTGGCTACTTGCAAGGCAGCTTCGATCGCGCTCGTTCCCGGTTTGCTCAAGAACCGCTCTTCCAAGCACCGTTTGACGGCGGTGCAGGGTACGCCGGGGGCTGTTTCCCATTCACGCTTGTCACTGGTGCCGATCGCAATCCCCGCCTTGAATTCCTCCCAGTAGGGGCAGAAATTTCCTTGTTTTAGATTTTTGACGATCGTGTAAGCCCAGCCGGGTGGGCTCTTTCGCCCCGAAGCGCGACCGTATTCTGTTAGTTGAGCCTGAAATTCCTTGAGTTCGGCTTTATCCCAATATTTGCCAGACTCAGCCGTCGCGGAATTTTCGTTCGATCGAACTTCTCCCGTATTTGCGAAAAACTCTGTTTTTTGAACTTGAGATTCGCTTTCTGCTCCAGTGTCGGGTATTTCAATGCCAACAGATTCACAAATTTCAACAGCCGCCTCTCTCTCTAGATCTTTTTGGATACTAGATGAATCTATATTACTTATGTTTTCGCCGTCCAAATCCGCGTTTTGCAGATATGGATAAGATATCGCAGCAGCAAGGGTTTGAGGCTTTGACTTTCCCCTTCTGTTTTTGGCTTCTTGTCGCAGATTTTTAGAGGGTTCGCCCGGCCGATCGAACACAATCTCGTTTCCGTTTGCATCCACTCGATCGGGTGGCGCGAGTGGGATTTCATTGATATCCCACTCCGATCTGACAAATTTGCCCTGGGCGTCGCGGACGATACGACAAACCAAGTAGCCAAATTCTTTGAGCCGGGTAACAGCTCGCTGGATCGCGCTCGTTCCCTCCCTCATTTGAGTTGATAGGTGCTTGACATTGGGTTGCCAGCCTTGGGGCAGACTTAGCAATATCGCCATTACCCCTTTCTCTGTCCAAGTTAGGCTGCAATCTCTGAGAAGTTCTGTAGATATCATTGTGAACGGATTTTCGGCGTTTCTTGGCGCGTAATGCGTTGTCATTGTTTGCGGGATTTTGTTGAAGGTTGAATTCCGCCAACACCTGGAGCTCGATCGACACCCTCTGTTTTAAATTTGTCAACCTTTTTAGTTGACATTGCGCTTGATACTTTGCTAAAATCTAACGATAGTATTCAAGCTATAAATGTGTTATTTGTGTTATTTGAGGGTATCGCGGAGCTTCCAGGCATCAGCGATATTTTTTTTTGTCTGTTTGACTTGTTGCGATCGCTTGTGCGATCGCAACAAGTCTATTTTAGGCGATCGATTCTATCTTGCGCGATCGAATCTCTCAAAAGCGAAAGATTGCTCGCGCCGACAATATCCGTCGTGCCGTCCGGGAGGCTAATACAGACGTAGTTGCCAAGGAAATCTAGGATGGTGCACTGCCTGCGATCGCTCTTGTCGTAACTGACGATCGCCTTGTCCCGCACTTTAAACGGGTGTTTGGTGCGATCGGCGGCCTCCTTTGCGACCAGTGCGGGCAAATCTTCAAGAAGTGTACCAAGTTCAGTTAGTGGCATCTGCCCGGCGTACTGCCCGGTTTGGCGGATTGATGGCAGAACTTGCTCGTAAACCCAATCTTGAAAAGGTACGGCGGCAGGCAGGTTTGATTTCATTATTAGTTCGTAAATTCCTGCCTCAGATATAAAAATGGGTTTTCGGCCTTTCTTTCTTAAATCTAGCAGCCTGCTATGTTTGGCAGACACATTGTCTGCGATCGCCTCTGCTGGATTTCTGTAGCCGATCGCCCGCGCCACATCCGCACCGCAGAACCAGATTTCGCCATCTTGGTTCTGGATGCGAATTTGTTGGGAGTTGAAGGTGTAAGTTTGCATGGTTAAGCTGTTTCGCATTTAAATTGTTTTACAAGAGTCGAAAAAGTTCTTGAATGCTATCTCTAAATCGGCTACAGACTGCTGCAAGGGAACACATGACACATCTGCTAGCCAAGCTCTTTCTTCAGTCTGCTTTGCTTGAGTGATGACTACTTTTTGAAGTTCTGCCGATTTGGGCTTTTTCTCAGACTGTTTGCACAGTGCAAGAGCATCGTTCCAGACTACACGCACGCAACCAAATAGCTGAGCCAAGCTCTGTCGCTGTTGGTCGGTAGGATAGAATCTGTATTGATACCTTGCTTTCATTGCTTTCTGTTGTTTGTTTGTTCTATTATACTATGCTTTACTACTAGGGTTGGGAATAATTAAAGCCGTCCTATAAGGACAGGGCTTGTACCCATTTTCTTGGTCAGAAGCTTAACTTAGCGAATCAAGACCGGGAAAATCAAAGCAATCTTCCCAAATCGAGTCATCCGTTGGTAAGCGGTTTAAGTATTCCAAACACTCAATTTTTGCCAAGTTTTCAATCGTTTTGAAGAAATCGTAATTTGATACATCTCTATTGTGCCATTTGCCGTAAAACTCTTTTTCAGTTAGCAGTACGACATCACTTGCCGATCGACTTTCTGCTTGCTGAAAACTTGTTGTCGATGCGTACACCTTGCCATTTTTGACGGCAACAAGTTTTCCTTCTAGTTCGCCCGTTCGTACTGGCGCACCGACAAATACCGTTCGGTTTAATCCGTTATCGGAGATTTTATAATGTTTGCCGTGCAGCCTGTCTTTAACATCTTGGTAGACACCTGCCATGCCGAACCTTTGAGTTGCAAGAAAATGCGCGTCGCGATCGTAAAACGCGGCTTTGTAGAATATGCTCGCGCGGATTAAACCTCGCGAATCGAGTAGATTTGACCACATTGAATGGTTTGTTGCAACCTTTTTCCAGTCACTGGGGAGAGTGCAGGAACAAAATAACTTGTCGATCGGCTCTCCTTGAATTACTCCCCACCGTTTCAGCACTTCCCAATCGCCTTGAATAGGAAGTGCGTCGGAATGAACTAGATTTTGCTGTCCTTGGGCTTCTTGTGTTTCTATGCCGCTAGGGCTGGAAGCAATACTGAAATTGAGTAATAATTCGATCGGATCGTTTGCATTAGACATTGTTTTCTCCCCTAATTTGTAAGCTGCGTGTGAAATCTTATAACGGTTGTACTTGAGAGCGCTCGGCTGGTTCGCAAGCTAGAAACTCGATTGCAACCGTAATTTTTCTGGGCGGTTGTTCTTGATTTGCTTGCCTTTGGTTGCTTGGTTGATATTGCCAGATGGCTTCGCCGTAGTTGAGTCTGGTTTATCGGGTTCGGCTGACCATTCTAGTAGATCGCCGGGAGCGCAATTCAGTGCCTTCACGAATCGTTCGGCCGCATCCAAAGTTAGTGACTTTGCTTTGCCTTGTTCGATCTTCTGAATAAATTGGGGGCTGTACCCCGTAAGTCTGGCTAAGTCATTTTGAGATAGCCCTCTACTTTCTCTAAGTTTTTTGATTGCGATAATCACGGGCATGATTATAAAAGATGCCTTTATTTTAGGGTGTACTACCATGGGATGTCAATCAATTGGATATACATCTAATTGATTGCAGATACTTATATCTTACTACCAGTAGTATTACGAATATTGATTTTTACAACCTCACCTTCCCTTGACTCCCACTGTAGGATGTACTACTATCAAGATAACAAAGCAAAAGCGACTTACACTCACGTCGTCGAAAACAAAGTGTAAATCGCCCCGCGCAAACACCCCTTAAAAAGGGAATTACTATACATGATAACTCCATACACCGCTGAATCTCTCAAAGATTTGAGTTGGGAAGAAGTCCGAACCTTGCACACCAGCTTAAAACTGCGAGCAACCGCCAAAACTCGCACCAGACACGACTACGAAACCCGGATCTTGGAATCTCAACCTCAGAAGGTTGAGGTTGAACAACCGATCGTCCCCGCAAAAGTAACCAAATGTAGCGAATGCCCATTCGCCCGCCCGCTTGATAACAACCGTTACATCTGCGCGGGAGTTCGCACCGCCTCCAGCAACGAAGTGGTGAGGGGTCACTGGGAAATTACTCAAGACTGCGAGCGTTTTTTGAGGTCTCAGTCTGTCGATCCGATCGCCCCCGCAGAAACAGAAATCGCCCCGCACCGGTTCGACCTGCCACTGGAAAAATACGTCGCCGAATACGTTGGCGTCGAGCCTTTGTGGTGCGATCGACAGTGGCGCGCGATCGAGCGAGCCAAGGACTTTCACTATGTCAACAGACAAGCGCAGATTTTTCACTCACTGTACGGAGACATTGAGCCTGCCAGCATCCAATACTGGCAATTTAATGTCTGCCTCCACGAAAATCCAGGAGCCTCACGGGAACAGATAGAGGCAAAAGCCAAAACTCTCGATTCGATCGAGAACTTAGAGTTCGTCATTGAAGACACTGTGTCGTTCGATGCGGTGCTGGATGGATGGGACATCGCAAACTACGAAAGCAATCGGACTTGGGCGTCGCCCACCCCCGAAGCTTCTTGCTTTGCAAAAATAGAACGAAAAGATAGCATTCGCGCGATCGCTAACAAATTGCGCGCCTCGATCGCCTCCACAGAAAAAATTTGGGCGATAGGCGAACTCGCCACAGCCGTTTCAAATACCAAGATTGGCGGCATCTTTAAAGTAGGCATCGAACCAAACGATCGCCCCGTCAATCTGAAGCCCCGACCTTGTTGGGCAAACGTGTTCCCCCGCGGGGAAGCAACGATTGAGTGGATCACCCCGTTCCAAGGACGAGTATTGTCCCGCAAGGGCGATCGCTATGACTTCTTTGTTGGTGAGTTTGGGATTGACATTATCGTCTCGGGGAGCTTTTGCGCCAACGAGTTCAAGAACCCGAATTACCACCACGCAGTGATTCGGCAAGCCGTTGAAGCGGGCAAGAATTTTAATCCCGCCAGTGCGAATCCTTCCGATCCTTCATTCCAGAGTCAATGGTGCAAAACTGCTAATGGAGATATCACTAATGCTGGTACAGTCTGTCAAAGCTGCGATGGTTGGTGGTGGGCGTGGAACGACCAGCCAACAGAAGGAAAGAAATTTTTGACGCGATCGCTGGCTTGTAAATATCTAGAGGCGAAGTATGGAGATCGAGCAAAATCGATCGAGTGCCTGCTCTGTGTTTAAATCTCGATCGATCGAGATTTAAACACAAGTCCGGCAAATCAAATCAAATCAAATCAAGCAAAAAACAATGACAACACAAAACGAAGTTCCTGGCATTCAGCCTTCCTTGCTGGAAGAGGCAACAAAAATGCGCGCCCTCAATCTAGAAGAAGCCGATCGCCAGCTAAAAGAGAAACAATCTCTTGAATCAGAACGTCTAGAACAAAGCAAAGAAGCATTTTTAGAATACTTAGACAAATACGCGGGCACCGTGTTGCGCCAATTGACACAATCTCCAGTTGTTGAGAATCTAGCTGGAAATTGGTTGTACAGATTCAACGTTGCGCACGTGATAATTGAGCTTGCAACGCCCGAAAGTCTTCACGGCGGTTGCTGCCACGTGGGCGTCAGTACCGAAGGTGGTTACTTTGGCGATTCGCGGAAAAGAGAGTGGATCGACACAGAAAAACTTTCTAATTGCCTTCTAAATCTCGTAGGTCAAATTGCTGAGCAATACCAGAAATATCATCTTCTGGCGGCAGAATTGAAGCAATACAACGATTCCCTTCGCATAGCGGAGCAAAAAACAGAAAACGACATTGCCCGCGATCGAGCAGGTGTTTGGTCTTGGCCCGAACTCGCGGCGATAAGCCTTTACAAAATCACCTGGACAAAAGGTGCTTTCTACGACTCAAATACTGGGGAAGCTTGTTTTCAGTACGAGTCTGGCTGGGCATTATCCGACAGCCCAGATGAGGTTGGCTATTTTCACTTGCTGACTCCGAGGAATTACGCTAATCCGACCATCGGAACCAGTTCTCGGAAATTAAAAATTACGCCCAATTCTATTGAACTTTATTGCGTATCAAGGTCAGCGGACGTGCCAAGAGAACTCATGGAAACCGTCTATTGCGAATGCGAAGTCGCTGTAGCTAAAGCCGTCTCTATTCGTGAGGCTGAATGGGATGATAGTCAGGCATCTGACTACAAAGTCGGACTTAAGGAAGCCGATTTAGACGATCTCGAAGGAACGGATGGTATTCACATTGTTTTTTTAGAATACCTTCCCATGAGTCCTCCAAGAATGCCAGACCTTGTAGTTATCAAATCGAAATCGGTTGACCTTGGACGAGTGCCTTGTCTTGAACTCCGATTGGCTGCCTCGGCGGCCAGTTGTAAATAAACCTAATGCAAATGGCAAGGCAGTTTTTGAGTCTCTGCCACACCCGCTCAAAGAATTTGTCCGTCCCGTCAACCACGGCGGGATCGTGGATGCGTTAACTGGCTGATTTACTTGTTTAAGGAAAGAACAATGTCTAAAACTATCGCAGTTTACCATCAAAATTCTCTCCCCAGCGAGAGAAATCCCCGCGGAACAATTTGTCCGGACGGTATAGCCGCAGCGTGGGCTGTCAGTTTGTGGGCAAAACAAGAGGGAATTGAAATTGAATTCATTCCCGAAACGTACCTCAGCGATCGGGAATACGAATCGCCAAACTATCGACTTCCCTTCGATCCGAAAAACAACAACATTATTATTGTTGATTTTTCATATCCCGAACACGTAACCCGACAGCTAGCCAAAGAAGCAAAACTAACGGTGCTAGACCATCACGAAACTCGCGGGGATTTTTTGATAAACCTTTCCTTGGAAAACCTTATCCTTGGGGGCTTCGACGCAAACGAGTGCGGGGCAACCTTCACTTGGAAGCACTTTTTCCCCAACAAGTCAACCCCTTGGTTTTTCCCCTACGTCCGCCAGCGCGATGCAGGCTTCAACGATTACTGGGAAGGCTGCATCCCCCATTCCGAAGCCGTAAACGAGGGTATCTCTTTAATGCATCAAGGTCTTTCGGGTACAGACTGCTTTCCAGTGTTCGATCGACTCTTAGCCCATCCCGAACTGGAAAAGCAATTTGCCAAAGAATACCTGCCCGCGATTGAGGAGCGGAACCGGCAGATCGACGATTATCTCGATCGGTGGGAGCGATCGCCGGAGTACATGAAAATCTTGGAAGACACGGTGCCGGTGTTCCGGCTGGATGAAGATCTGCACCGACATTACTCAACGGTCGGCGCTCGCGGGTCAAAGCGATTCGCGCCAACTAAATACGTGGCAGTCACCTGTGGCGACCCAACCAAAATTTCGCTGCGATCGCGCACTTGGGGCGGGCAAAACGTCGCTGCCATTGCCAAAAAGATGGGTGGTGGCGGAAACCGCAACGCGGCCGGCTTTTCAATGTAAATTTACGATCGCCAACCTGCGGTACGGCCGAACAGAACCGTAAAACCAAAGAAATTAAAACACAACCAAACCCAAAGAAATGCCTAACTCAACCGACGAAACCAAAGAAATTAAAACACCTGCATTTTCCGTCTTCGGAGCCAAGCCCAGCAATGCTTTGTTGGTGCCGGAAATTCCGCTCCGAGTCCGCAATAACTGCATGTCAGGACAGTGGGCGATCGGGGATGTCGATTACGGCAGCAAAGTATCAATGACAATTTTAAAGTTTTCTAAATTCTACGGTCACTTAGGGCAATCATCTAATACTTTGTACGGCCAAATTTGGTTTGTTGCCGAAACAGGCGAACTGCCGCAAGGCGTGGTCATGGTGACGTACATCAAAAACCGCAGTTTGAACGATTTTAACCGTTTGGTTGCTTCAGTTCAGTCACGCGGTGTCGAGCCGGCAACTGGAATTTTTGTCCCCGAATTTGTCAAACACTCCGGCAACAAGCCCGATGACAGTGGTGTTGTGCGGGCAATTAATTACTACTCGTTGAAATGGTCTTGGAACGAACGCAGCGACTGGGGAGTTATCGATCAAGCAGCAGCAGTTTTGTCCGATCCGAGCAATCAATCTCGCACGATCGATTTGGAAGGAACACAGCGAATGGTGTGTTTGGACAACCTTACCCCTCAAGAAGTTTCCTGTTTGATGACCGCGGCTCACGGCGTCGTTGAAGAATCGGCGCTGCCAGCGGCCGAGCAATTAAAATTAGCCTCAGCAGAGGTTGTCTAACTTTGTTGGCTGCATTCGATCGATCTCACCCATTCTTGCTTTACCTAACTCAGTCTGGGCGCGATCGTCAACAATTCAAACAACCAACTGTTGAGAAATAGACACAAACTCGCCATTAGCAATGTTTTCTGGAAAATACCATGTTAGATATCAAGATTGAGAAATGCAAATCATTTAGCCATTCGGGTTGTAATTTTGCAACTCACAGTGACTCTCAGTTTTTGATGGTCGCCGAATATTGGGATGTACTTGAAGAAGAGTTAAAAAAACTGCCTTTACAGGGATTTGGCGGTAACACACACAGGAAATACGTAGGAGCTATTACTGAGGCTATCGAGCAATCTGTCAAAGAAGAATTTGAGTCTACCCATAAAGAAGTTTTACTGGGTGTACCGATTGTCGTAATGCGTTTCACTTTGCATTCCAAGTTCCAGTAAAAATCAATTGGATTTGCGAGTGGCGGTTTAAACTAGATCGCCCTTAAGCAGGAATCAAATTTGTACACGCCGTCGAAGATAATCCCAAAGCTGCGGACATCTATGCAAAAAATCAAGTGTTGCAATTGTAGTGATTTTTATAAACTGGAGGCAAAGGCATGACAGAAAACTTGACTAAACTCTACCTCAGTTTCAATCAAATTAGCGACATCAAGTCGCTGGCATCTTTAACTAATTTGACTAAACTCTACCTCAGTTACAATCAAATTAGCGACATCAAACCGCTGGCATCTTTAACTAATTTGACTGAACTTGACCTCAGGAACAATCGAATCAACCAAGGAGATATCGCTTGGTTGCGAGAGAAACTACCGAGATGCCAAATGTTTTTTAGTTGATCTGGCTCAGTATTGTTGGGGTGTATTGGCTCACTCTAAGTTCCCCAATATCCCGATCGAATGCAAGGTCTTAATTTGTGCGGTACGAGGTTGCCCACAACCGAGTACATCCGAACTCGATCGAGAATGTCTAAATCTGGACTTAGACGTAGATGAGGATGTAACAATTCGGTACGAAACAAGCCTGGAGAATTGGGGTAATTACCCAAGAAAACCTTTCGCGTAAGAAGCAAAAATGACACAAACAAAAATTCAATGGACCGATCGAACTTGGAATCCAGTGGTGGGATGCCAATTAAACTCACCCGAGTGCGACAACTGCTATGCAAAAGAACTTGCTCAATCCGCACGAATGCAGCAATTTCCCCAGTACCAACAAGTCAAAGATTGGAACAAAGCTGTGTTCGCCCCAAGCCAGCTACTAAAACCTTTGACCTGGAAAAGACCATTGATGGTGTTTCTCTCAATGGGAGACTTGTTTTTCAATACTATCAACGATGAAGAACTCGATCGTATTTTTGCGATATGTGCGCTGACACCGCATCATACTTACCAGTTTTTGACCAAGTTCCCGATCCGAATGCAGAAATACATTCAACAAGGTGCGAGGAATCGGATTCGGATGATGGCTGTAGATATTGGTCGAGAGCAGCAGCTAGAGCCAAAAATTTACGAGCCATACGAAACCTGTGAATTTGAGTGGCCTTTGCCAAATATCTGGCTTGGAACTTCAGTTGGCTTGCAAAACAGTGTTGAGTGCAAAGTACCGTGGTTGCAAAAAACTCATGCAGCAGTGCGGTTTCTTAGCTGCGAACCATTATTGGAGTCGATCGACTTGCGATCGCATCTTACGAATATTGACTGGGTAATAGTTGGTGGAGAATCGGGCAACAAGGCTCGTCCTTGCCATGTCGAATGGATTCGATCGGTTATAGACCAATGTAAACTAGCTAATGTTCCCGTATTTGTCAAACAACTTGGGGCAGTGGCGATCGAATCGAAAGGATATTTTTTTGAAAACCATGGCAATTACGAACTGAAACTGCGCGATCGAAAAGGTGGAGATATGCAGGAGTGGCCGATAGATTTGCGTTTAAGGCAGGTTCCTAAATAGTTTTAATTGACGATCGCGCCCATTCTTGCTTTGCCTAACTCAGTCTGGGCGCGATCGTCAACAATTCAAGCAATTCATAGCACAGGAAAAGGAAAAAGCACACGATTGTAGTGATTTTGAGGAAAAATAAAAATAATGGACAACCAACTAAGCCCGATCGCCAGCATTTTTGAAGAGATTCAACTCGAAAGAAAGAGGCAAGACGGCAAATTTGGCAGTCAACCTAGAAGCCTCAAACCAGTATTTTATCTAGCGGTATTGGTTGAAGAACTGGGGGAAGTGGCAAGAGCCATTATCGAAGGCGACAGCGAGAATTATCGAGAAGAAGTAGTTCAGTTGGCTGCTGTGGCGGTCGCAACGGTTGAAGATTTTGACGGCGGTCAAGCGATCGGGCAAATAGAAACTGTTTGCCCTGCTATTCAATACTCAACCAAAGTTGAGTACACGTTCTTTTGAAAGGTGAAACGAAACAACGATGACTAAGTCTTTCCTGAAGTGGGTCGGAGGAAAAAGCAAGCTAATCGAGCAATATCAACCTTATTTTCCCCAACAGTTTGAAACTTATTACGAGCCGTTTTTAGGCGGCGGATCTGTATTCTTTTACCTAAAACAGTTGTATCCCACGATGCGGGCAGCATTGAGCGATTCCAACGAACACTTAGTAAACCTTTACTGCTACGTGCGGGATTACCCCGAAATCCTCATTCAACTACTAGACGAACACCAATTCAACCACCACCAGAATCCCGCGGACTACTACTACAAAATCCGCGAAGAATTCCGATCGACTCCGAAACACTGGGAAGCCAAGCGGGCGGCCCAATTCCTCTACCTCAACAAAACCTGCTACAACGGCTTGTATCGGGAAAACCAGAAAGGGCAATTCAACGTACCGATCGGCAGGTACAAAAATCCCAGAATTTGCGACACAGAAACATTGCGGCTTGCTTCCCAGTTGCTGCAGGGCGTTCGGATAGAAGTAGCGAGGTTCGATCGAGTTTTAGATCTTGCTAACGACAGCAAAGATTTCGTTTATTTTGACCCGCCCTACCACCCGATCTCCCCTACCAGTAACTTTGCTGAGTACAGCCAGTACGGTTTTAAAGAAGCGGAACAAATCGAACTTCGAGATACGTTTGCGGAGCTTATGCAGCGCGGGGTCAAACTGATGTTGTCAAACTCCAAGTGCGATTTTATTGAACAACTTTACAAGGACGATCGAGTGTTTTCTGCTTGCCCAAAACTTATTGATATTTCTGCCTCTAGAAATGTCAATTCTGAAGCGAGCAAGCGTGGTAAGATTAAGGAATACCTTGTTATCGCAGAAGAAAATAACAAGGTTGTCGTCCGATATACGATGGAGTGTTTTCAAAAAAAGCTTGGCACTTACAGACCCGTATAAAAGCAAGAGAAAAACATGAGAACACTGTCTGTTTGTTTGCAGATACAATGCCCGTATCTTTGTAAAGATGGCAACTCTTATGGGTGTCAAGCATACCGCAGCAGTTGCGGTTGCCATCTAAGAAAAATCTACGGTTTTGAGAGCAATGAATACGCGCTTTTTGCAAGTAGCGAGATCGATGTTGCTACGCTAAAAGCCGAAAACGATAGTTTTTTCCTGGAAGATCCGAAATATGCCGACGATCTAAAATGAAAAAAGATTTTCCCGAACTCTTTGAGGAAGGGAGATTCAAGGTTGCAACTTTAGGGCAATTAAAAAATGACTGAAGAACAATGTAAAATTACGCTCGGATGGATAGTAAAAACTGCTCGCACCAGTGACAAGTTGAGCCAGTACGATTTTTGCTTGCTTCTAGGCGATCGATTTGGTATCGCAATCGACTGGAAGCAGTTGAACGCGATCGAAAACGATCGAGATTGCGCTAGCTCGATCGAGCTTAACACTTTTATTTCTTGCTTGTGCGAACTATTTGAACTCGATCGAGAGTGGATTGATTTAGTTCGATCGCAAGAAGCTCGCACAAGTAATTTATCAATGCACGAGTAAATCATGAAATACAGGATCGAGAAAATTGACGAAAATTGCTACGCGATCTACATAAACAACTCAAATGCGAGACCGACGATCGTTTCTTGGGACTGTCGCGTCAGAATCTTTAAAGATAGCTACCCTGTCTTTGACTTCAAAAATCACGGTTACTGCGGGAAAATTTCGGTTAAAATGGACTTAATTCAAGGAACAATTGAAACTGCGTCGGCATTTTCTATTTCAACATTAAGTAGCAAGGGGCTTTGCGATTACGCCATCGACATCCGGCAAGGATGTCGTTTTGGGTGTACGTTTTGCTACGTCCCGTCAACAAGTCGTATCCGCTGCCAAACCCCGCAAATTAAAGCAGCAGGAGTGGCAGACCCCCAGCAAGATTGGGGCGACTACGCCTTCGACAAGAGGGATCTGGTTGATGTCTTAAAGCGAATTCGCCGGATCGCTCCCGGCCTTGAAAATCAATGTTAAACAGACAGCATTTGTTTGTTGGACAAGAGCTGAAAATTCGCAGTCATTTGCGCAATATATTGGCTGTTGAATTAAAACCCGGTGTCGAGCAAAGATTCAGAATTAAGTTTTCGATAGACCCGAAGTATAGCTACAAAGACCAACTTTTTACGGTTTTTTACCACAAGAAAAGTCAAGAATGGAGGATGGAGTCGCATTGTTTTACTCAAGAGACTTGCGAGCGTATTCTATCGCAGGCGCTCGCTGATTGATAAATCAACAACTACATTTATCGAACCACAACATGGCATACATCAAAGAACAAATCATTGCCCACAAGAATCGCAGGGTGACAGCACCCGCGATCGCTTATGAAAATTTTGCGATCGTCATTCGCCCTCAAAATGAAATATTTGAAGATTGCGAAGCGTACCAGATCCTCCATAAAGACAGCGGCCTTCACGTCGCAACTTTCTCGATCGCCGAACCCGCAATTGAATGTCTTCAAGAATTAGAAAGGGTCGCAGGCTTTTGTGGCAAGATAAGACTTCCGCTGTCAAAGGGCAACGCTGATTTGATAGATACAATCGTGTCGATCTCCCAATACCATGAAAGGAGTCACCCCGAATACTGGGAGGAAGAGGAAGAAGAATGTCACTACTAAAACAAGCACTTGCCAAAACCGAATTTGGATGAAAAATGTGCAACAAAATCTGTGGATCGAGAGTTCTCTTTCAAGAAAAAGATTGTAGTTCCGCTCGATCGAGTCAATATCAATCTGCTCAGATCAAAGAAAGTTAAATTTTTACCCCCAAAAATCATGGCAATTTGCGTAGACTTTTTGGTTTTGCAATATCCAAAATCGAAACAAGTCGCTCGGTGCGGCAATTTGTGGTGCCATTTGTTTGAAGATGCGGGCGACGTTGAGGCACTGCACGAGTTTGCGATCGCGATCGGATTGAAAAAAAAGTATTTTCAGTCACATCGATTTTTGCCACATTACGATCTAACTCCTACCTTGCGCGCTCGGGCGTTGAAAGCAGGAGCGATAGAAAAATCGAGTGCCGAGATTGTTAGAAAAGCTAGATTGGAGAACAGAAATGCTTAAGGAAGTTAAAGATTTGATTCCGGGCGATCGAGTCATTTTTGCATCGGAAATCGCGATCGTCGATCGAGTGATTCAAGATACACCTTTTGCTCCTGAATGGCGGATTGTTTGGCGCGGAGTTACCGCCAATCGAGTAAATAGAGTAGACTTTCTGCCAACAGAAAGACTAGAACTGAAGGAGGTCGATCGATGCTCAGAGTAGCAACTCTATGCTCCGGTATCGGCGCGCCGGAAGTTGCTTTTAAAGATTGTGAGTTTGTGTTTGCTGCCGAGATAGATCCTTTCGCTTCGGCGGTACTGGCGCACCATTACCCCAATGTTCCAAATTTGGGAGATATTACGAAAATCGACGGTCGCCAGTGGCGGGGTAAAGTCGATCTGTTAATTGGAGGCCCTCCCTGCCAAGCATTTTCTATGGCTGGAGAACGCAAATCTCTGGATGACGAACGCGGACAGCTAACTTTCGAGTACGTCCGCTTGTTAGATCAAATACAACCATCGGTGGCAGTTTATGAAAATGTCAAAGGACTCTTGTCAGACAAACAAAATGCCTGGGGAAAATTTTTGGCTCTCGTTGCGAGCGGCGGGGGCGAGTTGCAGCCGCCAGGGCGACGGTGGGGAAACGCAGGTTTGGTCGTGGGATCGAAACGAGCGATCGCCTGGAGGGTACTCAATGCCCAACACTTCGGACTCGCCCAGAGGCGATCGCGGGTCTACGCCGTTATCGTCGATCCTCGAAACCTGGGAAGATTGGTCGCGCGCCACCCGGATTTGACAATCGAAGATTGGCACAAGTCGCGGGAGAAATTATTTTTGAGTCCGAAGTCCCGGAGTGGCATCCTCCGACGCGCAAACCGAAGGGGCAAAAAACTAGATCCGCTACTAGAGGAAGCATTAAAAAAAGCATTGAATATCCGCCTGCACTCGCCGGAACCCTCGGGGCCAGAGTGAGGAATGACTTCGATAGCTGTGGTGCATACATTCCGGTTGCCGTCGGCGTCGATTTCCCCCCAGCGATTGCCGGAACCCTCGGGACGGGACACGGCAGCAGGGGCTGCGATATCGACGGTTGCGGGGCGTATGTTCCGGTGGCGATCGGATTCAATTCCGGCAGTTTCAACGGAGATACCGCGACAGTCGATCGATCGCCAACCTTAAGTTGCGGCGGTTCGCCCTCGATCGCGATCGGCTTCTCCTCGGTGGATTGTGGGAATGACGCAGCCGACGAAATCGCGCCGACGCTGCGAGCCGGCAACGCCACTGAAAAATCCCGCATGAACGGAATCGGTAGTGGAGTCGCCGTGGCTTTGCGCCAACACGAAAAATGGGAAGTCCGACGGTTGAACACTGTCGAATGCCAGCGACTGCAAGGATTTCCCGACGGCTATACCGATATTCCTTGGGGCAAAGGTCGATCGCCTCAAGGAAGGCAATACAAGGCGATCGGCAATTCAATGGCGGTGCCGTGCTTGCAGTATTTGAGGCACTGCATTGAAAGCGTTTTGGAAAATTACCGGGAGTATTTTGCGGGTGTTGATATCTCGCAGGTTGCTGCTTCGCGAGAAGAGTTCGCAGGTACGTTTGGCGTTCAATTGAGTTTATTTGAGGAACAAGAATATGCAAGTCAATGTCCATAAAAATATCAAAATCCCGTGCTATACTATGTGCAAAAAACTAACTGTTGAAAGTTTTCCATAACGCCTTGCAAATGCCACGCCCGAGACTTACCGCAGCCAACCGCAACAGCATAGTCAAAAATCGAGACCCCGCGGGATTGGCAGGGCGCAGGCTGTTCGCAGAGCAAACGCAAGCTCAAAAGCAAAAAGCGATCGCCCGCTTCTGGTACGGAGACGGATACCTTTACTTTCAAGAATGGGTCAAGCAAAACTACAGGACTCATTCGGGGCTACCCCTGCGCTGGGACGAACCTTTTTTTGCGGGGTTTATCTCAGCTATGGCAAATCCTTGGCTGTTGCGAGTTACGGTAGTCAAAGGCGCTCAAATGGGATTTACCGAAATTCTAATCGCCCTCGTAGCTTTTTGTCTGGTGGAACTCAGGAGTTCCACAATTTATTGTGTTGAAGAAAAACTTAAATTAATGGATATTGTTGGGCCGAGAGCTCAACCAACAATAGACAGCATTGAAGCGGCGCAAATGTTGCGGATGATGGCGTTAAAAATGCGAGGGCGCAAAGACACTGATACGAAGCAGCGCAACATTGACGTAGGGGGGGTTCCCGTTTACTTCGCTTTTGCGGGCAAAGCAGGAAAAAGCGGTCAGGGCAGGCAGGTGTCGAGCTCATTGAGTTCTGTACCCGTTGAAGCCTACGCGATCGCAGATGAAGTTGAGTCTTTCCCTCCCGGCGCGCTGAATATTTTGCTGGAAAGAACCTCGGCTTCTACTCTTCCCACTTGCCCCCTCAGGTGCGGATCGACTCCCGGTGCCGAGGGCGGCGTCGTTGATGTCGAAGTAAAAACTTCGAGGTATTTTTTTGACTGGTTCGTTACTTGCCCGCATTGCGGTTCCGGGCAGTTCCTGTCTCCAAAAGGAAATTTGTTTCGACCCGTGTCGGTTGAGGGCAAGTCGGAAATGCAGTATTTTGACGCGACGGGCAACCCACTAGACTGGTTCTATCGCGACGGAAGTACGCTGGCGAGCAAAATCGAAACTTCGTACTTGGGGTGCAGTAAGTGCTATGAAGAACTTTCCCGATCGACAATTGAAGGTGGAGCGTACCGCTGCCAGCACTCCGGCGAAATGCTGGCGGACTTTACCGATCGCGTGCAAAAAACCCGAAAGCCGATCGTTGAAGGTGTAGCGCTGCGCTTGCCGAGGCTTGCTTCCAATCTGTTCAAGCTGCAAGAAAGGCTTGCGAGATTGGCGCAGGCGCGGAATATCAGCGATCGGGCGGACTGTCTCCAGCAGGGATTTGGAGAGGTAAGTTCTTTTGGTGCGGGGCGGATCGACAAATCTTTATTGCTCGAATGTATCGGCAGACCTTTGCCAGAAGGTTGCGGCAAGCCAGATCTGATTGTGGTCGGAGCCGACCAGGGATTGGGGCATCAAATAACTGTAGTAACTTATTGGTACTGGGGCGAAGGCAAAACGGAGAGGGAAAAATGGGAGCGGGCCCGCGTTGAAGTAAAATGGTTCGGATTTGCCTACCGAATGGAAGGCGTCGAAAGTGTCGCCCGCGAATGGCAAGCAGATTTTGTCGGCATAGACATGAACCCGGAGGCGTACTCGGCCGGTCAGCTTGCCAAAAAGTTCCGACCCGATCGAGAAACTGAAAGTTGCAAGCCGATCGAAGCAGTCCGGTCTAGCTCGGTAGAGCGATCGCCCGATTATTTCGACAAAGCAGGCATCGCGTTTTTGTTCTACCAAACCGCGCTCAAGGGAGAAGAAGTCAGGAATTCGACCCGCAAAGTCCAGGGAGAGGAGTATCCAGCTTTTGCGCTCGATCGTACTTTCGGAATGGATTCGGTTCTCGAATTGGTTCATTCGGGTCGCCTTCACCTGCCAAAAGATTGGGTGTACGATCCGCGCGATAAGGAGTCTTTCCTCTACCAGATGCTGACCCCCGAGCGTACTGCAAAAGCGCAGTGGGTAGAAGGCAACGAGCCAGATCACGCTTTCCACGCATTAAACTTTGCAAGCGTTACGGCTATGTGCTGGTTCGATTTGCCGAGGCCGACATCTTTTGTTTTTGCTGGCGTTGGGAACAAGCAATCATCTGCCTATTACTAATCTGTTTCAATACAAGCGAAAAATTTGCATTCTTGCGCTGTTTGTAGCAAAAATAGAATATCTTACATCTTCAATGCAATATTGAAGACCTTCAAGATCGGACACTACGTCTCCTGTTCTAAATTTGTTAGATATTTGATCGCAAGAAACATCGATCCAAGCATAAGTGTCTCTTTCCTGGAAAACAGGTTTGACTCCAGGCTGTGTAATGTTATATTGCTTGCATTTGCTTAAGGCTTTTGACGGAAAAGTTGATTGACGGTTAAATTAAAACAAGGAAAAACTACGGATTCGATCGCCTCGTCACCACTAAATATTTTAGTGTGGTAGGCACCGTTCGTAAGGTTGCAGACAAAGAGTTTCGGGAATCCGTCGTTACCGTCACCTTCAAATTTGACCTTGTTTTGATAGTCTGCAATCCAGTATTCAGCAACCCCCATTTCTTCGTAATCTATTTTTTTCCACAGATAAGAAGTTTCCCAGTTTTCGTCAGTTAACTCGATCGCGAGTTGTATTGAGCCTGGATTCAAAATAATAGATGATTCCAGCCATCGTGATTCGCTAGACATAGCTGAGCGATCTAGCACGACAATATCGGGTTGGTAGCCCGTATCTTTTCCCGGTATCTTAACCAGACAACTGCCTGGTATGGAATAAGGCAAACAAAGTCGGCGCAATTTTATCTGTATTTCGCTACGAATGTTGCCGACCACTAGGGATCGATCGCCGGAACCTCGCGGAATCTCGATAACTTGTTTGTCGCGCAACTCGTACTTTACTGTCGATTCATTCGGATACCAAGTAATGAATTCGTCGAATGTCATACCTGTGCTAGGGACAGATTGAACGGTCATTTTAGAGCCTCCTGATTCGTTTGTTTGTGTTTTTTTGCATCTATCTCGTGCCAAGAAAGGTGAGGACTCCCAAGCATCAATGCTTTCTATTGACGATTGAATACAAAACAGAACCCAATATAAAGCCTGTAAAAAATACTATTGGGGCTGTTACAAGAAAATCACTACAGTTTTCAAGCATTCGATCGATCCTCAGCTTAGCAATCGTAATTGAACTTTTTTTAGAAAGGCAAAGGGCGATCGCAAGTAAAAAGAATCTCCCTTTGCTAAAAGCTTTAATTAACGGGCGGCGGAACGGGAGTGGATTTCGATCTTTCCACAGAATAGCTGGCATAAAACGTGATAACTTTTCGAGACATGGTTTTGTTTGTTGTGCGATAGGTTTACTTGTTCTGGCTTGTGGGTTCGCTGACGAACTTAGCGACTGTACGTATGGCTTGCATATCGGGTGTTGGTTTCATTTTTTATTATCGATCGGCAAAAATCTGAGTTACGTAAATCAAGACTCGATTGTCGGCTCCACAAGGAGCGATCGAGCAAGCTAGACCCGATCGAGAATGCGTCTCGATCTCAATATTCTCTTTGTGTCCTTTGCTATCAAGCCAGCCATTTACAATGGACTCAACAACCCTTTCCTGTTCTAAAACTGCTTCCAAAAGATAGCATTCGCAAAACGCAAGATTTTCAGCGTAAGAAGCAGGGGCAAACCCCAAATCGGTCGTTAGTTCGCTCCGTCGCTCCCAGCCTGTATGTTTGCGATCGCCAGTATTTCGCATATAGTTGTTGTGGGCTAATGCGATTCCAAATAGATCCAGATCCGGCAGCACCGCATTCAATCCGATGCTTTCGCGGTATTGATTTACTACACCAAAATCATGCGTTGCAGCACGGATTCAATGTTGCCCCCATCGAAATTGAATTCAACGGACTTTTCAACATCTTGCTCCTCTTTTTCTGTTGGAAACAAGCCAAAAACACTTAAAAATCCCATTCCTCAATTCCTCCTTTGACTGAAGTCCGATCGTCCATTTGATTGCGGACGATCGCTTTTTATTGGCTAATTGGAACTCGATTCAACGGTCTTGTTGACATACTCACCGCCCTAAAAGTGCGGTGATTCTTGACGCTTCATCGGGTGATGCTACCGAAATAGTCTTACTCTCCCTCTGCGTCCATTTAGAGTCGTGGCAATGCCCTATCCCGACTGTATGT
>JAAUPF010000350.1 GCA_012034575.1 Richelia sp. CSU_2_1 | reverse complement strand
TCTAGGGTTGTACTCGGCTTAAGCGGCGGCATAGAATTCGGCTTTGGTAGCGGCAATTGCCAGTTGCGCGATCGGACCGGAAAATGTGTTAGGAGTGCTGACTTGCCTTCCTCCTACAGTTCCGATGGTTCAGTTAACGATGCTTTAGAATTAGCTAAAAATCTCGGTATTGCGATCGAAATGCTGCCGATCGGCGATTTAATGAAAGGGTTCGATCGCGCCCTCGCCAATTTATTTGTCGATACAACTTTTGGCATTGCTGAAGAAAACCTGCAATCCAGAATTCGCGGCAATTTGTTAATGGCAATTTCCAATAAATTCGGACATTTGCTGCTTTCTACTGGCAACAAATCGGAAATGGCTGTAGGCTACTGCACGCTGTATGGAGATATGAACGGCGGATTGTCGGTAATTTCTGACGTACCAAAAACTCGCGTATATTCGCTATGTAACTGGCTGAATTCCGGCGGATATTCGGGAAAATTGCCCTCGGGTATTAGCGAAGTAATTCCCGGAAACATCATCAATAAAGCACCAAGCGCGGAATTAAAACCCGGTCAAATCGACCAAGATTCTTTGCCACCTTACGATATTTTAGATGATATTTTGCGGCGGTTAATTGAAGAACACGAATCGATCGCGCAAATTGTGGCAGCAGGTCACGACGAAGCAGTAGTAAAACGTACAGTACAATTAGTCATGCGGGCAGAATTTAAACGCCGTCAAGCTGCCCCTGGATTGAAAATCAGCGATCGCGCTTTCGGTACGGGTTGGCGGATGCCGATCGCCAAAGCTGCTGTTTATTAAGGCGATTTCCCAGTTTGTTGACCAATTTCTTGAGAGGTAATAGTATGATGGAATTGCGACCCAGCAGAATCGCCCAGTACCAGAGATAAGTCAGAAACCTCAGCTATCAAGGCATGAGGCTTGAAAGAGAAATCTACCAAGCCGTTCTGAAGGGCCTAAGTCTTAAAAGTGATCGATGCAGATAGTTTGATGGAGGGCGTGAAGAAAGCTCAAGAACGCATTGCCGAAATCGATCGCGGTACAGTCCAAACAATTTCAGGAGATATTGCCTTGGCAGGAGTTCATTTTTACCTATGCTAGTATCTTCTTCTCAACTTTACAAGCAGTTTATTCATCAGGTCATTGGTTTAAGTCAAAAAAAAAGATTTTTCAATAACTGCTTTAATAAGTAACTATGTAAGCATGAATTATCAACTTAAATTAGAACAAATAGACAAGCTAAAAGCTTGGCTGGATGACTTTAGACCTTTCGATCGAACAACGATCGCGGAACTCAAAAAGTTGTATGATGTCCGCTTTACCTATAACTCTAATGCCATTGAAGGCAATACTTTAACTCAAAGTGAAACTGAGTTAGTGTTAACGAAAGGCATTACAATTGGTGGCAAGACTCTTGACGAACATTTAGAGGTAATTGGACATAAAGACGCGATTGACTATATTGAGATTTTAGCTCAAAAAGATACAGCAATTAATGAATGGGAAATTAAACAAATTCACAATCTGATCCTGAGAAAAATTAACCCTGATGAAGCGGGTCGTTATCGGGAAATGGATGTGATGGCAGCAGGAACCAATTATATTTATCCTGCCCATTATTTACTGTCTCAATTAATGGCAGATTTTGCGATCTGGCTCAATTCAGATGCTGCTTTAACACTCCATCCTGTAGAATATGCAACAATGGCGCATTATCGTTTTGTCTCGATCCATCCTTTTCGAGATGGTAATGGCAGAACGGCTAGATTATTAATGAATTTATTGTTAATTCGTGCAGGGTATCCCATTGTAGTGATTAACAATCAAATTCGTAATGATTATATTAATGCTTTAGCTTACGGACAACAAAATCAAGACGATCTAAGTCAGCTTTTTGATTTGGTTTGTGATGCTGCGATCGGTTCATTGGTGGAAACTTTAAGATTGTTAGTAACTGCGAGTAGCAGTAGAGAAAAAGGGCAGGTATTTTATCAGGAAATTACTGATTTTATTGATAAAATTTTAGGTAAATCGATAAGATGAAGAAGTAATATTAGACAGCAAGAACCTTTTGGTATTAGCGCTATGAATGCGGACTTTCAAACTGAGTATGTTGCCACGTTAACTGATTTACACCGGGGACTTGACCGTAAAGGACTGAGACAGTTTCAAGTTTTTGGCAGGGGGAAATTCAGATTAAAAAATGACTAACATTGAAGGTACTTTTAGCTTTGATTTTCTCGCAGGAACTCCCACTGCCGATCGCATCCGAGGATTGGCGGGAAACGACACAATTCAAGGAGTTGGAGGAAATGACTTGTTGTTTGGAGATCGCGACAGCGATTTGCTATCAGGAAATGACGGCGCGGATTCGATCGCGGGCGGTCAAGGAAGCGATACAATTTATGGAGGATTGGGAGACGATTGGATTAACGGCGATCGGGGTCAAGATTTGCTAATCGGCGCTGAAGGTAAAGATATCTTGACGGGAGGCGCGGGCGACGACTTATTTATTATTGACAGAAACTCGGCGGGTGCTACTGCTGCTGAAGCAGATTTAATTACGGATTTTGGCAATGGTAATGACAAACTCGTGCTGGTACAAGGAATGAAATTTGACGATTTAGAAATCTCGATCGCGGACGATAGAACTGTTTTAAAAGAACGCGCGACTGGCAAATATTTAGCTACTTTATCGGGAATCAACAATCCAGATAGATCTAAATTTATCTCGCTGTTTGGCGGGATAGATTCAGGTCAACTTTTGCCAGTTTCTGTTAATATTTTAGTGGGAAACAGCCCGATCGGATTGGAAGTAGCCCGGAGTTCTCAAGAACAAGCGATCGGTTTAATGTTCCGTACAGAAATACCAGACGATCGCGGAATGTATTTCCCTATAGAACCCGCGCGCAACGTGCGTTTTTGGATGAGAAACGTATTTGTTCCGCTAGATATGATTTTTCTGCGACAGGGAGTAGTACAGGCAATAATTCCCAACGTACCGCCTTGTTTGAACGACAATTGTCCCAACTACGGGCCCGATGTTTTAGTTGACGGAGTTATCGAACTCAGAGGGGGAAGGGCGGCAGAACTGGGATTGCAAGCGGGCGATCGAATTCCCAATTTGCCGTAAAAGATTTATAATTTTGTTATCTACTTAACAAATAGGCAGGGAAATGAGCGCGATCGAATTAAAACTAATCCCCCACCAAACACAAGACGGTTTAGCCTACCAACACTTGCGCTTGCAAATAACAACTCAGGATGGCATCATTACACCAGCGGATTTGAAAGGTTTAAAACTTCCCGAAAACGTGCAGTACAGTCAAGGAATTGTGCTTGAAGGTAGGGGCGCAATTTGGCTGTATGGATATTTAGTTCACGAATGCCATCCTGCAGCGTGGGTAGGATGTTACGATCCGCGATTAGACGGCGCAGTAGTAGTAGCCACGCACAAACATGAAGTATCGATCGGACAAGTATTAAAACTCAATTTACCGAGCTAGTTACTAACTTAAATTGCCCGAATAAAATTTTCTTCA
>JAAUPF010000349.1 GCA_012034575.1 Richelia sp. CSU_2_1 | reverse complement strand
TTATAATTGGTATGGTGCGTCGCTATGAGATCTCCCAATAGCAACGAGAGTTGTTCGTAGCGACGCACCCTACATTTACTACATTTACGAGATTATAAAACGGGTAAGTAACCCGGATTTGGTATAAGAGTTTGAAAACACGCCCTAGGGGGATTCTATCTGAATGCTTGTAGTTTCAGTAAACGAAATATGAGATTGCATTTGGTTTATCGCACGATCGATCTCAATTTGAGCCAGACTGCTCAGATCGCAGCGCTCTAGGTGTCGGAGCAATTCCAACTGAATTGTTGCTTGTTGTTGTTCTCCCAAAGCTAACAATCCCTGAATGAGAATTGCCCAACTCAAAGCAATTTCGCTGGGATGATTGACGATCTGAGCGTTTTTGAGAGCCGATCGAGCGCGATTCACTGCCAACTCAGTTCGATCGCAATTCAAATCGACTCGGGCAGCGCCAATCAGTACGAAAGCCAGCATCCGTTTCGCATCCAACTGTTGCAGGGAGACGATCGCCCGATTCAGCGCCGCATCTGCCTTGGGTTCTCCCAGTTGATAGCCAGCTAATGCTGCCAGCGCCGTCGCTACAGCACCTTCACTGCCCTCTCCTGGCATCTTGGCGGCCACTACCGACATTTCTGCGCAGTACGGTAATGCAGCCCTCGGATCGCCCGCCTCCAACTCCGTTATGGCTAAATAGCTGAGGGAAATACACTCGTATCGGTGGTTTTGCTGCGTTTGTGCCAGCCGCCATGCCTGTTGCAACATCGATCGCGCCTCGGCCCAGTCACCGTGATGGCGGCGCAAGCATCCCAACCCGCTGAACACATCGCAAATCTCTAAACCCACCCGTGCTGCTAAAGATAGTGCTTCCAACAGCAGTGCTTCTGCCCGTGCCAGATCCCGTCCAATTTCCGCCAAACACGAACCGCTGAGTGCCAGCATCCGGGCTGCTGTGGCGGGGCTAGAAAACTGACTGGCGGCGGCTTGCAGGGAATGCTGGTGTACTCCTGTAAAGTTGCTGCAAGCGAACTGCAAAATCATTAAGGTTTCCAGTGCAATTGCTTCTGCCTCGCGCAACCCCAGTGACTGGGCTTCATGAATTAATTGTTGGATCTCGTTCTCTAGTTGATGGGCGCGATCGCCTGTAACGCCCGCCGTCGCCCGAACTCGCAGAAATTCTACATGAAATAAAATCCGCTTTGGCCGATCGAGAAATTGGCAATGCCCGATTCCCTGTTGGGCTAATTCCAATGCTTCGCCGTAGGCAAATAACTTCAAGCAACGTTCGGCGGCAGCTAAAGCAGCAGAGGCGGCTAAAGCGCGATCGCCCCCCAGCGAGGCGTGATGGGCAATACTGCTGGCTAGAGCATTGTCTGGAGTTGCCTGTTGGTGAAGTTTCTGGGCAATCTGGAGGTGCACTAACTGACGGCGCGGTTCGGATAGTTGCTCGTAGACTACCCGCCGCACGATGTCATGGGTAAAGTCATATCCGATTTCCTTCTCCAGAGATGCGCCCGGACGAATAATTGCCTGCTGTTCGAGTTGTTCGATCGCTGTTAGCAACTTGGTAACGGGATAGTCTGCTACGCAAGCAACAGTTGAGAGTTTGAAGCTGCGTCCCAAAGCGGCTGCCCAAGGCAAAATCTCGCGAGTTGCGTCGTTTAATTGGTGCAGGCGATCGCGAATCAGGGCTTCAACTGTGTCCGCGTGGGTAGATTGATGTTGCCCGAGGGCGCGGGCCATTTCCAGCGCAAATAGCGGATTGCCGCCGCTGTCGGTAAATACCCGATCGACGAGGGACAATGATAATTCTGATGGTGCGATCGCGTGGGTGTTGCGAATCAGATCTGCTGTTTGTTCGCGATCGAGGGGGTGCAGTTCGAGGGTTTGCAACCGCTGTTCCCGTCTGAGTGCTTGCAGGACTCGCGATATTGCTAAATTATCCGCTAGTTCTTGGGTGCGCGCCGCAAAGGCAAACAAAACCGGTAAAGGACGCAGCAAGCGAATCGCATAGTGCAGCAAGGCTGAGGAAGCTTCATCGATCCATTGGATATCATCTAGAAGTACCAGCAATGGCGCTCGATCGACCCATTGCCTCAATAATTGCACGACGGCATCAAATAAATGACTGAGGTCGGGTGATGCTTGAGACGGTTGCCCCAATTCGGGCAGCAAGAATTTTAATTCTGATGGGATGTTGGCGGTTGAGGAGATGGCACAAGCACGCAAGGCATCAATCCAGATACCGTAGGGTCGCATCATTTCAGCGACAAATCCGCTACCCCAAAGTACCCAAGTGCGATCGGGCTGAGTTAACGATCGCAATTCTTCCAGCAAGCGGGTTTTGCCGATTCCCGGTTCCCCCAGCAGCAATAGTACCTGCGATCCCGTACTGGTTCCAGCATCTTCAATAGTTGCGCGATTGCCCTGAAGGATGATGGCATTTGCCCACTGTTGAATCGATGCCCAGTCTCGATCGCGCCCCACTAAGGGCGATCGCGCTAAGTGCGATCGTGATGGTAGCACGGGCGGATTGGGAAAGACAGGCGATACGATGTTGGATTCGCTGGGTGCAGGACGGTGGGGGATGTCATCTTCTGCCAGCAGTTGTTCGTAAAGCCTGCGAGTCTCCAAACTGGGATCTACCCCTAACTCATCCCTCAACACGGTCATGCACTGATGGTAAACTTGCAATGCTTTGGCGCGATCGCCATTCAACCGATGCAATCGGATTAATGCACCATAGGTTGCTTCATTGAGCGCATCAACTCGCAGCATTTGTCGGGCATAGGCCAGTGCAGCCTGGTAATCTTGCTGTTCTTCTGAGACATTTACCAATCGTTCTAAGGCCAGAATGTATAGTTGTCGCAATTGTTCCCGTTCGGCGAATACCCATTCATCTTCCCAATCGGGTAACAAGTCTCCTTGATATAATTCGATCGCCTGTTCTAATTTGGCTCGGCTGGTGTTGCGATCGACGGCTTTCTCTGCTGCTTTGATAGCGGCTTCAAATTCAGCTACATCCAGGATAAATTTCCCATCGGGCAACCATTGCAGCGTTTTAGTTTCGACCCGCAGGAATTCGTCTGGATTGGGTAAAGCATGGCGCAAATGACTTAATTCTTTGCGGAGGGCAGCACGCGCGCGATCGTCCGTCGATTCCGGCCACAGGTGAAAGGCGATCCGCTGGCGGGATTGGGCTGTTTGGCGGTACAATACCAGGTATGCCAATAATGCTTGCGCTCTCCTACTGGTGATTTCTGTTACCGGGCGATCTTCATAGGTTAGGGAAAATCCCCCCAATAACCTGATGCCCAAGGTTAGAAACATATGATTCAGCGATGATTCTCTTTATAAAACAAGGACGGAAAGCGGAAAACTCATCAGCTTTAGCTATGAGATGTAAGCGACACGAGCGGTTTTAACCGCCGTCAATCTTTCTTGAATCTTAACATTTTTAGCGGTGTAAAAAGGGCTTTCGCCCTTATACTTAAGATGAGAATAAATACACAGGCTGGAAAGTCTGGTATTTAATACTCACAAAAAGGTACGCGGGGACT
>JAAUPF010000113.1 GCA_012034575.1 Richelia sp. CSU_2_1 | reverse complement strand
GGGAATTGGGAATTGGGAATTGGGAATTGGGAATTGGGAATTGGGAATTGGGAATTGGGAATTGGGAATTGGGAATTGGGAATCTGTAGGGGTGAAGCATTCGGGTGATAATATCTGATATAAGTTTCAGGCTTTATACCCGAATGCTTTACCCTGGGCCCGTGCGATCGATGCAACCAAACATAGTAACCAAAAATAAATAATCGGACAGTTGAGAGTCGATCGTGGAGGTTTGGCAATTGGCTGTTGGCAGCAGTCACAACTCACAAGCCCGATCGAATTTATATTATAAAACTTTTATTTTAACATGAAGTCAGTTGAAAGTTGACCAAAGTACAGTTGACCGTTGTTTGGGAGTGCGTGAGTTTTGAGTTGAGAGTTGACAGTTGACAGTTAGTAATTCTCCCAATCCCCCAATCCCCGAATCCCCCAATCTAAAATCTAAAATCTAAAATCTAAAATCTCCCCTTCTCCCACTCTCCCCCTCTCCCACTCTCCACTCTCCCCTCTCCCACTCTCCACCGACCAAATCAGTCTCCGGAAGATGGCAAACCCCAAAAATGTGATTTGTTATATAAAAATACATAATTATTTCAAATTTCAGGTGCAGTTCATGATGACCCCAGATAAGGTAAAGGTGCGGCTAAATTTCGTTGTTTCTTCCGAAATCAACGAGACTCTTGAAGAACTCGCCAATAAAACTGGTGGGACTAAAACCGAAGTGTTTCGTCGAGCCATTGCCTTGATGGAAGTAATCGTCGATGCCAAAGAACAGGGAAAAAAAGTAGGAATTACCGACAAAGACCGCAATTTAGTTACGGAAATTGTCGGCATTTAAGAAAATTTTACTGCTAGCCAAGAAGCGCGATCGCGCTATCTCTACAATTTAAAAAACAATGAGTCCGCTTCAGGCACCGCCCCTCCGATCGAACCTTACAGCACTGCTACATTTACCGCAGTCACAGCAATGTTGCTGGCAACTCTGTTGCTATTTGCGCTCAAAGCAACTCCTGCATTCCTGTTTTTTGCTGCTGCAATGCTTGGCGCTTGGTATGCAGGTTTAAAATCAACGGAACGGGAACTAAAACAGGAGCGAGATATTATCGCACAAGTCCTCAGTACGGCAGCTTGTTGCATCGTAGTTCTAGACAAGCAAGGGCGAATTGTCCGCTTCAATCAAGCTTGCGAAAAAACTACAGGCTACTCCTTTGCCGAAGTTAAAAATAAATTTGTTTGGGATTTGTTTTTAATTCCCGAAGAAGTAGAGCCGGTGCAAACTGTTTTTAACCAATTATTAAAAGTATCCGATTTTGGCAGCAACTATCAAAACTATTGGCTGACCAAGAATGGCGATCGGCGCTTGATTTCTTGGTCGAATACAGTCATTCTCGATCGCCACGGTATGGTAGAATATGTAATAGCTAGCGGCACGGATATTACCGATCGCCAGCAAGCAGAAATCGCCCTAGCTAAAGCTTATACAGAGCTAGAAACCCGAGTCAAACAGCGCACCGCCGAACTGATAGTAGCTCGAGAATCGCTGCTGGCAGAAGAAGAACGATTTCGCTCTTTGAGTTCCTGTTCGCCTACGGGCATTTTTATGGCAGATATTGACGGTCTCTGTACCTATGCAAACCCACAAGCTCAGGCTATTTCGGGATGTAGTTTCGCAGAACTTTTAGGAGACGGCTGGCAAAAGGGAATTCACCCAGAAGACCGATCTCGGGTATTAGCTGAATGGAATGCTTATCTGGGGAACACTACTCAATACGTCAACGAATACCGACGCCAAACCCCAGCAGGAATCATCCGCTGGGTTAACGTTCGTTGCGCGCCGATGTTTTCCGATGCCGGCGAACTCGTAGGATATGTCGGTACGCTTCAAGATATCACCGAAAGTTGGGAAGCAAAAATTGCTTTATCCAATAGCGAAAAGCAACTCAAAGCAGTGCTGGAAAATACCCCAGATGTAATTATCCGCACTGACAAAGAATTGCGCTACATCTACGTCAACGAAGCAGTAGCAAGAACTCAAGGCACTCCTGCGTCCTACTTTCTCGGCAAAACCAGCCAAGAAATAGGAATGCCTGACGAACTGTGCCACTTGTGGGATGAAACCCTCCGCAAAGTATTAGCAACCGGTCGAGAACAAATTATAGAATTTGAGTCGCTTTCAGCCAACGGTATTAGAAGTTATCAATCCCGCGTAGTACCAGAATTTGACAAAGACGGCATCCCGGAATCTGCTTTAATTGTCGCCCGCGACATCACCGAACTCAAACTTGCAGAAATTCAAAAAGCTCAGTTGCTAGTAGAACAAACAGCCAGAGAAAAAGCAGAAAAAGAACAGGTACGATCGGCCTTTCTCGCAGAAGTTAGCAAAATGCTCGCTACAGCATTTAACGGCGAAACTGTACTGCAAAATGTAGCAGAACTAGCAGTGCAGGCTGTAGCAGACGGTTGTGCCATTCAGCTAATTGAAACTGACGGCAGCCTGCGGCGCGCAGCAGTTGCTAGCAAAGAATCTCGCGCGGTAGATACGATCGCAGCTTTGGGAACGCGCAATCCGATCGACCCCCGATTTGCTAACGGTTATCCAGCAGTTATTCGCACTGGAAAATCTGAATTAATTCCCGAATTTGACGAAGCAATCCTATCAGTATTCGCTACTAGCGAAGCAGAAAGAGAAATGCTGCGATCGCTCGAAATCGGCTCTCACGCTTGCGTGCCGCTGACCGCGCGCGTAGAGTCATGGGTGCTATTAGTTGCTTTACCTCCAAATCGAGCCGCCGCTACACTGCTGAAGATATGACCATGCTAGAAGACCTAGCTTACCGAGTCGCGATCGCCCTTGACAATGCCAGACTTTATACAGAAGCACAACAAGCACTCGCTGAAAAATCCCAATCCTTTGCCTTAATTGACTCGCTCTTAGAAGCCGCTCCGTTAGGGATTTGCTTCTTCGATCGCGAAATGCGATACATCCGCATCAATCGAGTTTTAGCCGAACTAAACGGCTTGAGTGCCGAACAACATTTAGGTCAAGATTTCCAGCAATTGCTGCCAGAAACCGCAGCCAAATTTGCACCTTTAATTCAGCAAGTTCTAGAGACTGGCGAGCCGATTATCAACCTAGAAGTCAGCGGCGAACCTCCTGGAAAAACCGGAGAGTTGGGCTATTGGCTCGGCAACTACTATCCAGTAAAAGATAGAAATGGAGAAATTATCGGGGCAGGTATCATCCTTACGGATATCACCGCCGCCAAACAGACAGAAATAGCTTTGCAAGAAAGCGAAATGCGATTCCGCAGCGTCCTAGAATCCAACACGATCGGCATCGGTTTCTGGGATATTAGCGGTCAAATTACAGAAGCTAACGACGTGTTGCTAGAAATGCTGGGCTACAGCAGAGAAGAATTAGTTTTGGGAAATTTGCGCTGGCCGGACTTAACTCCTGTCGAACAGCAATATCTCGATCGCGCGGCCTTCGAGCAAGTGCAAACCGAAGGAAAATGCACGCCTTTTGAAAAAGAATACCTGCGCAAAGATGGTTCCCGATTCCCAGTTTTAGTCGGTGGCGCGTGCTTCTCCGGCTGCAAAGACAAAGGTTCGTTCTTCGTCCTCGATATCACCGATCGCAAACAAGCTCAAAGTATCATTCGCGAAAACGAAGCTCGGATCGCGCGCCAACTAGCAGAACTCGACTTAGTTTACAATACCGCACCGGTCGGGCTGTCCTTTGTCGATACTGAGTTGCGCTACCTGCGGATCAACAAATACCTGGCTGCAATTAACGGCCGATCGATCGCCGATCATATCGGGCACACAGTCAGAGAAGCAATTCCAGAACTCGCCGACTTAGTAGAACCGATTTACCGCCAAGTTCTAGCTTCGCAAACTCCGGTACTCGATTTGGAAGTGAAAGCCGAAACCCTCCAACAGCCGGGAGTTTTGCGAGATTGGCTGGTCAGCTTTCACCCAGTTAGAGAGGAATCCGGCGCGCTTTTAGGCGTCAGTACGGTAGTGCAGGAAATCACCGATCGCAAGCAAGCAGAACGGGTAGTGCGCCACAGCGAACTGATATTCCGGCGGCTGTTTGAAGCAGGTATCTTTGGAGTGGCGATCGGCGATTTCACCGGGTGCGTCGCCTACGCCAACGACACCCTGCTGAAAATGATCGGCTACACTCGCGCTGACGTACTCTCAGGGCTCGTGCGGTGGGACAGGATGACCCCCCCCGAATACCTGCCGCTCGACGCGCTGGGGGCTCAAGAACTGCGGGCTAAGGGCGTCGCCACTCCTTTTAAGAAAGAGTACATCCGCAAAGACGGCAGCCGGGTGCCGATTCTGATGGGCGCTGCCACTCTGGACGGGTGCGATCGCGAACCGGAGACGATCGTGGGATTTTACATCGATTTGACGGAAATCGAGCGGGTGCAGACCCAACTCAAATACGATCGGGAACGGCTGCAAATCGCCCAGCAAGTCGCTCGGATCGGCACTTTTGAGTGGAACATCCAAACTAACGAATCCACCTGGACGCCGGAGTTAGAGGCTTTGTACGGGATGGCGACAGGCAGTTACGGCGGCAGCTATGACTGTTGGGCCCAAATGCTGCATCCGGACGATCGCGCTTTTGCTGAAGGGCAAATTCAGGCGGCGGGTGAGGGCGGTGGTGAAGTAGATATTGAGTACCGCATCTGTCGTGCGGACGGGCAGGTGCGCTGGATTGCTTGCAAGGCAACAGTGTTTCAGGACGATCGGGGTCTACCCCTGCGGATGATTGGCGTGAATGCAGACATCACCGATCGCAAGCAAGCCGAAGCCGAACGCGCCCAACTGTTGGAACGCGAACAAGTTGCCCGCGCTCAAGCTGAGGCAAACAACCGCCTCAAGGACGAGTTTTTGACCACTCTGTCCCACGAACTGCGGACGCCTTTAAATACGATTCTGGGCTGGGCGCAGCACCTGCGCAAGGGCGGGTACGCGCCAGCCGTTTTGACCCGCGCTTTGGAAGCGATCGAGCGTCAGGCGAAGATTCAGACGCAGTTAGTGGAAGATTTGCTTGACGTTTCGCGGATCGTTCAAGGCAAGCTGGTTCTCAAACCCGGCTGGTTCAGTGTGGAAAAGGCGATCGAGAGTTCTCTAAATTCGATCGACTTTGCCGCCCGTGCTAAGTCTGTAACTGTGAGATCCCAACTCGACCCCACCGTCGGCTTGATGTGGGGCGATGCGTTGAAATTTGAGCAAATAGTGTCGAATTTGCTCAACAATGCTGTGAAATTTACGCCGTCGGGGGGAAAGGTTGAACTGCAGGTGTTGACCCTGGAGGGAAACGGGCAGCCAAATTACTTGCAAATTCGAGTCAGCGATACTGGGAAGGGGATTTCTGCTGAGTTTCTGCCCTACGTGTTCGATCGCTTCCGTCAAGCTGACGGTTCGATTACCAGGGCTGAAGGAGGTTTGGGGCTGGGATTGGCGATCGTCCGGCATTTGGTGGAACTCCACGGCGGCACCGTGACGGCGGCAAGTCCTGGAGAGGGCCGAGGTGCGACATTCACCGTATTGCTGCCCCTCAAACAACCCGTACAGAAGGCAAAAAACAGGGAGAATCGGGCCGATCGATCGATCGTCAATCCGCCCCCTGAAGCCGATCGCAATTGCGATCGCAGCGGCAGCAACCCGGAAGCTTTGGACGGCGGAATGCTTGCTGGTATTGAAATTTTAGTAGTTGACGACGAACCCGACAACCGCGAATTTTTGGCAGTCGCAATCGAAGAGTGCGGTGGCAGGGCGATCGCGGCTGCTTCGGCGGCGGAGGCGATCGCCATTTTAGCAACTGCGCGACCGGATATTTTAGTTAGCGATATCGGTATGCCTGACGAAGACGGCTATTCGCTAATCCGCAAAATTCGAGCCTCCGAATCCGATCGAATTAAGCGATTGCCGGCTGTAGCTTTGACTGCTTATGCGGGTGAAGAATTCCGCAAGCGGGCGATCGAGGCAGGCTATGACGAGCATTTAACTAAGCCGATCGAACCTGCTCAATTCGCCGCTGTTTTAACTAAAGTGACATCCTGCCGGCGCTGATGGTTGCTGCTGCAGATTCTATGTACGCAAATGATTTAGGACTGCTATATTCAGCAAGCCCTACGTAAATTCTTTCTTTTTGGATTTCAGCCAATAAGTAGTCATTTCTCCCTTGCCTTTAACGACGATCGAGCCTCTTTTTTCTAGTTCGTATTATTGCGAGGATTGGAAGAAACCAAATAGCAACCCACCTTTTTTGTATCGGCATCATCGAGGACTGGCTGCAACAAACTTTTGCCGATTCCTTTGCCTCTGGCAGGCGGTTTTAAACCAATAAAAAATACTTCGCAATGAGTTTCTGTGGGTTCGAGATTGCCCATTTTTGGATTAAATGTTCGTATCTTTTGCCCGATTCCTCACCAGAAAAGCGGGAAATAAGAGCAACAACTTCAACTATAATTTGCTCGAATCGATCGTTAAAAATTTCTACTCCCGCAGGATACCAAACACAGGCTCCTTGTTGTTTAGGCGCGATCGGGAATATACAGAGGAAATAAAGTAACATAAACGACGCAGTTATGCCAAAATCTTCGGTTTACACCGATCGAATAATATATACGATCGCACTTTGGCAAAAAACTACCGGGTTTTCACGCATGGATCGGTATAAATATACTACACAACTCGGGAGCGGAGGAAAAATCGCTCCCCATAAATCATTTGCTGACAATTTAATTTTCTATAAAGGCTACTGTTGATGACCTTGCTAGCTCGGAAGACATAGCAGGCAAATTTTGATACTATACATTAAAATATTACAAATTCTCTATTTCTTAATGTTTTCTTAAGGTACATTCCTGAAAAAACAGAATAAAGTAAAAGTAGATACAGAAGTTTGTGACATTCTATGGTAAAGAAAACAAACTTTTTCAGAGCATAGCCCTCTGTGTTGCTCTCGCGGGGGGGAATGAAGGTACAGCAGTCGTGCATCCATACCGCCACAGCGCAAGCTGCGACATCCAGAATTTTAGCGAAGTAATGTTTTACCGATCGAACATCAATCGGAGTCGATCGACAACAACCTAACGTAAATAGTTTCCGACAATTGCTCGCGCAATAGAGCAATTGTCAGATCGAGTACGAACAAAATTCGGGAATTTCTATCGATCGATATTTGCCAACATTTTCTCAATAGAGTAACAAATCTGAGAATCAAACTATTGGAATTACCTCCAATAGTACATACCTGCTTTCCATTTTTATGGAATTTGTAATTGAGGCTAAACAAGTTTAACGGAGTAAAAAAATGGCAACCTTTAATTTACCGCTGGGTTTCAGCCAAACATTAGATATCACCCCCGGCAACCCGAAAATTGAAAACTTTGTATTGCAGGGTCTCGTACCGGGGCAACCTGCCAAAGTGAAAGTAATCACTAACAGTATTGGCATCAATCTTCAACCTTTCGTAACCGTAAAAGATCCTAGTTCCAGCCCGATTTTAAACAGTCTCGGCGCTCTAGATGCAACAATTTTGCCCAATACTTTTGCGGCTCCAAATATTGCGGGAGGACTGACGATTCCTTCTGTTTCTCCTGGGAATTACACAGCAACGATTACTGACAACCGAGTCAGCGGCCCTCTCGGTGCAGCCAAAGTCACGATCGAAGTTAATTCCGAAACTGACAATCTTAACAACACTGGCAATGTATTTACAACTCCAGATATCGGCTCTACCAGAACAATTCAAGGTTGGGTAGGCGCGATCGATCCTAATGATTGGTATAAATTTCAAGCCACAAGTTCCGGTTTGTTTACTGCAAATCTCACGGGCATGGATGATAACGCCAACATCGAAGTGAGAGATGCCGCCGGCAACTTGATTCCCGGAGCAACATCGGGAACTCAAACGGGGAAATTGAATGAAAGTATATCTGCTAATTTACCAGCAGCCGGTACTTATTTCGTGCGTGTTTTTCGAGGGGAAAATGCAGCACCTGGTGCTAGCACTGGCTTGGGAAATAGCAGCACAAAATATACTCTGGGTTTGACAGTTCCCGGCGATAGCACTGCCGCACCCTTAATTATCAACACGCCCGTACCCGATGCTTTGAGTCCGGGTGCTCCGTCACCAGCACCTCAAAATACTGCCAGCGGCGGCTCTTACTTCTTAACAAATAACAATGACACAACTATTCCCCCAGCAGCAGCGGGTTTGGCAGTCCAAGCTCTAGCTGGCAACGACAATCTCACGGGTTCTATTAGTAACGATACCATCAACGGCAATACAGGTTCCGATACGCTCAATGGTGGTGGAGGAGATGATTTCTTGTATGGAGGTAAAGAGTCAGATGTTGTTAGTGGCGAAGCTGGAAACGATCGAATTTTCGGCAACAATAACAACGATATTCTGAATGGAGGAATTGATAGCGATACCTTGCGAGGCGGGAAAGAAAGTGATGTCTTGATTGGCGATGCGGGTGATGATGTATTGATTGGCGATTTGGGTCAAGATATTCTCACCGGCGGGCCCGGAAACGATAAATTTGTCCTGACAACTGCTGCTGCTGCCTTGGTGTTGAATCAAGCAGATATCATTACTGATTTCGGTGCGGGCGATTTAATTGGTTTAACTGATGGTATTGGATTTGCCAATCTCACCTTTGAACCGATTACTTTGAGGCTTGATGGCATAGATAGTCTTTCTACGGCTATTAAATTCAATAGCAGCTATTTAGGTATCGTGAAGGGCGTATCTCCAGGCGCTCTTGCGGCTCCTGCTTTCTTTGATGCCACCAGTTTGCTTTAGGGTTTGTTGAGTAATATAGCGTCCGGGCGGAGCGAAGCGGAGGGTGTTTCCGTTATAAGTTGTATGGTGCGTCGCTTGTTGAATCTTGGTTGATAACGAGAATTATTCTAAGCGACGCACCCTACGTTATAAAATCGGATGAGCAACATTGAACCTATACAGTTGTTAATGTTAATAATCGAGGCAGAAACCGGGTTTCTGGCAAAGGCTCTGAATTTAAACCTATATTTCTCGGTCAGAAACCCGGTTTCTTTGGGTTTATTAAGAATGGTGGAAGATATCAGTTACGACAAAATCGATCGAGTTTTTAGCCCGCGCGTCAACCCGCACGCCCTGCAAACTACTTAGCAAAATCAGTTAAAAAATTAAAGTCCCCACTGCAACTAACAGCAAGGACTTTAACATTTTACCTCAAATATTCCAGCACTAAAATGCTGGCAGGAAACTAAAGACTGCCCATTACTTCGCGAGCTGCTGCTAAAGTGCGATCGATATCTTCATCAGTATGAGCTAAAGAAGTAAATCCCGCCTCAAACTGCGAAGGAGCCAGATAAATTCCGTGCTCCAACATTCCCCGATGGAAGCGGCCGAACTTCGTCACGTCCGACTTTTTCGCATCATCGTAATTGTGCACCGGACCCGCTGCAAAAAACAAGCCAAACATCGCGCTAATTTGACCGCCGCAAGCTGCATTTCCGGTTTCTTTCGCAATTTTCAGCAAACCATCAGACAGTTTTTTGGTAATTTTATCTAACTGTTCGTAAGTCCCCGGTTTTTGCAGCAATTCCAAAGTTTTAATCCCCGCCGTCATCGCCAGAGGATTTCCCGAAAGCGTGCCGGCTTGATACATCGGGCCGGCAGGTGCCACCATCGACATAATATCCCGCCGCCCGCCGTAAGCGCCCACCGGCAAACCGCCGCCGATAACTTTACCCAAAGTCGTCAAATCCGGGGTAACGCCGAATTTTTGCTGGGCTCCCCCGTAGGCGATGCGGAAACCGGTCATTACCTCATCAAACACTAACAAAGCGCCGTTATCCTTCGTAATTTCCCGCAAACCTTCGAGAAAACCCGCATCCGGCACGATAAAGCCCGCATTTCCCACCACAGGCTCCAGAATTACGCCTGCGATTTCGCCCGGATTGTCGGCAAATAAAGCTTTAACAGCTTCCAAGTCGTTGTAGGGAGCGTTGAGAGTGTTAGCGGTAGTGGATTTGGGAACGCCAGGGGAGTCGGGAAGGCCCAGAGTCGCGACACCGGAACCGGCTTTGACCAAAAACATATCGGCGTGCCCGTGATAGCAGCCCTCGAATTTAATTACCTTGTCGCGTCCGGTAAAGGCTCGCATCAGCCGCAACACAGCCATGCAAGCTTCCGTACCGGAGTTGACAAACCGCACCATTTCAATGCAGGGAACCGCATCGATGACCATTTCGGCGAGTACGTTTTCCAATACCGAAGGCGCGCCGAAACTGGTACCCTTTTCTAGAGAGTCGTGCAAGGCTTTGATGACATCCGGGTGAGCGTGGCCGCAGATAGCGGGGCCCCAAGTGCCCACGTAGTCGATGTATTGATTGCCGTCAACATCCCAAATATAAGCTCCGTTGACTCGATCGAACACTATGGGCTGTCCGCCTACGGATTTAAAGGCTCGCACGGGGGAACTGACGCCACCGGGCATCAATTTCTGGGCAGCGGCAAAAATTTCTTCTGATTTGGTAGTTTTCAAGGTGGTAGAAACCAATTTTGTCTCCTTAGTGAATGTTTCTTGTTGGTGGGATACTTATATGTAGCGATTTCCGGTTAAAGGTTAGGCCGATTAACTATAGTAGTAGATTCTAGGGTACAAACCGATCGGTAGCAATATGCCTTAAGTTTTTCATCCTTTGACCGGACTAGCACCCCTCCTCGAATTGCGATCGTTTGTAAAATAGTTATTGACAATTTGCCCATCCCTTGCTACACCCAGACAGGAGAAAAATCGGTAAGTTCAAACACTGGAAAATTACCGCTCTCTGCTCTCTCTCTGCGCCCTCTGCGTTCTCTGCGGTTAATTAAAAATTATCTGAGAAAGTTGAAAAAAATCATGTCTTCCACCGATTTATCTAATTTAAGCCAAGCAATACCAACAGAAAAGATCCGCTACGACGATCGAGGTTTAGTACCGGCGATCGTCCAAGATTATTTAGACGGTACTGTATTGATGATGGCATGGATGAATCAGGAATCCCTGCAAAAAACATTAGAAACCGGACAAACTTGGTTTTGGAGTCGATCTCGTTCCGAATTGTGGCCGAAAGGAGCGACTTCCGGGCACGTACAAAACATAAAATCGATCCGTTACGATTGCGACAGCGATGCTTTGTTAGTAACTGTGGAACAAATTGGCGATATTGCTTGCCACACGGGAGAAAGAAGTTGTTTTCATCAAGTAGATGGGAAAATTCAACCGCCGCCGGCAGATATGCTATCTCAATTGTTTGCAGTAATTTGCGATCGGCGGGACAATCCGAATGAAAGTTCTTATACTTGCAAGTTGTTGGAGGGCGGCGACAACAAAATTCTCAAGAAAATTGGTGAAGAATCGGCGGAAGTTGTGATGGCCTGCAAAGATGATGACAAAGATGGAATTGCTGGAGAAGTGGCGGATTTATTTTACCATACTTTGGTGGCTTTAGCTTATCATAAAGTCGATTTGAGAGATGTTTATCGAAAGTTGGGAGATCGAAGGAAATAGCAAGTTAAGCGGAGATTTCGGGTTAATTGGAAATTCTGCTTGACCCGAATGTGCGCCTGGGAATTAATTTAAATCGATCGAACAAAACATAAACGTAAAATTCATAACCTGTAGGGGCGGGTTCGCCAACCATTCATGGAAAAAATGAATAATCTTGTAAACCCGCCCCACCCCACTAAATCAGCCGTTTCTTAGAAGGTAAAAGTCGTGCGGAGCACGCCTACTCCCACAGTGTCATTATCATCGGTTCCTTCAGGATTGAACAACACGAAAGCCCCCGGCGTAATGCTGATATTATCGTTAACTTTAAAACGATAATAAGCTTCTAAATGATAAGGAGTAGCTTTATTTGCCTGGAATCGAGCACCGCCGCTGACAGAATCGCGATCCAAAGGCTGCCCGAAAATAATCCCCGCATTATTCCCAGATTTAAACAAATCTCGGAAATGCAAACCTACCATCCAACTGTTAAAAGTTGTCGAAGCATTGCTTCTTTCCGCATCAGCAATTATCCAACCTCCATAGGTAGAAATTGCAAGTTTTGGAGCGATCCGCCAAGTCAAAGTTCCGCCAAAAGAATTCATGGTCAAACCGCCGCTTACAGGCTCTCGATCGCTCCCTAAAATCGAACCCAAATCGGCATCAGACAATCCCGTAGCCAGAATATTTAACTTATGGCGACTGTAAGCGTAATTTAAACCGATGTCAATACTGCGACTTGGTTTAATAGTTAACTGTGCCGCAGCCACGGTACTGCCATCAAATAAACCCGCCCCTAAGGGAGTAGCAGGAAAACCTAAATCTCTCGTCAAAGGAGCATTTACGCTGCCGTATAAAGCTGTGAGGTTGACTTTAGGTGAAATGTTCCAAATAAACCCGCCTGCTGATGCCAAACCGCTGCCGGAAGTGCCGCCGGATACGCGGACAACAGGGTTGTTACCTGCAAATCTCGAAACGGCTTCTTGTCCTTCTCCAGCAAAGGGAGTGATAGCAGCAAAAGCATCGGAAGTTTCAGCTTTCGGGCCGGCAAATAGAGTGAAGCTGTTAGAAACTGGAAAGACGTAAAGCAGTTTGTACAGTTCGACACTATTGGCACTAACGCTAGATAGAGTTTGAGGATTAATGCCGGGAAATTGCGGTTCAAAACTCAGTTTTGCCTGACTGTCTGACAAACCGCTAAATGCACCGGTTGACAAACCTAATTGCGGTCCGAAGCTGTTAATGTTGTAAGCTTGCAAGCCAGTAATGAGCGTATCTTTGCCTGTAAAACTGGTCAGCAAATTCAGCCGCACTCGGTAATTTAAGACTGTTTGAGTCTCGTTGCGATCGTTTTTGGTTGTATCGGCAACACTAATAATTGCTTCGCCGCTGAGTTTAGTTGTGGTGGAGAATTGATTGGCTTCTAATTCGGAGGTACGGGCTTCTAAAGCATCGACTCGACCCCGCAAAGTAGCTAATTCCGCTGCAAATTCTTCTTGCAATCTTTGCAGTGCGGTTAAGTCATCTTTGGTCGCTAAGTTGCCCGTACCCGCACGAATTAACTCGTTAACTTTATCTAAGCAAGCGTTTAAACCGGCGGCAAATTCGTAGCGAGTCATCGCCCGATTTCCTCGGAACGTACCGTCGGGATATCCCGCGATGCAGCCGTATCTTTCAACGAGAGATTGCAGGGCTTGAAAGGCCCAGTCTGTCGGCCTTACGTCGGAGAGTTGAGAGACAGATGTTACCTGCGGTAGTTCGCCGGATTCTGCTGTTTGACTGTTAGTTGTTGCTGGTTCTAAGGAGGCGCTGTTTTCGATTTCTGCTATTTGTTCGGCAGTCGATGTTGCTGTTGGAATTGCAGGCGATCGATCTGTTTGGGAAACAATATTTTCTGCCGATCGATCGGTGGTAAAATTGGCAGAATTATCTGTCAGTTTTTCCGGTTTCTGCGCGGGATTATCGAGTTCAATTGCTACCGGATTTTCAACTGTTCGATCGAGGCTAATTTCTACCTCTAACTCTTTTGATTCTGGAGTTACTAGCTCTTCTTTCTCGGCAACTATCGGCATTGCTTCTAAGGGCAAAGCCCCTGAAATTAGAGACAAGAAGCTTAATCCACCAGCAGTAACTAATAGATCTACTTTCATTACACACTTTCCTCACACAATTGACCGTGAAATTGTTCGTTACTGTTTGTGACGAACTTATGCAAACAATCTGTATTTGGACTTATGCACGGGTGGTGAGAAACTGGTTTTTTTTACGAAAATATTTCGCACTTGTCCGTAGATTCGGTAAACAACCCAGTTTCTTTGGCATAGATGCGTCAGTCTTATTATTACCTTTTCACAAACTTTAAGGCTATTGCGTATCGGAAAACACAAAATTTCAAAATTAGTAAATTATATATATTTCAAAATAAATAAATCAACTGCTTGCTATATTTGATAGTCGATCGTTCGTTGCAAATTGATTATCCGCCTAATTCATAGAGCGCAAAACAAGGATTTTTGCAATTATTTTTTTAACATTCGATCGAGCAACAGCCCAAACTATATTTAGCGTGAAATGAGGATTTTACAACTATTTTTTTAACATTCGATCGAGCGCTTGCAAAATCAAGATAACAGCCCCAATACTCAATGCCAAACCCAACCAAAAATTATCGGCAGCCAACTTACCCCGATCCAAAGCCCAACCCCCCAAAGGAGGTCCGATTAAATAACCGATCGCCCAACATTGAGAATTAATTGCTAAGTATACACCGCGAAAAGATTCCGGTGCTAAATCCACCACCAAAGCCGAAGCAGAAGGTAAATAAGCCACTGTCGCAACTGCCAAAAAGCTCAAACCTAAAATAGCTAAAAATAGTTTGCCAGTTGCAGCCATTCCCGTCAAGCCGATCGCAATAAATCCCATGCCCCACAGCAATGCCGAAATCATTAAAGCTTTTGGATGGGAAAACCGCTTCAAATTCCTCGCGACAGGCAGTTGCAAAACCACAGTTAAAAATGTATTCAAAGCAAACAAAAAAGTAATTGTAGCTGTTGAAAAGCCTGTTTCCGAGCCGCCAGTCGCGGTAAACTTGCTGAAGTACAGCGGCATGGTAGTTTGAATTTGGGAAATATATAAAGTGAAAATAGTGTTTACGAAAACATAGACTAAAAGAGTGCGATCTTTCAGCGCGATCGTCCAGCCACTTTCTCGGATTTTATTAGATCGATCGACTGAATTTGCTGGTTTGTAGGTTTCGGAAATCGCGATCGCCACCACTCCAAACAGCACTAAAAAAGAAATTCCATCAATCACAAACAGCGCTCGATAATTCCCCGTCGTCGCAATTAAAATACCGCCTAAAATAATTCCAACTTGCAAACCCAAATTATCAGCAAGTCGAGTCAAAGCAAAAGCCTCATTTCGCTGCGTACCCTCGGTTAAATCCGCCACCATAGCCTCGGTGGGAGGCCAATACAAACCCACACCAAAACCCATCAGTAAATTGCCGGCAATTAAGCCCGCAAAATCGTTAGTTGCCCCTAGGAGAAAAGAAGCAACAGCCGAAATAATTGCCGCCAGCAATAAAGTTCGCCGCCTGCCGCAAAATTTAGCATCGGATAAAGAACCGCCTAAAATGCGTCCGAATATTCCCGAAACCGAACCGCTACCCAAAGCAATTCCCACAGCAGTAGCAGACAAACCAACTCGATCGACAAAAAATATCGGCGCGTAAAATAATGTAAAACCCGTGCCGGTTTGCGAGAGAAACCTGCCAGCAGCAAGAATCCAAACTTGAGAACTTTGTTGGGGAAACCAACCGGGTAATTTAGGTAGAGTCATGGTAGCTGGTAATTGGTAATTGGTAATTGGTAATTGGTAATTGGTAATTGATTTTTGCCTGCTGCTATTGCACCAGGAGTGATAACCTGTAGGGGCGGGTTTTTCCACAATATTCGCCAATAATTGACAAGCTCAAAAACCCGCACCCACCGCGCGAGCAAGTCCTTTATTGACTGGGTGTAAGATATCAATTGTAACTCACAGATCTAGTAAAAAAATCATTGGTTGTGTTTGATGCGTTCGGAACTGCTAAAAAAATACCATAGCATTTTTAAAACAATTATTCTCGTCAGATCGTCCGTAGAACTAAAACATTAAATTATTTAATTCCAAATCGTGCTAAGATCGAGATTGCACACATGAAAATAAATTTATGAAAGCAGTTGAAGTTACAGGCACGATCGATGAAAAAGGTCAATTATTGCTCGATCGACCCCTAATCGCAGAAACTCCGGGCCGAGTGCGAATCATCGTTTTGTTTCAGGAACCAACCGAGGAAATTGATGAAGCTGAAGACGATCCTGATGATACTCCAGTTGAAGAAATAAAAGCGAGTCTTAGAAGAGCGTTGCAAGAAGCTAAAGCCGGACAGCGGATACCTCTTTCTCAAATGTGGGAGGGAATCGATGTCGAATGAATCCATTTTTGTTCAAATCGACTTAGCCCCAGAGTACAAAAGGAACTTGCGCGACTTGTCCAAAAGATTTCGGAAAATTCGAGTAGATACTCAGCCAATAATTGAAGAAATACAAGCAAGCAACTTTATTGGCGATCGCATTCCGGGAATGGGCGAAGATTATGTCATTTTAAAAGTTAGAATCAAAAACAGCAACATCCAAAAAGGTAAAAGTGCAGGATATCGCATGATTTATCAAATTGAATCGCCCATCAGCGTACTTTTGTTAACTATATACTCAAAGTCCGATCGAGCCGATATCAGCCCCAACGAAATCCGCAGCATCATCGCCGAGTTTGAGGAAAGCGAATAGGAGTGTATCATTAAATCTATGATTAATTATCTTAAAGGCACAGTCGCCGACATTGCCAAAGGCAGCAACCGCGTCATCCTCATTCTCGAAGTTAATGGCATCGGCTATGAAATCCAAATTTTGCCCCGCGTCATCGGCCAACTGCCACCATCTGGCGAAATTGTCCAAATTTTTACTCACCAACAAGTGAAAGAAGACCAAATCGTATTGTACGGTTTTGGCAGCGTCGCCGAACGTGATTTATTCCGGCAATTAACTAGCGTCAGCGGCGTGGGAGCACAACTGGCGATCGCACTTTTAGATACACTAGGAATGCAAGATTTAGTCCAGGCAATTGTCGGCGGTAACACCCGCATCTTAGCAAAAACTCCGGGTGTCGGTACGAAAACCGCAGAACGTTTAGCCCTTGAATTGAAAAGTAAACTATCGGAATGGCGGCAGCAAGAAGGACTGACAACATCAGCCGCTGCGGGCATCAAGCCAGAGATCCAAGAAGAAGTAGAAATGACTTTGCTGGCTTTGGGATACAACGCAACCGAAGTTTTGCAAGCCTTGCAAACACTCAGTCAAGATAGCAATTTGACCGCGAAAGGTAGTGCCGAAGATTGGATACGCGAGGCAATTTCTTATTTGAGCAGATAATCCTCTACCAATATTATTGGCACTTAGGATTTCCGACAAAAAATCAGTTTTTTACAAACTGCTTGCAACAAAGCATCGTCGCAAACAACTCTGTTTCCAGGCCAGCTTTGTAAGTTTTCAAGTATTTTTTTACACTTTACAGCCAAAAGAATTATGGAAAGCCAACAAATTTATCAAGGATATGCAACTTTAGAACTCAGCCTGGAAGACAAGATTAAACTTGATAAAACAGTGAGATATGTTGTGCCTAATTTTTTGTTTTATATCTCTCAAGCACGCGATTATATTAATGGCAATGTAGCAGCTAAGGCTCATCTCACTATATTTTATGGATTTAAGCCTGAAGTCGATTTGCAAATGTTTTCCAGCCAAATTAGATCGATCGAACCCACCAACAGTTTAATAGTAGAAGATGTAGATTATTTTAGAAGCTATAACGATGAGTATCAAATAATTTACTTGGCAATAGCTATGAATGACAACTTAAAAAAACTGCGTCAAATCTGTGAAAAACTTCCTAATACCCCCAGTCATCAACTTTTTAGACCTCATATTACCCTGGTCTACATCAAAAACACCGCTGTAAATCAATTGGAGTCAATACTTAATGACTTAAGAGAAAAATTTATCGATACTACTTATAATGTTTTTCAACTAACTTTTTGTCGCTATGGAGAGAGTATCGATCGAGTAGTGAAGTCTTGGCAATCCGATTTTTAGTAGGCTCTAGCGATCGAAGTAGCGTATAATTACAAGTTGCGATCGGGCAATCAGAAAATTGTATCTTCAGGCGGGCGATCGGACGGCAGTATGAACAAGAGCATTTGAAAAAATCCACCCAAGTAAGGAATAAAGAAGAGAATCACAAACCAGGGCGATCGACCGATGTGTCGAATTCGAGCGATATCGAATAGCAAGATTTTCAGAATTTGAACTCCCAAAAGCAAGAAGCCGATCTTTTCAATATCGATCGCGTTCCTAGCAGTGAAGTAAAGGGAAAATACGATGATAAGATATATAACAATGCGAAGCAGGTATTGCAGGCGATTGAGTTCCCTTGGAAAGAGTTGAGAAATCATTGGAATCATGCTGTTTTACTGGTAAACGTTTCGATCGTACCTTAACAAATTTCAGAAACCGGGTTTTTGTCAAAGACTGTGCGTAAAAGCGAAGATTTTTCGTCAAAAACCCGGTTTCTTGGATGGCTTAGTCAGCAGTTACCTTTTCTCACGAGGGAATTGACGCCTCGATCGCCCCGTCAACTCTGACAGCAAAAATTCGCTCTTGCACCCTTTCCAATCTGTGATATCATAAGGGATTGTGACAATCGTACAAAAAAACATAAATTCCATACATGGCACTTACCCAACAGCGCAAACAAGAAATCATGGGCGAATACCAAACCCATGAAACCGACACCGGATCGGCAGACTTACAAGTTGCAATGCTGAGCGATCGCATTTCCAAACTCAGCGCCCACCTGAAAGCCAACCAAAAAGACTACGCCTCCCGCCGCGGTCTGATGCAGATGATCAGCCGCCGCAAAAGCCTGCTAGCCTACATCCAAAAGCAAAGCCCAGAACGCTACAAAGCATTAATCGCCCGTTTGGGAATTCGCGGCTGATTGCCAAGACCAAAATTTGCGAAAATATTCCTTAACCTGGGACAAACTCCCAGGCTTAATGAAAAAATTTCAGATTTAAGGATACAAATCGCCCATGTCCTCGGAACCACCCCGCCAGCGCTTGCCCTTTGAACCTGCCACAAATCGCAAAAAAACCCCCAAAAAGCCCCCAGAAACCCCAGCAAGCGCCGTCAAAACAGACGAGAAGCCCCAAGCACAAACAACTGGCACCAAACCAGCACAAACAAGCGGCACCAAACAATCGCAATCTATCCCGGAAGTTGTCAGCAAGCGCATGATCTCGCGCATCGCTTTATTCAGCGGAGTGCCGACATTTCTGGGAGTTGTCATATTTTTTGTGAGTTATTTGGTTGTTACCAAAGGTTTGTTTGAATTGCCCAATACAGCAGTTTTGCTAGTAAGTATGGGCTGTTTTGGCTTGGGCGTTTTGGGATTGAGTTACGGAGTCCTCTCGGCTTCCTGGGATGAAGAAATTTCAGGAAGCAGTTTGGGGTGGCAAGAATTTACTACCAATTTTGGACGGATGCGACAAGCTTGGCGCGACGCAAAATCAAAAAGTTAAAAGTTGTCAGTCATTACTCATCAGTCATTAGTTTTTTGCCAACTTTAAATTCAAATAACTGATGGCTGATAGCTGATGGCTGATGATAACTATCAACTATCAACTATTAACTATCAATTCTTCCTTCTACTTACTTACCGCTGTAATAAAAAGCAATTTCCTTCTCTTTCAGCGGTGCGAAATCAGCAGCAACTAACATTTTATCGAGTTCTGCTTGAGGAATGTGTTTCGCCCCGATGCGGACAATGCGCGATCGCATGGTGTTTGACACGCCACTGCGCTGTCTCCCCGCTTCTAAACCCATTACTTGCTCGTAAAGGTCTAATTTTACCTTGGGAATGGGAGTGCCGTCAAAGTCGATTCCTGAGGCGATCGCGACATCGATCGCATCTGCACCAGTTGTAGATTGAGCCACTGAGTTGGTTTCTGAAGACATCGTGCAAATTAAATAATAAGGATTATCGTCGTCTAAATTAGTTTAAAGCTAAAAGTACCAAAGTCGATCGCGCAATTGCAGCAAAGCTCAAAATCGGTAAACTGGCGAAACAGTTGAAACACTTTGCCGCGCAGCCTTCGATTAAGAACAGTTTGACACTAGAGCAATATCCTTTAGCATTTCCTCAAACAAAGCATTGCCAAAACTCATCAATTGCGGGGTTGTGGGCGATCTTTTTCAAGAGGCGGAATTTCATCAGCAGCAAGAGTCACGATTTTTCCATCTTGCCAAATACTAATTGATTGTCCGAGTTTGCGGTGTTTATCGATCGCAAGCGCGATCGCCATTTTAACACCAGCATCGATTTTTTGATGCAGAGGTGAGAGGGCAGGTTGTTCAGGATTCATCGATACCTCCAGTAATTTGGTTCCAAATTTCCAATCGATAAACAATTCGATCGGCTACTGTACTATTATTATAACTAGCCACCACTTCCGAGATAGCAGTTGAATTATCGTAAACAATACAAGTATCGCTTAAAGGTAAATACAGTTCTAACAAATTTTTGCGTCCTCTTTCATAGCGGCGGCGAATCACATCTTCAGGGATATTATGCCCGCCACTTTCTACCCGCCGCCGCACCCGTTCGATCGCCAATTCCGGGCTGCACAACCAAAAATAAATTAAATTAACAGTATAACCTTTAAGTTTGCAATTGCGCAAAAACCGGACGTAATTGCGAGAAGCAAGAGTTGTTTCAAAAGCAAAATCAGCACCCGCATTTGATAGCGCGTCTAACCGTTGCAGCATCAATCGCCCCGCTTGAATTGCCACAGATTCGGGATTGAAAGGCGAAAGCCCGACAGCTATTTCATCAGCATTGACATACTCAAATACATTAAGAAACTGCGGCAATAACTGCATCGCCGTTGTTGTTTTTCCAGAACCGTTGCAACCTCCGATAACATAAATATCCGGCATAATGTTAGTAGTTATTGGTTATTTGCTTGTTGCTACAATTATTATTAACCTTCAAATAACTCAGAATTTTCAATAATAAACCATTCGTGGTACAATACAGCTAAGAAAAACTCTTCTCCTTTGGGTCGATCGCACACTGCCATATATCCAGAATCGGCCCAATGGTCATCAAAAGTTGTATCCTTGAGAAACAGAGTCAGCGAGTTACCATCCGCGCTCCAAATCGCCCGCAAAATCGTAATATTTTGATGGTGGGATGCTTCAACCGGCAACAACACCCACCGCCCTTCAATTTCCATAAATTCCGGTTCGCCGCATTCAAACTCTAAATCCCAGCTATCCGGCCCTTCGTGCTTCTCAATAATCCGATCCCAGCGTACAGTTTTAACTTTGGCTAAAGTTTCTTCAGACAAATCAGCTACTTTCATAATGACTAAAATCGACATTTCCGCCGCTAACAATTACCCCAACTTTCGCATTTTCAGCTTTCACAACTCCATCCAACAAAGCTGCTGCTGCTAGCACTCCCGTCGGTTCCACAACTATCTTCATGCGTTCCCACATAAAAAACATTGTTTGGCGAATTGCCTCTTCCGAAACTGTAACGATATCGTCCGCATAATGCAGCACCAAAGGAAAGGTTAATTTTCCCAAAGATGGCGTGCGCGCGCGTCAGCAATCGTATCGGGGTTAGTAACAGTTTGCAGCGTTTTCGTGCGGAACGATCGCGCCGCATCATCTGCTTGTTCCGGTTCTACTCCAATTACTTTACAATTAGGAGACAAAGTTTTAGCGGCGATCGCGCATCCCGAC